>CADCUB010000136.1 GCA_902805775.1 uncultured Frankineae bacterium | reverse complement strand
TGATCGCGTCACCGTCGCGCACGACGACGCGGTCGACGCCGCGCACCTCGCGGGCCTTGGCCGCGACGCCGAGCCGGCGAGCGGCGCCGACGAGCGCGAGCGCCGCCTCCGGCCCGGGGCAGGTGATCTCGAGCGAGCACGAGCGACCGGGCTCGGTGAGCGAGCCGTGGGCGAGGAACGCCCCGCGCCAGGCAGCGGCGGCGTCGCAGGTGCCGCCGCTGACGACCTGCGGCGGCAGGCCGCGCACGGGCCGTCCGTTGCCGTCGACGAGACCGGCCTGGCGGGCCAGCCCCTCGCCGTCCTTGGACACGCGGACGACGTAGCGGTTCCCCTTGCGGAGGCCGCCCGCGGCGACGACGTGCACGTCGCTGGCGTGGCCGTAGACCTCGGCGAGCTCCTTGCGCAGCCGGCGGGCGGTGGAGCCGGTGTCGAGCTCCGCCTCGACGACGATGCGGCTGGGCGCCCGGCCGCCGCCGGGTCCGCCGTCGCCGCCGACGAGGTGCAGGCCGCCTGCGAACCGCAGCAGCGCCGAGATCTCGGCCTTGCGGCAGCACGGCCGGGTGACCGACAGCCGGGAGAGCTCGTCCTTGACCGCCGCGGTCATCGCCATGCGTCGTCCTCCGTGACAGGAAGTGGTTCGTCGGTTGCTCGTGGTGACCCCATCACGCCGGCGTAGGCGGCGGCGAGGCGGTCCGGGGAGTGGCGCGGCGTGCCGTCGCCCAGCGAGACGGGGGCGAGGACGAGCCGGGCGCCGACGGCCTCGACAGCATGCCTCAGGCCGGCCGCGTCGACGACGGCGTCCTCGTCGGCGACCACGACGTCGACCCTCAGGTCGGGGCAGTGCGCGAGCAGCACCTGCAGGTGGTCCTGCGGGGTGAGCCCGTCGGTCTCCCCCGCCTGCTCCGCGAGGTTGAGGCAGACCGCACGGCGGGCCGGCGTGGCGACCAGCGCGTCGCGCAGGTCGGGGACCATGAGGTGCGGCAGGACGCTGGTGAACCACGAGCCGGGGCCGAGGACGACCCAGTCGGCCTCGAGCACGGCCAGCACCGACTCGGGGCAGGCCGGGGGGTCCTGCGGGCGCAGCTGCACCGAGGTGACCCGGCCGGCGGTGCTCGCGACGGCGACCTGCCCGACCACCTCCCGCGTCGCGGCGGCGTCGTCGGGGTCGAGCCCGGCCACCTGCGCGGCGATCACGAGCGGCGACGAGCTCATCGGCAGCACCCGTCCGACGGCGCCGAGCAGCCGCGCGGCGAGGTCGAGCGCCTGCACGGTGTCGCCGTCGGTGCACTCGGTGAGCCCGGCGAGCACGAGGTTGCCGACGGCGTGGCCGGCCAGCGGCCCGTCGCCGCCGAACCGGTGCTGCAGCAGCGTCGTCCAGGTGGCGCCCCACTCGTCGTCGCGGGCCAGCGCCGCGAGCGCCATGCGCAGGTCGCCCGGCGGCAGCTGGCCGAGCTCGGCGCGCAGCCGTCCGCTCGAGCCGCCGTCGTCGGCGACGGTCACCACGGCGGTGAGGCGTGAGGTGAGCTGGCGCAGCGCCTGCAGCGAGGCGGCGAGACCGTGGCCGCCGCCGAGGGCGACGACCTGCGGGCCGTGCGGCACCGGCCGGGGCGCGCGGGCGTCAGCACCTCCACCGGCGCCGGCCCGGGGGTCGGCGCCCGTCACTCGCGACCCAGGTCGCGGTGGACGACCGAGACGTCGACGCCCTCCCCGGCCAGACGGCCCGCGAGCTGCTCCGACATCGCGACGCTGCGGTGCTTGCCGCCCGTGCAGCCCACGGCCACGAGGGCGTAGCGCTTGCCCTCGCGGGCGTAGCCGTCGAAGACCAGCCGCAGCAGGCCCTCGTAGCGGTCGAGGAACTCCACCGCGCCGTCCTGGGCGAGCACGTAGTCGCGGACGGCGACGTCGCGGCCGGTGTGGGGCCGCAGCTCGGGGACCCAGTGGGGGTTCGGCAGGAAGCGGACGTCGGCGACGAGGTCGGCGTCGACCGGCAGGCCGTACTTGAACCCGAACGACAGCACCGTGAGCTGCAGGCGCGAGCCCTGCCCCGCGACGCCGAAGGCCGCCGTGACCTTGCCCCGCAGCTCGTGCACGTTCAGGTCGCTGCTGTCGAGCACGAGGTCGGCGCCGCCGCGCAGGTCGCGCAGCAGCTCGCGCTCGCGGGCGATGCCGTCGACGAGCCTGCCGTCGCCCTGCAGCGGGTGCGGGCGGCGGACGCTCTCGAAGCGCCGGACGAGCGCGTCGTCGCCCGCTTCGAGGAAGAGCACGCGCGGGCGGACGCCGAGCCGGCCGATCTCGTCGAGCGCGGTCCGCAGGTCGGACGAGAAGGCGCGCGACCGGACGTCGACGACGACCGCGATCTTGCCGACGGCGCCCTGCGAGCGGGAGCCGAGGTCGACCATCGTCGGCAGGAGCGAGGGCGGGAGGTTGTCGACGACGAACCAGCCGAGGTCCTCGAGGCACTTGGCCGCGGTCGACCGGCCGGCGCCGGACAGGCCGGTGACGACGACGAGCTGCAGCGGGAGCGGCGCAGCAGCGGCGGGGACGGTGTGCGGGACGGTCATCCGACGACCTCTCCTGTGACGGGGTCGAAGGCCGGCGCGGCGGCGACCGGCTCGGCGGTGCCGAGCGCGGCGAGCACGGCCTCCGCGGTGCGGCGGCCGATGCCGGGCACCTCCACGACCTCCTCGACGGTGGCCGCCTTGAGCCGCTTCAGCGAGCCGAAGTGGCGCAGCAGCGCCTTGCGCCGCGTCTCGCCGAGGCCGGCGATCCCGTCGAGCGCCGAGGCGGTCATGGTCTTGGACCGCTTCTGCCGGTGGTAGGCGATCGCGAACCGGTGGGCCTCGTCGCGGACGCGCTGGAGCAGGTACAGGCCCTCGCTCGTGCGCGGCAGGATCACCGGGTCGTCCGAGCCCGGCACCCACACCTCCTCGAGCCGCTTGGCCAGCCCGACGAGCGCGACGTCGTCGATGCCGAGGTCGTCGAGCGCCGCCTGCGCGGCGGCGACCTGCGGGGCGCCGCCGTCGACGACGACGAGGTTCGGCGGGTAGGCGAACTTGCGGGGGCGTCCGGTCTCGGGGTCGATGCCGGGCCGCTGCTCCGACACGGGCTCCCCCTCGACGTGACCGTCCTCCACGTCGAGCTGACCGGTCTCGCTGCGCTCGTCGAGGTAGCGGCTGAAGCGCCGGCGCACGACCTCGCGCATGGAGGCGGTGTCGTCGTTGCCGTCGTAGCCGCGCACGGCGAAGCGGCGGTACTCGCTCTTGCGGGCGAGGCCGTCCTCGAAGACGACCATCGACGCGACGACGTTCGTGCCCTGCACGTGCGAGACGTCGAAGCACTCGATGCGCAACGGCGCGTCGGACAGCTCGAGGGCGTCCTGCAGCTCCGACAGCGCCAGCGACCGGGCGGTGAGGTCGCTCGCCCGCTTGGTCTTGTGCAGGGCGAAGGCCTGGGCGGCGTTGCGCTCGACCGTCTCGAGCAGGGCGCGCTTGTCACCGCGCTGCGGGACGCGGATCTGGACGTTGGTGCCGCGCAGGTCGGCGAGCCACGACTGCAGCACGTCGAGGTCGGGCGGCAGCGCCGGCACGAGGACCTCGCGCGGGACGTCGTCGGTGCCGCGCAGCGTCACGCCGGCGCCCGGGGTCGTCCGGCGCTCGACCTCGACCTCCACATCAGGGTCAGGGTCGTCGCCGTACGCCTGTGCGAGGAACTGGCCGACGAGCTCGCCGGTCGTGAGCTCCTCGACCTTGTCGACGACGAAGCCACGCTGCCCGCGCACGCGTCCACCGCGCACGTGGAAGACCTGGACCGCGGCCTCGAGCTGGTCCTCGGCGACGCCGACCACGTCGGCGTCGGTGCCGTCGGCGAGCACCACGGCCTGCTTCTCGGTGGCGCGGGTGAGCGCGCCGATGTCGTCGCGCAGGCGTGCGGCCCGCTCGTAGTCCTGCGCCTCGGCGGCGTCGGCCATCTGCTTCTCGAGGCGCTTCACGAAGCGCCCGGACTGCCCGGCCATGAAGTCGCAGAAGTCGTCGACGATGGCCCGGTGCTCGGCCTGGTCGACCTTGCCGACGCACGGCGCGGCGCACTTGTCGATGTAGCCGAGCAGGCACGGCCGGCCGACCTGGCCGGCGCGCTTGAAGACGCCGTTGGAGCAGGTGCGGGCGGGAAACACCCTCAACAGGAGGTCGAGGGTCTCGCGGATGGCCCACGCGTGGGCGTACGGCCCGAAGTAGCGCACGCCCTTCTTCTTCGGCCCCCGCATGACCTGCAGCCGGGGGAACTCCTCGTGCAGGGTGACCGCCAGCGACGGGTAGCTCTTGTCGTCGCGGTACTTCACGTTGAAGCGCGGGTCGTACTCCTTGATCCAGGAGTACTCGAGCTGCAGCGCCTCGACCTCGGTCGAGACGACGGTCCACTCCACCGACGCCGCGGTCGTCACCATCTGCCGCGTGCGGGGGTGCAGCGCCGACAGGTCCGCGAAGTAGCTGTTCAGGCGGCTGCGCAGGCTCTTGGCCTTGCCGACGTAGACGACCCGACCGGTGGCGTCCCGGAAGCGGTAGACCCCTGCCGACGTCGGGATGGTGCCCGGCGCCGGACGGTACGACGACGGGTCGGCCACGGCGTCAAGCCTACGTGCCGCCGTCCCCCGGCCGACCGTCCGGAGCACCCCCGGAGTGGCTGCCGCGCAACCGCGGTGCCACCCTGCGCAGGTGCCGTCCGCCGCCGTGTCCGTCGAGGTGGTCGTCGACGACGGGGGCTCCACGGGCCGAGGGCGCATGACGGTCCTGACGATGCTCTGGCGGCCCGAGGACCCGCTGGCGGTGGAGCTGCTGCTCACCCCGCAGCCCGACCACCCCGCCCTCCCCCGCGGGCGGTGGATCGTGCTGCGCGACTTCCTGCGCTACGGCCTCGACGAGCCCACCGGCGACGGCGACGTGCGGATCCGCCCGGACGAGCGGCGCGACCGGGTGGAGCTCGAGCTGGCCCGGCCGGGTCGCGCTGCCTGCGTCTCGGTGCCCCGGGCCACCGCCGCGGACTTCCTGGACCGCACCGAGCAGGCCGTGCCGCGGGGCAGCGAGCGCAGCGCGGAGGCGCTGGAGGCCCTGCTGGACCGGCTGCTCGGCGGTGAGCCACCGCAGACCTGACCCGGCGGGCACCGCCCGGCAGGCACCGCCCGGCAGGCACAGCCCGGCAGGCACCGCAGGCTGAGGGCTCGTCACGCACGCCGTCAGCGGCGGGCGGCGGCCTCGTGCTCGAACGTCTCGACGATCTGGACGGCGAGCGCCTCGAGCTCGCCGGTCTGCCCGGCGGTGAGCTCGTGCGGCTCGATGTCGAAGACGCAGAGCGTGCCGATGACGTGGCCCCGCTGGGTGGTCAGCGGCGCGGAGGCGTAGAAGCGCACCCCGCCCAGCCGGCCGTCCACCCACGGGCTGCTCTCGAAGCGAGGGTCGTTGCGGGCGTCGGCGACGACCACCGTGCTGCCGAGCTCGAGCGTCACGCTGCACATGGCGTCACTGCGCGCGCTGGTCCGGCCCTCGAAGCCCGTGGTGGCCGCCTGGCACTGCCGGGTGGAGTCGAGGAGGTTCAGGGTGGCCATCGGGACACCGGCGATCTGGGCGGCCCGCTCCACGAACAGCTCGACCTGCTCGCTCTGCCGGGCGTCGGGGTCGGTCAGCGCGTGGAGGTCGGCGACGCGGTCGGCCTCGAGCGCCGCGGCACTCACCGGGGCCGCCGTGCCGGAGCCGTCGCACGCAGGCCGCGGCCGCTCCGGGCCGCGGGAGTCTCAGCAGGACACATCGGCCCACACCACCTTGCCGTCGGCACGGAGCTCCCAGCCCCACTCGCGGCTGAGCGCCTCGATGATCATCATGCCCCGCCCGCTCTCGTCCTCGAAGGAGGCCTCGCGCGGCGCCGGGTGCGCCGACGAGCTGTCGTGCACGGCGATGCGCAGGACGTCGCCCGTGCGCCGCAGCCGGACCTGCATCAGGTCGCCCTCGGCGTGCCGGACGGCGTTGCCGACCAGCTCGCTCAGGACCAGCGCGGCGTCGTCGAGGCGCTCGCTGTCGCAGGACCAGCAGGCGAAGGTCGTCCACAGCAGGGAGCGCAGCCGGGCGCTCGACTCCGCCGCGCGCGGCACTGTGGCGACGCTGCTCGACGTCATGGACGCCCCCCTCGAGTCGTCGTACGTCCCTGCTGTCGGCTCTGGTCTCGGCAGGTCCGGCGCGACCTTGAGCGGTGCGCGCCGCTGCCGGACGAGCCTGCCCGTCGGGGCACCGCTCGCCGCGCCGGAGCGGGGCGGGGGTGCACCCGCCGGGCGGCGCTCACGCGCGCGCAGCCGAGCGGGACGGGGCAGGGGTCGACGCCCCTGCGGTCGAGCGGGCGCGCGGACCGGACGTCACCGGCCCCGCCGGGGAGCGGACCGTGTGCACGGTCGGGCGGCCCTTGACGTCGCCGGGCGCAGGGGGCTCGCCGGCCGGTGAGCGGTGGCCCGCCGGGCCACGGCCGCCGAGGATCTCGGCGAGGAAGCGCCCCGTGTGGGACGCGTCGACCGTCGCGACCTGCTCCGGCGTGCCCTGCGCGACGACGGTGCCGCCGCCGGACCCGCCCTCGGGCCCCATGTCGACGATCCAGTCGGCCGTCTTGATCACGTCGAGGTTGTGCTCGATGACCACGACGGAGTTGCCCGCGTCGACCAGGCGGTGCAGGACGCCCAGCAGCTTGGAGATGTCCTCGAAGTGCAGTCCGGTGGTCGGCTCGTCCAGCACGTAGATCGTCCGACCGGTCTGCCGCTTCTGCAGCTCGGCGGCGAGCTTGACGCGCTGCGCCTCACCGCCGGACAGGGTCGGCGCCGGCTGGCCCAGGCGGACGTAGCCGAGACCGACCTCGACCAGCGTCTGCAGGTGGCGGCGGATGGCGGGCACCGACTCGAAGAACTCGGCGGCCTCCTCGATCGGCATGTCGAGGATCTCCGAGATCGACTTGCCCTTGAAGTGCACCTCGAGCGTCTCGCGGTTGTAGCGCGCGCCGGAGCAGACCTCGCACGGGACGTAGACGTCCGGCAGGAAGTTCATCTCGATCTTGATCGTGCCGTCGCCCGAGCAGGCCTCGCACCGCCCGCCCTTGACGTTGAAGGAGAACCTCCCGGGCAGGTAGCCCCGGACCTTGGCCTCCGTCGTCTCGGCGAACAGCTTGCGCATGTGGTCGAACACGCCGGTGTAGGTCGCCGGGTTGGACCGGGGTGTGCGGCCGATCGGGGACTGGTCGACGCGGACGACCTTGTCGAGGTGGTCCAGCCCGGTCACCCGCGTGTGGCGCCCCGGCACCTCCCGGTTGCCGTTCAGGTGCTTGACCAGCACCGCGGCCAGGATGTCGTTGACCAGCGTGGACTTGCCCGACCCGGACACGCCGGTGACCGCGACCAGCTGCCCGAGCGGGAACGCCACGGTGACGTCGCGCAGGTTGTGCTCACGCGCCCCGACGACCGTGAGCTCCCGGCCCTTGGTGCGTGGCCGGCGGACGGGCGGGACCGGGATCTCCCGGCGCCCGGACAGGTAGGCCCCGGTGATGGAGTGCTCGGACGCCAGCAGCTCCTCGACGGAGCCGGACACGACCACCTGGCCGCCGTGCTCGCCCGCGCCGGGGCCGATGTCGACGACCCAGTCGGCGGTCTGGATCGTGTCCTCGTCGTGCTCGACGACGATCAGCGTGTTGCCGAGCGACTTCAGGCGCAGCAGCGTGTCGATGAGCCGCCGGTTGTCACGCTGGTGCAGCCCGATCGACGGCTCGTCGAGCACGTAGAGCACGCCGACCAGGCCCGAGCCGATCTGGGTCGCGAGCCGGATGCGCTGGGCCTCCCCACCGGCCAGCGTGCCCGCGGCACGGTCGAGCGAGAGGTAGTCGAGGCCGACGTCGAGCAGGAAGCCCAGCCGCGCGTTGACCTCCTTGACGACGCGCTCGGCGATGACCTTCTGGCGCGCGTCGAGCTCGAGCTCGCGCAGGAACGCCGCGCACTCGGCGATGGACATCGCGGCGACGTCGGCGATCGAGCGGTCCCCGAGCGTGACCGCCAGGACCTCCGGCTTGAGCCGCGCACCCTTGCAGACCCCGCACGGCACCTCGCGCATGTAGCCCTCGAAGCGCTCGCGGCTGGTCTCGCTCTCCGCCTCCGAGTGGCGCCGCTCGAGGAACGGGATGACGCCCTCGTAGGCGGTGTAGTAGCTGCGCTCGCGGCCGTAGCGGTTGCGGTAGCGCACGTGCACCTCGGTCGGGTGGCCGTGCAGGACGGCCTTCTGCTGCGACGCGGTCAGCTTCTTCCAGGGGGTCTTGGTGGTGAAGCCGAGCGCGTCCCCGAGCGCCTGCACGAGGCGGCCGAAGTACTCGATGTTGTGGCCGCTGCTCCACGGGGCGATGACGCCCTGCTCGAAGCTGGCCTCCTGGTCGGTGATGACCAGCTCGGGGTCGACCTCGCGCTGCGTGCCCAGGCCGTGGCACTCGGGGCAGGCGCCGAACGGGCTGTTGAAGGAGAAGCTGCGCGGCTCGAGCTCCTCGAAGGACAGGTCGTCGTAGAGGCAGGCCAGGTGCTCGGAGAAGGTGCGCTCGCGCTCGGGATCGTCCTCCGGCTTGTCGACGAAGTCGAGCACCACCAGCCCGCTGCCCAGCCCGAGCGCCGTCTCGACCGAGTCCGTGAGGCGCCGCTTGGCCGACTCCTTGACGGTGAGGCGGTCGACGACCACCTCGATGGTGTGCTTCTCCTGCTTCTTGAGCGTGGGCGGCTCGGCCAGCGAGTGGACGACGCCGTCGACGCGGGCACGGGAGTAGCCCTTGGTCTGCAGGTCGGCGAACAGGTCGACGTACTCGCCCTTGCGCGCGCGCACGACCGGCGCGAGCACCTGGAAGCGCGTGCCCTCCTCCAGCTCGAGCACCCGGTCGACGATCTGGCTCGGCTGCTGGCGCGCGATGACCCGCCCGCACTTCGGGCAGTGCGGCGTGCCGGCCCGGGCGTAGAGCAGGCGGAGGTAGTCGTAGACCTCCGTGATCGTGCCGACCGTGGACCGCGGGTTGCGCGAGGTCGACTTCTGGTCGATGGACACCGCCGGGGACAGGCCCTCGATGAAGTCGACGTCGGGCTTGTCCATCTGACCGAGGAACTGGCGGGCGTACGCCGACAGCGACTCGACGTAGCGCCGCTGGCCCTCGGCGAAGATCGTGTCGAACGCCAGGCTCGACTTGCCGGAGCCCGACAGGCCGGTGAAGACGATGAGGGCATCGCGCGGCAGGTCGAGCGAGACGTCCTTGAGGTTGTGCTCACGCGCGCCGCGCACGACGAGGCGGTCGGCCATCAGGTCCTAACGGGGAGTGAGGTGCGAGCCCGGACGGAGGGGAAGCCGGGTCTCGACCCAGGCTAACGTCGCCCGCCGACAGAACGCTTCCCGAGCGGAGGCCGCGACGGACACCGTCGTCCGCCCCCGCTCGGTGCGGCGCGGCGAGCCGGCCGGGACGTCCTGTCGCAGGTGCGTGCCAGAGTGGGCGCCCCTTCGACGAACGGAGCTCGCGTGCCCTACTCGGGTCAGGTCACGGTCGGCGGCCCCCCCGACGTCCGCACCGCCGGCGGACTGCAGGTGACCAAGGTGGCGACGCCGCCGTTCGACAACAACTGCTACCTGCTGCGCTGCACCGAGACCGGCGACACGCTGCTCGTCGACGCCGCCGGCGACGCGCCGCTGCTGCTGTCGCTGGTCGGCGACGGGCGGCTGGTGGGTGTCGTGGAGACGCACGGCCACTGGGACCACGTCCAGGCGCTGGCCGAGGTCGCGCAGGCCTCGGGCGCTCCGGTGCTCGTCCACCCGGGCGACGCCGCCATGCTGCCCGTGCCGCCGGACCGGCTGCTCGACGACGGCGAGACGCTCACCGTCGGGCGGTGCCCGCTGACGGTCGTGCACCTCGAGGGGCACACCCCCGGCAGCGTCGCGCTGCTGTGGGAGGGCGATCCCGAGCGGCCCCACCTGTGGAGCGGCGACAGCCTGTTCCCCGGCGGCCCCGGCAACACCGAGAAGGACCCCGAGCGGTTCGGCCGCCTCATGGACGACCTGGAGCGCAAGGTCTTCGGCCCGCTGCCGGACGAGACGTGGGTCTACCCGGGCCACGGCGCCGACACGACCGTCGGCGCCGAGCGGCCGGCGGTCCCCGACTGGCGCGCACGCGGCTGGTAGCCGGCGGGCGGACGGGGCACCGCGGGCCGCGCACCGCCGACCGCACGCGGGGCGCGGCGCTCGAGCGGGACCCGCCGGTGCAGGCCGGGGCGCCCACGCGCCGACGCCCCGGTCGCTCCGGTCAGGGGCAGGAGCGGCGCGGGTCGACGTCGGCGAACGTGCCGGCCGGGTTGTGCTTCCACACGCAGGCGTGCAGCGTGCAGGCCACCGGCCCGGCCGTGCTCCTGCGGCTCGTGGACGAGGACCTCCCGGAGGGTCGCCTCGAAGCCCGTCGCCAGCCGCGACAGGTCGACGTAGTGCACCCCCATGGCCCCCCCGGCCCGTCGGGGTCGGACACGCAGGGCGACGCCGCACGGAGCCGTCGGCCAGCGCGGCGCCGAGGTCGTGGCAGCCCGCCGTCGGCGCGCGCACCTGAGCCAGCGCGGCGCGGGTCTCGCCGCCTCTGACGGCTGCTGACGGCTGCTGCCGGCGTCCGCGTCCAGCCGGCGTCCAGCCGACGCCAAGCGGTCGCGGGCAGCCTGCAGGCATGACCGTCCCGTCCTTCGGTGTCCTCCTGGTGCCGGGTGCGGCGCTGGCCCGCCCGGAGGCCGTGGCCGAGGTGGGGCGCGCGGCGGCCGACCTCGGCTACACCTCCGTCTGGTCGACCGACCCCGCGCTGCTCGCGGCCGTGCGCGCTCCCCTGCCGCTCGGACTGCGCAGCGACGCCCTGCCCCTGCCGGTGGCCCTCCCGATCGAGCTCGCCGCCGTTCCGGGGACGCACGTCGAGGCCGCCCGGTCGGCGTGGTCGTGCCGCGAGGTGCTCGCGACGACGGGGGACGGCTCGGACGCCGACGGCCGCTGGTTGCCGCTGCGGGCACTGACGTCGACGCCGCTCGTCCGCACCGTCGTGCACGTCCTGCGCCCCTCGGACGAGGAGCTGGACCGCGCGGCGGCGCTGGGCGCCAGCGAGGTGGTCGTCGCCCTGCCGGGGGTGCGAGAGCTGGATGCGCTGCTCTCGGGCTTCGCTGCTGCGGCTGAGCGCCTCGCTCAGGCGTGAGCCGGCCGCCCGGTCAGCGCTGCGCGGTCGCGCTCCAGTCGTGCCAGCGAGCCGAGGCTGCCGTGCGCGCGGGCCAGCGCCTCGGCCTCGGCGAGGGCGCGGCCGACGACGTCGAGCCGGCCTCGACCCGCGGCGACGTGCGCTTCGGCGAGCAGGACGGTCGGGACGAAGCAGTGCTCCTCGGTCGCGGCGAGCTCGTCGCGCGCCTGTGCCAGGCGCGCCTCGGCCCGCTCCTGCTCGCCGAGGCGGACGAGCTCGACGGCGGCCTCGGCGAGCATCCCGGGGACGGTGGTGCGGCCACCGGACTCGCGGATGTGGCGCAGCCCGCGGTCGAAGAGCTCCGAGCCCTCCTCCAGCCGGTCGTGCTGCAGCAGGGAGACCGCTGAGTACAGCTCGGCGGAGCTGGACCAGAACGACAGCCACATGTCGGGGTCGGCCGAGAGCATCCGGTCGCTGTGCACCCGCAGGCGTGGCACGTCGCGCAGGTGCATCGCGGCGGCGCAGGCGAACAGCGACACGACGATGCGACCGAACGGCCGGTCCTGCGCGTGGTAGTCGCGCTCCACGGCGTGCCAGTCCAGGTTGCCGCGCAGCGATGCGACCCAGTGGCGGTAGCCGAGCGAGGTGATGTGGCCGTTGAGGAAGAAGGCGGCCTCGGTGCTGGGCTCGACGCTGTCCAGGAGCCGCAGAGCCTCGGCGATGTCGGCCTCCGCCGCGGCCATGTCCGCCGCGTGCCGGTGGCTGAAGGCGCGCATCGACAGCATGCCGCCGCGCAGCACCGGATCGGTCGCGTCTCCGACGACCTGCTCCGCCTCGCGCACCAGCTCGGCGGCCCGGCGCGGCTCACCGCCCGTGTCGCAGCCCGCCCACTGGGCCCAGACGAGATCGAGCGCGATGTCGGGCCGGTGGGTCGAGCGGGCCAGCTCGCGGGCCCGGCGCAGCAGCGGCGACTGCGCGTTGACGGCGTAGCCGTGCAGGGCTGCGCCGACGAAGCCCAGCTGGCGCAGCACCTGGAGCTCGGCCAGGCCTCCGTCCGTGCCCGCCGCGCGGTGCAGGCGGGCCGCCCGGTCGAGCAGCGACTCGGCGGACGCGAGCGCCTGGCGGCGGAGCGCCACCTGGGCCGCGCGCTCGAGGGCGCGGGCGGCTCGGCCCCCGGCGCCGACGGCCGTGGCCTGCCAGAGGTGCTCCGCCACCACTTCGGCGGTGTCGTCGGTGTCGCCGACGGTGGCCAGGATGGCGTCGGCCGCACGCAGGTGCAACCGGGACCGACGCAGCGACGACAGCCCGTCGGCGAGCGCCTCCCGCACCAGGGCGTGCGTGAAGCGCAGTGCTCCCGGAGCCGTCTCGGGGACCTCGAGCAGCCCGTGGGCCAGAGCCGGCTCGAGCATGTCGAGGCAGTCCTCGAGGGGAGTCGCCGCCACGGCGCCGACGAGCGTGACGTCGACCTCGCGACCCAGCACCGCAGCCGTCTCGAGGAGCCGCTGCGTGGCCTCCGGCAGCCGCGCCAGCCGGCGGGCCAGGACGTCCCGGACGCCCGTCGGCACGGCGGCGGCCGACACCGCGTCGGCGGCGAGGTGGCCCTCCTCGACGAACAGCCGCGCGAGCTCGGTGGTGAAGAAGGGGTTGCCCCCCGAGCGCGCGTGCAGCGCGGCCACGACGCCCTCGTCGACCGGGCCGCCTGCGGCGTGCGCCAGCAGCTCGCCCGACTCCGCCAGCGACAGCCCGCGCAGGGTGAGGCGACGGGTCCCGGGCGCCCGGCTCAGCTGGGCCAGCGCGCCGACGAGGGACTCGTCGCCGCCCATCTCCAGGTGGCGCACGGTGGCGACGACGAGCACCGGCGCAGTCGTGAGCCGCGGCGAGATGCGTGCGAGCAGGTCGAGGCTGGCCGGGTCTGCCCACTGGAGGTCGTCGAGCAGCAGCACCAGACCGGTGCTCCCTGCCAGCAGCGCGACCGACTCGGACACCCCGTCGGCCACGGCCGCTGCCACCGCCGCGGGCGCGGCGCCGGGCGTCGCCAGGTGCAGGTCGCCCTCGAGCACCGCGGCGGCAGGACCGGGCAGGTCGCCCCGCGCCGCTGCGGCGCGCAGCAGCTGCAGCCACGGCCCGTAGGCGGGCGAGGCGCCCGTCTCCAGCGTGGCGGCGGACAGCACGGTCGCTCCCCGAGCGGCAGCTCGGGCGCAGAGCTCCTGCGCGAGCCGGGTCTTGCCGACGCCCGGCTCTCCCTCGAGCACCACGTGCCGGCAGCCGGCCCCGCGCAGGACCTCGTCGAGGGCGTCGTCGAGGACCTGCAGCTCCGCCCGCCGGCCCACCAGCGACCGGCGCGACGTCGGGCCCGCCCCCACCCGCTGCACCGGGACCGTGACCGTGACCGGCAGCGGGTCCGCGGCGGGCGGCGGTGGTGGTGGTGGCGGTGGTGGTGGCGGTGGTGGTGGTGGTGGTGGCGCCAGCTCGGGGTCCTGGTCGAGGATGCGCGCCTGCAGTGACCGCAGCGCCGGTGACTGGTCGAGGCCGAGCTCGTCGGCGAGCAGCCGGCGGCCCTCCTCGAGGACGGCGAGCGCCTCGGCCTGTCGCCCGTCCTGGTACAGCGCGAGGGCGAGCAGGCCGCGGCGCCGCTCCCGCAGCGGCGCCGTGCGGACCGCGTCGACCAGGGCGGCGACGGTCGCACCCGCGCGACCGCAGCGCAGCTCAGCGTCGAGCAGGTCCTCCTCGGCCGTGCGGTGCTGCTCCTGCCAGCGGGCTCCGACGGCGCCTCCGGCCTCCGGCCCCAGGTCTTCCAGGACCTCGCCCCGCCACAGGTCCAGCGCCTCCCGCAGCAGGGCCACGGCTCGCGCGGCCTCGCCCGCCTGCAGCGCCGCCGACCCCTGCGCCGCCAGCTCCTCGAAGCGCGCCGCGTCCAGCGCGCCGGGCGGGAGCACCAGCCGGTAGCCCGCCACCTCCCGACGCAGCAGCTCGGGGCCCGACGGGCCGAGCGCCCGGCGCAGCCGGGAGACGTAGCTGTGCAGGGTGCCGACGGCGGTGTCCGGGAGCTCGTCGCCCCACACCGCCCGCAGCAGGACGTCGACGCCCACGACCCGGCCCCGTCCCAGCAGCAGCGCCGCGAGCAGCGCGCGCGGCTGCCGGCCGCCGAGCGCGACCGGGGCGCCGTCCTCCCCCCGGAGCTCGAGCGGACCCAGCAGCGCGAAGGCCGGCCCCGACACGGGCACATGGTCCCACAGGCCCGCCCGCCCGGAGGGCGTTGCGCGTGCTCCCACGACCGCGCGGCCGGGTCGGACCAGCGTCGGGACGCCGGTCCGACGCCTCGTCTCCCGGACCCGGTATCAGCCGCTGCGGACCGTCAGCACGAGCTGCGGCCGCTGGTCCGCAGTGACGTGCTCGCGGGACCGCATCCGCATCCCGTTGGTCGAGTCGGGGGCCAGCTCCAGCGTCACCGGGCCGTTGCCGGTGATGCCCTTGATGGCCGTGCTCACCGAGACGTCCGCGCCCACGGCGCCGAAGTTGGCCACTGCCGACGCGCCGCTGCGCGCCGGCCGGCCCGACTGCCAGGTCATGGACTCGGTCCCGCTCGGGGTGCTCGTGTCGGCGGTGCGCCACACCGCCGGGCCGTCGGACGTGCCGCCGTCGTCGGGCAGCGTCCGCAGGACCAGGGTGGCCCCGGTGACCGTCTCGCCGGGCTGCAGGTCGGTGACCGCGAAGCGCAGGAAGCCGTGGGCGGCGCTGCCGCTGGTCGACAGCTCCTGCCGGTCCGACAGCAGGCTGGTGGCCGACCCGTACGACGTGGTGGGACTGGCCTGCCGCACGGTCGTGTCGGCCTCGGCCGGGATGGTGATCGTGCGTGTCGTCACCGCGGCGGCGGTGGTGAACGACCACTCGAGCGGCGACAGCGGGTTGCCCGCGTCGTCGGTGATCCCGCCGGTCAGCGCCGCCGTGTAGGTGGTGCTGGGCGCCAGGTCGGAGGCGGGGTCCAGCGTGGCGGTCCCCGACGCGTACGAGACGGTCGCCGGTACCGCGCTGTCGCCGGCGCGCAGCGTGAAGGTGCTGTCGCCGACGCCCCGCACGGACTCGCTGAAGGTCGCGGTGACGTTCGCGGCGGGGGCGACACCCGTGCCGGCCTCGCCGGGTGTCCGGCTGGTGACCGTCGGCGGCGTGGTGTCCGGCGGCGGGGGCGGCGGAGGCGGGGGCGGCGGAGGTGGTGGGGTCGCGGCGGCGCTCAGGCGGACCATCCGGGAGACAGAGGGCCGGCCCTTGTCGTCGACCACCGAGAGGTAGTACCAGCCCGGCACGGCCAGGTTCCGGTTGGTCGGCAGCGTCACCTCGACGCCGCCCGGCACGGTGCGGGTGCTCAGGCGCAGGGTGCGCTGGTCGCTGTCGGTCGAGTGCGTCGCCGAGCCGGGCCGCAGGAGCGAGGCGAACTGCAGCGGCGCGTCGCTCTGCGTCGCGCTGACCGTGTACGTCCCCCCGTACGCCAGCTCCGTGGGCACGTCGGTGATGGTCGGGCGCTCCCCGCGGAACAGGTACGGAGGCGAGAAGACCTCGACCTTCATGACGAACTGCCCGGAGCCTCCCGGGTCGCCGCCGAAGGTCAGCACCCGGCCGTCGCGGGTGGTCAGCGACGAGGAGTGGTAGGTCCGCGGCACCGTGTGCGGCGCCATCGGGCTGAGCGTGCGGGTCGTCGGCTCGAGGATCGAGGTCTCGTAGACCGGCGACGCGGTGCCGGTGCCGCCGCCGGTCTCCACGGTCGTGAGGTCCGGCAGGTGGGCCATCGACACGTACGCCTTGGGCGCCGGCAGGGCGGGGCCGCGGATCTCGGCGGGCGCCGCGTCGTCGAGATCGACGAAGTACGACGTGCCGAGCGCCGGGAAGCCGCCGCCGGCCACCCAGACGAGCTGCTGGTCGGCCGATCCGACGAGGGCCGACATGGCGTGGTTGCGGCGGGTCAGGTCCATCGTCGAGCCGGTGACGCTGACCTTGGCCCCCGTGATCGGGTGGAAGAGCTTGGGCAGCGCGGTGTTGAGCTTGGACCCGTAGTGGGCGCCGGAGTAGAACAGCCGCCCGTCCGCGGCGGTGTGCAGCCCCGGGTAGAGCGGCAGGTCGCGGCCCGCGATCCTCGTCCAGGAACCGGTGGCGGGGTCGAACATCTCCGGCGAGGTGGTCACCGCGCCGGTGGCGGTGTAGCCGGAGTAGACGTACACCTTGCCCGAGCCGTCGCTGACCGCCGTGGGGTACCAGCGACCGTCGCCCATGGACGGCATCGCCACCCAGGTCTGGGTGTCGACGACGAACTTGTAGACCTTGTTCGAGCCCACCCAGGGGCTGCTGGAGGTCTTGTACCTCGTGGTCCCGCCGAACACGAGGACGTCACCGTTGGCGTCCACGACGTGGAAGGAGCAGAAGGCGTCGTACGGCACGGGCACCGACGTGAGCTTGCCGGTGTCCGGGTCGAGCACGTAGGCCAGGAACCTGCCGATGACGTTGTCCTCGGCGACGTTGCCGGACCCGGCGATGAGCAGCACCTTGCCGTTCTTCAGCGCCGTCGCGTGGACGGCCCGCAGGGGCAGGTCGTAGGAGAGCGTCTCCCAGCGACCGAAGACCGCCGGGTCGAGCGTGGTGGCGCTGGTCGTGTCGGCGGCCGCCAGCGTGGTCGTCGCCGTCCGGGTGTCGCCGCCGGCGCCACCCCCGGCGGTGGTGGGCGCGGTACGGCCCCCGCCGCCGTGCCGGTGCTCGTGCGCGGCCTTGACCGACGCGCGGGCCTTCTCGGGCGTCGCGTAGCCCGGGTGGACCGGTGCCGTGCGCGGGCCGATGTCGGGGTCCCGCTCCCCCGGCCCGAGGGGATCAGCCCCGCTGGCCGGGCTGAGGCCGCCGAGCCCGGCCACCACCGTGCAGGCAGCGAGCAGGCACGGCAGCAGCCGCGCCCTGAGCACGCGCGCGGAGCGCTGGGGCAGTGCTGGAGGCGGCCGGTGCATCCTCGGGCTCCCTCGCTGCGGGGCCGGACGTCGGATCGCGCGGCCTGCACTGCGACGTTGCACCACCGCGGGCCGGCGCACAGCGGAAAGCACGAGAAGAATGCGTGAATCTTTCCACGATCAGCACGCACAGTGCCCGAACGCTCACGAACTGGTGATGTCGCAGGCCTTTTCTCCTGCTCTGCGACGGATCAGTCACGCACCACGACCGACCCCCGCACACCGGCGCGGGCAGGGCCGACGGCTCAGCGTCCCTCGGGCTTGCCCGGCACGTCGACGGGGACCTGCTCGCGGTCGGCGCCCACCGGCGGCACGTGGTGCTTGACCGCGGAGGGGTCCTTCGCGGTCTTGCGCAGCGACGCCACCGTGGTGATCACGAGGACGGTGACGATGAAGCCGAGCGACACCGGGATGGAGATGTGCGGGATGCTCTCGCTGATGGTCTCGTGCGCCGCCTCGAGGATGAGCTTCACGCCGATGAAGCCGAGGATGACGGCCAGGCCGATCGACAGGTAGATCAGCCGGTCGAGCAGGCCGTCGAGCAGGAAGTACAGCTGGCGCAGACCCAGCAGGGCGAAGGCGTTGGCCGTGAAGACGATGTACGGCTCGCGCGTCAGGCCGAAGATCGCGGGGATCGAGTCGAGAGCGAACAGGATGTCGGTGGAGCCGATCGCGATCATGACGAGGAGCAGCGGCGTGGCCACGCGCTTGCCGTCCACGCGGGTGACGACCTTCGCCCCGTCGTACTCCCGCGTGGTCGGCAGGACCTTCTCCATGAGCCTGAGCAGCGGGTTGTTGCCGACCTCCGGCTCCTCGTCGCGGTGCCGCGCCAGCTGGATCGCGGTGTAGATGAGGAAGGCGCCGAACAGGAAGAACACGCCGACGAAGGCCTCGATCAGCGCCGCGCCGACCGCGATGAACGCGCCGCGCAGCACCAGCGCCAGCACGATCCCGAACAGCAGCACCTTGTGCTGGTGCTCCGACGGCACCTGGAAGCTCGCCATGATGATGACGAAGACGAACAGGTTGTCGACGGACAGGGAGTACTCGGTGAGGTAGCCGGCGAAGAACTCGCTCGAGGACTGACCGCCGGCGACGACCGCCAGCCCGATGCCGAACGCCACGGCGAGCGCCACGTAGAACAGGACCCAACGGGTCGCCTCACCCACGCCGATCGTGTGCGGGCCCTTGCGGGCGGCGATGGCCAGGTCGATCACCAGGATCAGCACGAGGGCGCCGATCGTGACGAACCAGATGGTGGGGCTGACGTCCAGCAAGAGGGCTCCTCCGGTGGGGCATGGGCAGGCCACCGGAGGTCTCTCCCGCCCTCCCCGTCACCGTCGGCGGGGCCAGCCGGGCCGCCGCGCCGGGCACCTGACCGGCCGGGGCCGGTGCAGGGGCCGTGCTGACGACGCGGTCGCGCGGGGATACTCCCCTCCGTCTGCCGACGAACGCTACCCACTGACGACCCGCCCACCCCCGGGAGGAGCCCACGTGCCCCTGTCGCCTGCCCTGTCCCCCGCACTGGCCGCTGTCGCCCAGGCGACCAGGGGCTTCCTGCCCGACGACGAGGCGGAGGCCCTGCGGGCCGCGGCCCTGGGCGCGCCGACCGGCCTCTGGCTCGAGATCGGGACGTACTGCGGCAAGTCGACCGTCCACCTCGGCAGCGCTGCGCGGACGACCGGTTCGGCGCTCGTGACGCTCGACCACCACCGGGGGTCCGAGGAGAACCAGCCCGGGTGGGAGTGGCACGACGCCTCCCTGGTGGACCCGCACACCGGCCGGCTCGAGACGCTCCCCCACCTGCGCCACACGCTGTGGGACGCCGGGCTCGACGACGTCGTCAGCGTCCTGGTCGCGACCACGCAGCAGGTCGGGCGCTGGTGGACCTCGCCGCTGGCGCTGCTGTTCCTCGACGGCAACCACACCGAGCAGGTCGCCCAGCACGACTACGCCGCCTTCGCCCGCCACCTCGTGCCCGGTGGGCTGCTGCTCGTGCACGACGTCTTCGAGCGGCCGGAGGACGGCGGCCGCCCCCCGTGGAACGTCTTCTGCCGGGCGCGGGACGAGGGCTTCGCGGAGGTGGGCGCCACCGGCAGCCTGCGCGTGCTGCGGCGGCCCTGACCCCGAGGTCGGGCCGCGGCTCAGACCGCCGAGCGGGTCGGGGACAGCCAGGCCGCACGCAGGTCGTCCGGCACCGCGGTCGGGGTGCGGTCCAGGTCGGTCAGGACGTACGACGTCCGGACCCGGCAGCAGGGCTGGCTGCGGACGCCGATGGTGAACAGGACCGTGAAGCTGGTCCGACCGACGCGCTCGACCTCGCCGTCGACCTCGACGACGTCGCCCCAGCGGACGGGCGCGAACCAGCTCAGCTCGCTGGCCACCACGGCCGTGTCGAGGCCGCGGGCGAGCAGGACGTCGTAGGGGGTGCCGAGCGAGCGGAGCACGGCGGTCATGGCCTCGTCCGCGTAGGCCAGGTAGTGCGCGTTGAACACCACGCCCTGCATGTCGCACTCGGCGTAGCGGACGGGGGCCGACCAGACGCTCATGTGAAACATTCTGGGGGACACCGCTGCGGGCAGATGCCGCTTCGGCGCTCGAGCGGCGCGTCGCGCCGACATGCTCGACGCCGGGTGATCGGACGCTAGCAGAACGTCGAGCAGAGGGCGTCCGACGACCGGCAGGCACCCGGCGGGAGGAGCACGCCGGTGGGCAGGCCGGTGCCGGCGAACAGCGCGCGCGTGGGGCCGCCGGCCAGGGCGTCGGCGGCGAGCACCATGGCCGCCGCCGTCCAGGACGACCGCTCGACCGGCCAGCGCACGTCCTCGTCGAAGACCAGCCCCGTCCAGTACGAGCCGTCCGCCTCCCGCAGGTGCTGCACCTCGCGCAGCAGGGCCGACCCCCGGGCGGGCTGTCCGGTCGCCGCGAGGGCGAGGGCCAGCTCCGCGGTCTCGGCGCCGGTCACCCAGGGCCGGTCGGACACGCAGCGCAGGCCCACGCCCGGCACGTGGAAGGCGTCCCAGTCCCGGGCCAGGCGCTCGTGCGCAGCGGCGCCGCGCACGGCGCCGGCGAGCACCGGGTAGTACCAGTCCATCGAGAAGCGGCTCTTGTCGAGGAACGCCTCGGGGTGCACGGCCACCGCGTGCTGCAGCAGCCCCGCCGCGACCTCCCACTGCGGCTGCGGCTCGCCGACGAGCTCGGCCAGCGCGATGCCGCAGCGCAGTGCCTGGTAGGTGGACGACGACCCGGTGACCAGGGCGTCCGGGTCGACGGTCCCGTCGGCACGCCGGCACCAGGCGATCTGGCCACCGGGCTGCTGGTGGCCGACCACGAAGTCCAGCGCCCGCCGGACGACCGGCCACATCTGCCCGGCCAGGCCGCGGTCGGCCGTCACGCACACCCACTGCCACACGCCGACGGCGACGTAGGCGCACTGGTTGGTGTCGACGTCCGCGTCGAGCACCTGCTCACCGGACCAGGAGGTGGCCCAGCTGCCGTCCTCGGCCTGGGTCCGTGCCAGCCAGTCGTAGGCCCGCCGGGCCTCGTCGAGCCGACCGCCGAGCACGAGGGCCAGGGCGCACTCGACGTGGTCCCAGGGGTCGGTGTGCCCGTCGGGCCACGGCAGTGCCCCGGTGGGCGACTGGACGGCAGCGATGGCGCCGACGGTCCGGTCGAGCTGCGCGCGCGTCAGCACCCCGGGCAGGTCACGCAGGGGCACGCACCGGCTCCTTGCGCAGGTAGACCACCAGGCTCTTGCCGACGACCGGGTCGAGCGCCCGCTCGAGGACGCGGGTCAGCCAGGGACGGCGCACCATGTCCCAGACCAGCAGCCGGTGGTAGGCGCGCACGAGCGGGTGGCTCGCGTCGTCGACGCCCACCGCGCACTTGAGCCACCAGTACGGCGCGTGCAGCCCGTGCGTGTGGTGGCGGTCGACGGGGGTCAGCCCGGCCCGGGTGAGGCGGCGCCGCAGCTCGTCGCCGCGGTAGATGCGCACGTGGCCGCCCTCGACCTCGTGGTAGGCGCTGGACAGCGCCCAGCAGACCAGCTCGGGCCCCCAGCGCGGGACGGTCACGGCGACGAGGCCGCCCGGCGCGACCACCCGGAACAGCTCGGCCATCGCCCGCTCGTCCTGCGGGAGGTGCTCGAGCACCTCGGCGGCGATCACCCGGTCGAAGCTGCCGTCGGCGAAGGGCAGGGCGTACGCGCTGCCGCGCACGGCGTGGGCGCGCGACCCGGCCGGGGCCTCCCCCGCCTCCTGCATCGCGGCGAACATGCCGGCGACGTCCTTGAGCTCGGCCTCGTCGAGGTCGAGGGCCACGACGTCGGCGCCGCGCCGGTAGAGCGCGAAGGCGTGCCGGCCGCCGCCGCAGCCCAGGTCGAGGACGCGGTGCCCGGGGTCGACCGGGAAGCGCGCGAAGTCGACGGTCAGCACGGCGGGTCCTCGGGTGCTCGGAGCGATCGGTCGGAGGGGGCTGCTGAGCCGGCCGCCGGGTCGCCCGCCCGTCCGGCCAGGACCGCGCGGTACCACGCCACGGTCGCCTCGGCGACCGCCCGCCAGGTGAAGCGCTCGACGACCCGTGCTCGTCCTGCGGCGCCCAGCCGCGCGGCGAGGTCGGGGTCGCCGAGCAGCCGCCCGATCGCGGCGGCGAGCGCCTCGGGGTCGCCGGGCGGCACGTGCAGGGCGCTGACGCCGTCGGGCCCCACCACCTCGGGCAGCGCTCCGGCGGTGGTCGCGACCAGCGGCGTGGCGCAGGCCATGGCCTCGACCGCCGGCAGGCTGAACCCCTCGTAGAGGCTGGGGACGACCGCGACCTCCGCCGAGCCGAACAGCTCGACCAGCGCCGGCTCGGGCAGCCCCGACACGAAGCGGACGGCGTCGCCCAGTCCGAGCCGGTCGATCGCCGAGGCGGCCGCTCCGCCCGGCCGGGCGCGTCCGACGACGACCAGCTCGACGTCGCGCTCGGTGCGCAGCTTGGCGACGGCCTCCAGCAGCGGCACCAGGCCCTTGAGCGGGACGTCGGCGCTGGCGGTGGCCACGACCCGGCCGGGGACGCGGGCGGCCGTCGGCGGTCGGAAGACGTCGGTCTCGACACCGACCGGCACGATCGCGAGCCGCTCCGCGGGGACCCCGAAGTCGCGCACGATGTCGGCGGCGCTGCTGCGCGACACGGTCAGCAGCGCAGGCAGCCGGCGGACGACCCGTGACTGCATGCGCAGGAAGGAGTACCAGCGCCGGGTGGCCAGGCGCTTGCGCCGGGTGGGGGCCGCCGCCAGGTCGTGCCGGCGGTCCTCGGTGATCGGGTGGTGGACCGTCGCCACGACGACCATCCCCGCCCGCTGCAGGCGCAGCAGGCCGTGGCCCAGGCTCTGGTTGTCGTGCACGACGTCGAAGGCCGGGCTGCCGTCGGCGCCGCGACGGCGCAGCAGCCGGGACACCCGCAGGCTGAAGGTCAGCGGCTCGGGGAAGGCCGCCGTGCACATGAGCAGGAACTCGAGCACGTCGAGCGGGCCGCGGAACTCCCGCAGGCGCGGGACGCGGAACGGGTCGGGTTCGCGGTAGAGGTCGAGGCTGGGGACGCGCGTCAGCACCGGCCCGTGCCCGTCCGGGGCGACGTCGAGCTCGGGGTAGGGCGGACCGCTGAAGACCTCGACCTCGTGACCGAGACCGACCAGCTCGCGGGACAGGGCCCGGACGTAGACGCCCTGGCCGCCGCAGTGCGGCTTGCTCCGGTAGCTGAGCAGCGCGATCCGCAGGGGGCGCTCCGGCCGCGGGGTCGGCTCGCCGCCCTGCTCACTCGGCACTGCGGGCCCCTCTCCGTCGGAGTGCGCGAGACTACCGGCGGTCAGGTGCCGGCCCCGGCGCCGCCGGGGAGCGCTCAGCGCACGCCGGCCGCGTCCATCCCCCGCAGCTCCTTCTTGAGCTCGTTCACCTCGTCGCGCAGCCGGGCGGCCAGCTCGAACTGCAGGTCGCGGGCGGCGTCGTGCATGGAGTCGGACAGCTGCTGGATGAGCTGGGCGAGCTCGGCCCGGGGCATGCTGCTGAGCTCCTTGACGTGCTTGCCCGCCGTGCCCGACGGCGAGCTCATCCCCGGGACGGGCGCCTTGCCCCGGGACTGCTGGCGCCCGCCGCCCCCCACCAGCTCGGGGTCGTCGCGGACGATGTCGTCGAGGATGTCGGCGATCCGCTTGCGCAGCGGCTGCGGGTCGAGCCCGCGCTCGGTGTTGTAGGCGACCTGCTTGGTGCGCCGGCGCGCCGTCTCGTCGATGGCCTTGGCCATCGACGGCGTGATCGTGTCGGCGTACATGTGCACCTGGCCGGACACGTTGCGGGCGGCGCGGCCGATCGTCTGGATGAGGGAGGTGCCCGAGCGCAGGAAGCCCTCCTTGTCGGCGTCGAGGATCGCCACGAGCGACACCTCGGGCAGGTCGAGCCCCTCGCGCAGCAGGTTGATGCCGACCAGGACGTCGTAGTGGCCCTGGCGCAGCTCCTTGAGCAGCTCGATGCGCCGGATCGTGTCGACCTCGCTGTGCAGGTAGCGCACGCGGACGCCGAGCTCGAGCAGGTAGTCGGTGAGGTCCTCGGACATCTTCTTGGTCAGCGTGGTGACCAGCACCCGCTCGTCGCGCTCGGCCCGCACCCGGATCTCGTGCACGAGGTCGTCGATCTGCCCCTTGGTCGGCTTGACGACGATCTCGGGGTCGACCAGGCCGGTCGGCCGGATGACCTGCTCCACCACGTCGTCGCGCACCCGTGACAGCTCGTAGGGGCCGGGGGTGGCCGAGAGGTAGACGGTCTGCCCGACCCGCTCCAGGAACTCCTCCCAGGTCAGCGGCCGGTTGTCCATCGCGCTGGGCAGCCGGAACCCGTGGTCGACCAGCGTGCTCTTGCGCGAGCGGTCGCCTTCGTACATCGCGCCGATCTGGGGCACGGTCACGTGGGACTCGTCGAGGACGAGCAGGAAGTCCTCGGGGAAGTAGTCGAGCAGCGTGTGCGGGGCGGTGCCCGGCGCGCGGCCGTCGATGTGGCGGCTGTAGTTCTCGATGCCGTTGCAGAAGCCGACCTGGCGCATCATCTCCAGGTCGTACGTCGTGCGCATGCGCAGCCGCTGGGCCTCCAGCAGCTTGCCCTGCGCCTCCATCTGCGCGAGGCGGTCGGCGAGCTCGAGCTCGATGCCGGCGGTCGCCCGCTCCATCCGCTCGGGGCCCGCGACGTAGTGGGTCGCCGGGAAGACGAAGACCTCCTCGTGCTCGGCGACGACCTCGCCGGTCAGCGGGTGGAGCGTCATGACCCGCTCGATCTCGTCGCCGAACATCTCGACGCGGATCGCCAGCTCCTCGTAGACCGGGAAGATCTCGACCGTGTCGCCCCGCACGCGGAAGGTGCCACGCGTGAAGGCCAGGTCGTTGCGGGTGTACTGCACGTCGACGAACCTGCGCAGCAGCTGGTCGCGCTCGACCGTGTCGCCCACGGTGAGGCGGACCATGCGGTCGACGTACTCCTGCGGGGTCCCGAGGCCGTAGATGCAGGACACGGACGCGACGACGATCACGTCGCGGCGGGTCAGCAGGCTCATCGTCGCGGAGTGGCGCAGCCGCTCGACCTCCTCGTTGATCGAGGAGTCCTTCTCGATGTAGGTGTCGGTCTGCGGGACGTAGGCCTCGGGCTGGTAGTAGTCGTAGTAGGAGACGAAGTACTCCACCGCGTTGTGCGGCAGCAGCTCGCGGAACTCGTTGGCCAGCTGCGCCGCGAGCGTCTTGTTGGGCGCCATGACGAGCGTGGGGCGCTGCACCTGCTCGACCAGCCAGGCGGTCGTCGCGCTCTTGCCGGTGCCGGTCGCGCCGAGCAGGACGATGTCGGGGCGCCCCTCGTCGAGGCGGCGCGTGAGCTCCTCGATCGCGGCCGGCTGGTCCCCCGCGGGCGAGTAGTCGCTGACCACCTCGAAGCGGCGCGTCGAGCGCTTGAGGTCGGTCGCGAGACGGGGCACGGACGGCTTCGCGCCGTGAGGGGCCGGGCCAGGGAGTGAGGGGCCGCGCGCGGGCTCGGTCAGGGTCACCGCTCCACGGTACGTCCGCCCTCCGACAGGACGAGGGGACAGGACACGTGGCGGCGAGCGGGACGGAGCCCTCGATCCGGGCCCCGCGCGGGCGTACGGTCGGCCGCCCGGGGACCGCTGCCCCGCCCAGCCCGAGGAGGACGCCATGTGGCTCTCGACGCTCGCCGGCCGCATCGAGCAGGCCAAGGCCCTGGACCCGGCGGTCGACGCCGTCACCAAGGCCTACGACGCCGTCCTGCCGCGCGGCCGCGTCAAGGACGCGCTGCACGGGACCTGGCTCGGCCACCAGCTGCACCCCATGCTCATCGCCGGGCCGATCGGCCTGTGGTCGGGCGCCCTGCTGCTCGACCTCACCGCAGGCC
>CADCUB010000135.1 GCA_902805775.1 uncultured Frankineae bacterium | reverse complement strand
CTCGGTGGGCTGTTCGTAGCGGCCCTGCCGCGTCCGGCGGGCGACGCGGTCTCGGCCGGCGCGCTGGTCTGGGCGGGCGCTGCCGTCGCCGCCGTCGCGCTCGCCGTCGCGGCGGTGCGCGCCGGTCGCGAGGGACGCGCCGAGGCGGCTGTCGGAGCCGCGGCCACCGTGCTCGGCTGGCTGGTGCTGCTGTGGCAGCCACCAGGGGCGTCCTCGGCCGCCGACCTCACCGGGGAGGCGCTGCTGCGCACCATCGTCGTCGTCCTGCTCTACCTGCTCGTCGCGCTGTGGGCGGCGGCCCTCGGCGTCCTGCACGGTGCGCCCGGCCTGACCCGGCTGGCGACCGGCGCGCTGGTGCTGTTCGTCGTCGTGCAGAGCTTCGCGGTCTTCGAGCCGATCCTGTCCGGCGCGGCGCTGTTCCTCGCCCTCGGCGCGGTCCTGGTCGCGAGCGGCTTCCTGGTCGAGCGCGGACGGCGCACGCTCGTCGCGACGGTGCAGGAGGCGGGGGCATGACCGGCACAGGGCTGTCCTCCACCCGGGTCCGCCTCGGCGTCGCCGTGCTCCTGCAGGCGCTGCTGGTCGCCGCCGCCGTGGCGCCGCAGCTGTCGGCCCGGGTCACCGGGGAGGAGCTCCTGCTCGAGGTGGCCCCCCTCGACCCGATCGACCCGTTCCGCGGGGCCTACGTCACCCTCGCCTACCCCGGCCTGCCGCGGGGGACCGAGCGGCCCCTGCCGCGAGGCACCGTCTTCGTGCCGCTGGAGCAGGACGGTGGCGAGGTGTGGCGCGGGGAGCGCGTCCTGGAGTCGGCACCGGACACCGGGCCGTACCTGCGCTGCTCCTCCGACGGGTTCGCGCTGAGCTGCGGCATCGAGAGCCTGTTCGCCTCGCAGGAGCGGGCGCGGCGGCTCGAGCAGCAGCTCGCCGAGGGGGCGGTGGCGCGTGTGCGGGTCGACTCGCGCGGCAACGCCGCCGTGCAGGAGGTCCTGCCGGCCCCCTGAGCGCCCTGCACCACAGGGACCGGATCTCCGGTCCTAGTCTCCCCGGATGGCCCGGTACGTCGACCTGCACCCTCGAGACCCGCAGCCCCGGCTGATCGCCCAGAGCGTGGCGCTGCTGCGTGACGACGGCCTGATCGCCTACCCCACCGACTCGTGCTACGCCCTGGGCTGCTCGCTCGACAGCCCCGGCGGACCGGACCGCATCCGGCGGATCCGCGGCCTGGACGAGCGCCACCACTTCACCCTCGTCTGCGCCGACTTCGCACAGCTCGGCCAGTTCGTGCACGTGGACAACGCGGCGTTCCGGAGCCTGAAGGCGGCCACGCCGGGCCCGTACACCTTCATCCTCAAGGCCTCCCGTGAGGTGCCCCGCCGGCTCGCCCAGCCCCGGCGGCGCACGGTCGGCGTGCGCATCCCGGACCACCCGGTCGTCCGTGCCCTGCTGCGCGAGCTCGGCGCACCGCTGGTCTCGAGCACGCTGCTGCTGCCCGGTCACGACGAGCCCATGACCGACGGCTGGCAGATCAAGGAGGAGCTCGACCACGTCGTCGACGCCGTCCTCGACTCCGGCGACTGCGGCACCGTCCCGACCACGGTCGTCGACTGGTCCGAGGGCGTTCCGGAGGTCGTACGGCTCGGTGCCGGCCCGGTCGACCGCTTCGGCGTCTCGGAGGCATGACTCGGCGCGCAGCCGGGGATGCCCGCCGCCGTACCGACCGCACGCAGGAGAGGACGAGACGATGGCCAGCACGGCACGGGAGATCATGACCGGCGGAGTCGAGTGCGTGGGCGAGGACGAGACCGTCCTCGACGCCGCCCGCAAGATGGACCAGCTCGGCGTCGGAGCGCTGCCGATCTGCGGCAACGACGAGCGGCTCAAGGGGATGCTCACCGACCGCGACATCGTCGTGAAGGTGCTCGCCCAGGGCAAGGACCCGGCGTCCACCAAGGCCGGCGAGCTCGCGCAGGGCAAGCCCGTCACGATCGGGGCCGACGACAGCCTCGAGGAGCTGGCCCGCACGATGGCCAAGCACGAGGTCAAGCGCCTGCCGGTGATCGACGGCCAGTCGCTCGTCGGCGTGGTGAGCGAGTCCGACCTGGCAGCCAACGCCAGCCCCGAGCTGGTCGTCGCGGTGGTCCGGGGGGTCTACGGCGACGACTGAGCCGCCCCCGCCGAGCCGTCCGGACCGCAGGTCCGGGCGGCTCGGCGCTGTCCGGGTGACCGGCGCGCTCTTGCGGACGACGGGGGGGCGCTAGCGCGCGGGCCGCTCATCCGGTCGCGGCGGCCGGACCCTCGAACGCTCCCCGCTCGGGCAGCGTGAGCGAGCGGCAGCACGGGCAGGCGTGCGGACGTCGGTCACGGGCGGCCGTCGGCCTCTCGGACCAGGCGACGGGTGGCTCGTGCTCGCCAGGCGTCCAGCACCACCTCGGCCAGGCGTTCGCGGTCGAGTGCGGCCAGCCGCACCAGCACGGACGCGTGGCCCGCGTAGTGCTGGGTCGTGAAGAACGCGTCGGGCTCGTTCGCCAGCAGACTGCTCTTCGCGTGCTCGTCCTCGCACCAGGCGACGAGCACACCCGGCTCCTCGTGCAGTCGGAGGAACACCCGGTCGGCGACGCGCCAGGCAGGGGTGCCGTACGACGTGCCCTCCGACGTCGCCGGCAGGGCGAGCGCCAGCCGGCGCACGTCCTCCTCGTCTGCCACCCGGGGACAGTACGCCCGGACGGAGCGGGACTGCGGCCCGCTGCAGCTCGGAAGCGGCGACCCGACAGGGCAGGCGGCCGTCCGACAGCGGCGGGCCCGAGAGGCGCCCTCTATCGTCCCGGCGATGCATGGAGGGCTGTCGCCAAGACTGGCTGCGGTAGTGGCCGCGCTGCCTGTGACCCCGAGCTCGCAGGTCCT
>CADCUB010000134.1 GCA_902805775.1 uncultured Frankineae bacterium | reverse complement strand
GGCCGGACCAAACCGCGTGCCCCCGAACGTGCCGGACGAGGAGAGCGGGTCCTGAGCGGACGGCGCGCCGGTCACCCGAGCCTCCGGTCAGCCCCGGGACGCCACCTCCCGCACGAGCTCCATGCCGCGGTGCACCTCGGCGAAGCTCGTGCTGAGCGGTGACAGCCCGATGCGCAGCCCGTCGGGCGCGCGGAAGTCGGGGATCACCCCCGCGTCGACCAGGCGGGCGTTGAGCGCCCGGGCGTCCGGGTGGCAGAGCGTCACGTGGCTGCCGCGCCGCTCGGGATCGCGGGGGCTCGCCACCCGGAACCCCAGCGGTGCCAGCCAGGCGTCCGCCAGCTCCACGACGTGCTGCGTGAGCAGCACGGACTTGGTGCGCACGGCGGCGATCCCGGCCTCCTCGAGCAGGTCGAGGCCGGCACCCAGCGGCACCATGGCCAGGATCGGCGGCGTGCCGCTCAGCACCGCCCGGACGCCGGGAGCCGCCTCGTAGCCGGGCCCCATCTCGAACAGGTCGGCCCGGCCCATCCACCCCTGCACCGGCTGCCGCAGCCGGTCGAGGTGGCGTGTGGCGACGTAGCCGAACGCCGGCGCGCCCGGCCCGCCGTTGAGGTACTTGTAGCTGCACCCGACGGCCAGGTCAGCGCCCCAGGCGTCCAGCGACACCGGCACGGAGCCGACCGAGTGGCTGAGGTCCCACAGCACGAGCGCGCCGGCGTCGTGAGCCAGTCGGGTGATCTCGGCGGCGTCAGCGACGAAGGCCGAGCGGTAGGCGACGTGGCTGAACACCAGCAGTGCGGTGTCCGGTCCGACCACCTCGGCGACCTGCGCCGGGGTGATGCCGGCGACCGGGTCGGTCTCGACCCAGCGCACGACCCGCCCGCGCTCGGCGGCGATGCCCTCGACGACGTAGCGGTCGGTCGGGAAGTTGTCGGTGTCGACGACGATCTCGCGCCGGTCGGGCTGCGCGTCGACAGCAGCCCGGATGAGCTTGTAGAGCAGCACGGTCGTCGAGTCGGCGACCACGACCTGGCCGGGCGCCGCGCCGAGCGCGATCGCGCCGAGCCGGTCGCCGAGCACCAGCGGCCAGTCGAGCCACTCGTCGGTCCAGCCGCGGATGAGCCGGCCGCCCCACTGCTCGCGCACGAAGGCGTCCATCCGCTGGGCCGTCGCGCGCAGCGGCCGGCCCAGCGAGTTGCCGTCGAAGTAGGCGACGACGGAGGGGTCGTCGACGCCGAGGAAGCGCGCACGCAGGTGGGCCAGCGGGTCGGCGGCGTCGAGCTCGCGGGCTCGGGCTGCGTCGGTCATGGGCTCCCGATCTCGGTGCGGACGGCGTACGGGTCGGGACAGGCGCGAGCCAGGTCGGTGACGACGCGCTGCGCCATCTGCCGGGTGTCGTCGTCGCGGGTCACCGCGTCAGTGTCCGCTGCGGACGTCGGGTCCGCCGGGGCTGGCCAACCGGTCCGACCTCTGATATCTCTTGCTGATATCACTGCGGCTGGAGGTCCGATGGACGATCCGCACGTGCTGCTGGCCAGGGCACTGGGCTCCCTGTCCCCCGAGGAGCAGGGCGAGGTGCTCAAGAGCCTGCTGCCGACGCCCCTGACCGCTGCGCCGCAGCTCTCGACGTCGCACGTCGCGGCGTCACATCTCGCCACGTCCCTGTCGGGGGCCACCCCGGGCGCGTGGCTCGCGCAGTCGGTGGCGAGCCGCGCCGCCGTCGCGCTGCAGCTCGAGGACGAGCTGAGCCGCCCGCGTGCGGAGAAGGTCGGACTGCTGGTCCGCCTGCCCGCACAGACCCACCGGCGGCTCAAGGAGTGGTCGGACAGCCACGGCCACAGCATGAACGTGGTGGTGCGCGGTCTGGTCGAGCAGTTCCTGGACGCCCAGTCCGCGGCCCGCGGGCCGGACGGCTGACGCGGCGCCGCCGGGTCGAGGTCCGGACCGCGTCAGCGCGCCACCGGGTCGTCGCCCGGAACCGGCCTCAGTGCGCGGAGCCGGCCTGCGCCGACGGCTTCTTGCGGGCCCGGGCGACCAGCACCATGACCAGCACGACGACGGCACCGACGGCCAGCCCCACGACGGCGCTGGCCAGGGTGTTCACCAGCCAGCCGGCGAGCCCGCCGAGCGCGCCCGCCGCCTCGTGGGCGGCCTCCTCGGCGGAGTGCACCAGCCCGTACAGCGTGTGCCAGCCGAGGTCGTCGGTGCCGACGAGCAGGATGTGACCGCCGACCCACAGCATGGCCGCGGTGCCGACCACCGAGATCACCGACAGCAGCCCCGGCATGCCCTTGACCAGGCCGCGCCCCAGACGCGCGATGCCGGCCGACGGCCGCTGCGCCAGGCGCAGCCCGACGTCGTCCATCTTCACGATGACGCCGACGACGCCGTAGACGAGGACGGTGATGGCCACCGCCACGACCGCGAGGATCAGCGCCCGAGTCACGAAGGGCTCGTCGGCGACCTCGTTGAGGGCGATGACCATGATCTCGGCCGACAGGATGAAGTCGGTCCGCACAGCGCCGGACACGACGACGTCCTCGTCGATCAGGCCCTGCTCCTCCGCCTCGGCATGTGCCCCGTGACCGCCGCCGAGCTTCTCGTAGACCTTGTGGGCCCCCTCGTAGCAGAGGTAGGTGCCACCGAGCATGAGGATCGGCGTGAGCAGCCACGGCACGAACTGGCTCAGCAGCAGCGCCGCGGGCAGGATCACCAGCAGCTTGTTGCGCAGCGACCCGACCGCGATCCGGCGGATGATCGGCAGCTCGCGCTCAGCGGCGAGCCCCTGGACGTACTGCGGCGTGACGGCGGTGTCGTCGACGACCACGCCGGCCGCCTTGGCGCTCGCGCGGCTCGCCGCCAGGCCGATGTCGTCGACGGAGGCGGCTGCGGTGCGCGCCAGCACCGAGATGTCGTCGAGCAGGGCGACCAGTCCGGCGCTCATCGCAGGTCCTCGGCACGCCGAGCCGTGGTGCAGGGAGACGTCGACACGCGGGAAGCGTAACGGCAGTCCGAGCAGCAGCCGCGGCGCCCCGCCCCCTCCGAGGGGTGGACGTTAGCCTGGACAGGATGAGCGTGCTGCCCGCACCGACGGTCCGGCTGGAGCACAGGTTCGCCCGGGAGCTGGGCGAGCTGGCGGTGCCGTGGAAGGCCGCGACGGCTCCGGACCCACGGCTGCTCGTGCTCAACGAGCCCCTGGCCGTCGAGCTGGGACTCGACGCCGCCTGGCTGCGCAGCGCGCAGGGCCTGCGCTTCCTCGTCGGCAACGAGGTCCCCGACGACGCGGCTCCGGTGGCCCAGGCGTACGCCGGTCACCAGTTCGGCAACTTCGTCCCGCGCCTGGGCGACGGGCGGGCGCTGCTGCTCGGCGAGGTGGTCCCGGCGGACGGGCGCCCTCGCGACCTGCACCTCAAGGGCTCGGGCCGCACGCCGTTCGCGCGCGGCGGCGACGGCCTGGCCGCCGTCGGTCCGATGCTGCGCGAGCACATCGTGAGCGAGGCCATGCACGCCCTGCGCATCCCGACGACGCGATCGCTGGCGGTCGTGGCGACCGGGCGCACCGTCCGGCGCGAGAGCGACCTGCCCGGCGCGGTGCTCGCACGGGTCGCGAGCAGCCACCTGCGGGTGGGCAGCTTCCAGTACGCCCGCGCGACCGGCGACCTGCCGCTCCTGCGCCGGCTGGCCGACCACGCGATCGCCCGGCACCACCCGCAGGCGGCGACGGCGGCCGTGCCGCCCCTCGCGCTGTTCGAGGCCGTGGTCGCGGCGCAGGCCCGGCTCGTCGCGCAGTGGATGCTCGTCGGCTTCGTGCACGGCGTCATGAACACCGACAACACGACGATCTCCGGGGAGACCATCGACTACGGGCCGTGCGCCTTCCTGGACGCCTTCGACCCGGGCACCGTCTTCAGCTCGATCGACGAAGGGGGGCGCTACGCGTACGGCAACCAGCCCGCCGTGGCGCAGTGGAACCTCGCGCGGCTGGCCGAGGCGCTGCTGCCGCTGATCGCCGACGACGAGGAGCAGGCCGTCGCCCTGGCGGTGGCGGCCCTCGAGACCTTCGCCCCGCAGTACACCGCCGCCTGGCTCGCGGGCATGCGCGCCAAGCTGGGTCTGGCGGACCAGGTCGCCGACGAGATCGTGGCGGGCCTGTCCCAGGAGGTGCTGGCTCTGCTCTCGTCCTCCCGCGTCGACCACACGTCGTTCTTCCGCGGTCTGGGCAGGGCAGCCCGCGGCGACGCCGAGCCCGTGCGCTCCCTGGTCCTCGACCTGGCGGCCGTCGACGACTGGCTGGGGCGCTGGCGGGCCCTGGATCCCGACGGCGGTGCCGCCGACCGGACCAATCCGGCGTACATCCCGCGCAACCACCTCGTCGAGGAGGCGCTCGCGGCGGCGGTCGACGGTGACCTCGGCCCGCTCGGCGGTCTGCTCGAAGCGGTGAGCGCGCCGTTCGACGAGCGGCCGGGTCTCGAGCGCTACGCCGAGCCGTCGCCCGACCACGGTGCCTACCGGACGTTCTGCGGCACCTGACACTGCAGCTGCTCGGCCCGGCACCCGGGCACCGGCGCCGCGGACGGCCAGTGCGGGGCTGACGACCCGTCCGGTCCGGCACGCAACCTCCTGCCCGACTGCTGCGTCCCATCCAGCATGTGGACTCCCCGTCGTGCGCGGTCCGACGCGGCCGGGCTCGCTCCTCGCGGCCGCTTCGAGCTCGCCGCCATGGCTCTGGCCGTCGTCTCGGCCGGCACGGCTGCTGCGCTCGTGCCGTCCCTGCAGCCGGCGTCCGGCGCCGTGAGGTCCTGGGACGAGCTCGGTCCCGGCGCGCCAGGCGCCACCCCCGGCTCCGAGGACCTGCCCTGCGACCGGCACGGTGCCGGGACCGCCGTCGAGGTCGACCGGGCGACCGCCGTGGAGGCCGGCCGGGTGACCTCGATCCACGTCGACCGGGTGGCGGCCGTCGCACGCTGAACGGCGGGGGACCGCCGGGTCAGGAGGTCGCGATCGCGCTCGAGGTCGTGGCCGGAAGGGCAGCGGCGGTCGGGGGCGGGGTCGGGGTCGGAGCCTCGGTCGGCAGCGTCCGGACGACGAGGTCGAGCTCGCGGAGCCGGACGACGGCCTGGCGTCCCGCAGCGGCCCGCTCGACGCTGCCGGTGATCCCGGCGGCCGTCCGGAAGGACGCCGCCGCGGCCTCGGCGGCGTCGACCACGCGCTGGCGGTCGCCCGTCTGCTCCGGCTCGACACGCACCAGCGCCACGGTCGTGGCGAACGCCGACAGCACCTCGGCCGAGGCGGCGTAGTCGGGCGAGCCCTCGACCGAGCGCTCGACCAGGTCGTACAGCTCCTCGACCTCCAGCGCGAACTCCTCCTGCGGAGTCGGCTCCTCGGGCGTCGGCGAGGGGGTGGCGGCGAGCGGCGTGGCGGGCGGAGTGACGGGCTCGCGGGACCCGCCGCCCGAACACGCGACCAGGAGCAGCAGGGCGAGGACGGCGATGACCGCCCGCGTCACCCGATCGCCCGGCCGAACAGCGCCATCAGCTCGTAGGTCACCGCGAGCGCCCCGGCTCCCACGACCACCCAGCAGCCGCGCACGGCCGGCGAGAGCCGTACGGCCTCCGGCTGCGCGACGCCGCAGAACGGGCACGCGCCGGACCCGGGCAGCACCGGCACGCTGCAGCGCCGGCACAGGGCGATGGAGTTCACGACCCGCCCTGGGACACGGAGGCGGACAGCAGCTGCGGCACGGGACGTTCCTCGTCGTGGGGCGGTCGCAGCCGACCGACCGCGCGGAGCCCCAGGATAACTGGGTGCCGGACGGCGCACGTCCGTCCCGGTACGGTCCACCCACCGGCGGGCGCCGTGGACCCGCCGCGACTTTCGAGGAGCTGCCGTGCCCGAGCTGTCGCTGACCCGCGGGCGTACGGACCTGCCCATGCTGACCACGACGATCGGCGAGGACCTGCGCCGCACCGCGGCGCGGGTGCCGGAGCGCCCCGCCCTGGTCGACGTGCCCAGTGGGCGGCGGTGGTCCTACGCCGAGTTCGACGCGGCCGTCGACGAGCTGGCGCGGGCGCTGGTCGACGCCGGCCTGAGCACCGGCGACCGGGTCGGCATCTGGGCGCCGAACGTCCCGGAGTGGACGCTGCTGCAGTACGCCACCGCCCGCACGGGCCTGGTGCTCGTCACGGTGAACCCGGCCTACCGCACCAGCGAGCTGGAGTACGTGCTCAAGCAGTCCGGCTGCCGGTGGCTGGTCGCCGCGCCGTCGTTCAAGACCAGCGACTACCGGGCGATGGTCGCCGAGGTGCGCGAGGCCTGCCCGCAGCTGGAGCGGGCGCTGTTCCTCGGCGATCCCGACTGGGACGCGCTGCTCGACCGCGGCCGCGCGCTCGACGAGGCCGCGCTGCGGGACCGCGAGGCCGGGCTCACCCCCGACGACGCGATCTGCATCCAGTACACGAGTGGAACGACCGGCTTCCCGAAGGGCGCGACGCTGTCGCACCGCAACATCCTCAACAACGGGTGGTTCGTCGGGGAGACCTGCCGCTACACCGAGCAGGACAGCATCTGCATCCCCGTGCCCTTCTACCACTGCTTCGGCATGGTGATGGCCAACCTGGGCGCCACCTCGCACGGCGCGGCCATGGTGATCCCGGCGCCCGGCTTCGACCCCGCCGCCACGCTGCGCGCGGTCGAGCAGGAGCGCTGCACCTCGCTGTACGGCGTGCCGACCATGTTCATCGCCGAGCTGGGGCTCGAGCTGTCCGCGTACGACCTGTCGTCGCTGCGCACCGGCATCATGGCCGGCTCGCCGTGCCCGGTGGAGGTCATGAAGCAGGTCATGGCCGTCATGCACATGGACGAGGTGACGATCTGCTACGGCATGACCGAGACCTCGCCGGTGTCGACGCAGACCACCACGGACGACCCCGTCGAGCGCCGGGTGTCGACGATCGGGCGGGTCCACCCGCACGTCGAGGTCAAGGTCGTCGACCCCGTCACCGACGGGACGGTCCCCCGTGGCCAGACCGGCGAGCTGTGCACCCGGGGCTACTCGGTGATGCTCGGCTACTGGCAGGACCCGGAGAAGACCGCCGAGGCCGTCGACGCGGACGGCTGGATGCACACCGGCGACCTGGCGGTGATGGACGAGCAGGGCTACCTGAGCATCGTCGGGCGGTCCAAGGACATGGTCATCCGGGGGGGCGAGAACGTCTACCCGCGCGAGCTCGAGGAGTTCCTCTACGGCCACCCGGCCGTGCAGGACGTGCAGGTGATCGGGGTGCCCGACCCGCGCTACGGCGAGGAGCTGTGCGCGTGGGTCAAGGTGCGGCCCGGCGCGCAGGTGACCGAGGAGGAGGTGAAGGAGTTCTGCCGCGGGCGGCTGGCGCACTACAAGGTGCCGCGCTACGTGATGTTCGTGGACGAGTTCCCGATGACGATCACCGGCAAGATCCAGAAGTACAAGATGCGCGAGCAGACGACCGCCACGCTGGGGCTGACCGACGCGGGCCCGACGGCGTAGGGCTGCTCCCCCGGCCGGTCCGGGACGGGCCGGAGCTGCCAGGGACGTCCCAGGTGGGGCGGAGGTCGCGCACAGGTCGGGCTCGCACGCTGGTGCTCGCGCCGGGCACCCGGCCCGGCAGCGACCTCGGAGGACCTGACATGAGCAACGACCCCACCCCTGCCGACGGCTCCCCGCCCCGCCGGCGCCGTCCGGCCGCGACGGTGCTCGCCGCCGGCGCGCTCGCGAC
>CADCUB010000133.1 GCA_902805775.1 uncultured Frankineae bacterium | reverse complement strand
GGCCTCGCGCTAGGAGGCCGGTCCGCCCGCTGGCCTCGCGCTAGGAGGCCGGTCCGCCCGCTGGCCTCGCGCTAGGAGGCCGGTCCGCCCGCTGCGCGCGGGGTGGCCGGGCCGCCCGCCGGCCGCAGCGCCGCGTCCAGCCGAGCCTGAGCCCCGTCCAGCCAGCGCTGGCAGACCGCCGCGAGCTCCTCCCCGCGCTCCCACAGCGCCAGCGACTGCTCGAGCGTCGCTCCGCCCTGCTCGAGCTGCCGCACGACCTCGGCCAGCTCGTCGCGGGCGGCTTCGTACGAGAGGCTGGGCGACTCGCTCACCAGGCCAACCTAGTCGTGCGCCTGCCCGCCTGCTGCCGCTCGCAACGTCGTCCGCGGCGCGTGCTGCCACGCCCGTCGCGAGCCCGCCGCCCTCCTCCCCGAACCCCGGCGCGATCATGGAGTTGTGGCACAGGCGTCACGCTCGAGCGAGGTCGCGGAGCGTGTCAGGACTCCATGATCGGCGGGTACGGGGCGCGACGAGGCGAGGGCTGGGCGGTCCGGTGCTGTCGCAGCTCAGTCGGCCGTGACGAGCAGCGTGCCCCTGGCCAGCCGCACCTGCAGGTCGGTGCCGGGCTCGACGGCGTCGGCGTCGCGGACGACCGCGCCGTCCTCGTCCTGCACCACCGCGTAGCCGCGGTCGAGCGTCGCCTGCGGGCTCAGCGCGACCACCCGGGCCAGGACGTGCGCGAGGTCGGCGTGAGCGGCGTCGAGGCGGGCGCCGGTGCACCGTCGCGCCCGGTCGCGCAGGTCGACGACCTGGGTGCGGCGGGCGTCGACGAGCGTCGCCGGGGCGGCCAGGGCGGGACGGCTGCGCACCGCCTCGAGGCGGTGGCGCTCCCGCTCGACCGTCGTGAGCACCACCCGGCGGCAGCGGTCGCGGGCCTGGCGGACCTTCTGGCCCTCCTCAGCGACGTCGGGCACCACGCGCTTGCCGGCGTCGGTGGGCGTCGAGCAGCGGACGTCGGCGACGAGGTCGAGCAGCGGGCTGTCGGGCTCGTGCCCGATGGCGCTCACCACCGGCGTGCGGCAGGCGACGACCGCTCGGCAGAGCGTCTCGTCGCTGAAGGGCAGCAGGTCCTCGACGCTGCCGCCGCCACGGGCGATCACGATGACGTCGACCTCGGGGGTGCGGTCGAGCTCGCGCAGGGCGAGGACGACCTGCTCGACCGCCTGCAGCCCCTGGACGGCCACCGGTGTGACCGCGATGTCGACGGCCGGCCAGCGGCGGCGGGCGTTCTCGCAGACGTCCCGTTCGGCAGCGCTGTCGCGACCGGTGATCAGGCCGATCCGGCGCGGCAGGAACGGCAGCGGGCGCTTGCGGTCGGCGGCGAACAGGCCCTCCGCGGCCATCAGCGCCTTGAGCCGCTCGAGCCGCGCCAGGAGCTCTCCGACGCCGACGGGGCGGATCTCGACCGCCTTGAGGCTGAGCGTCCCGCGTCCGGCGTAGAACTCGGGCTTGCCGTGCACGACCACCCGGTCGCCCTCCGACAGCGCGGGCACCACCGCGTCGCAGACCTGGCGGGCGCAGGTGACGTTGAGGCTCATGTCGGCGACGGGGTCGCGCAGCACCAGGTAGGCCGTCCCCGACCGGCGGTTGACCTGGGTGACCTGGCCCTCCACCCAGACGCGGCCGAGCCGGGCGACCCACTCGGAGATGGACCGGGCCACGGTGCGCACGGGCAGCGGCTGCTCGGCGCTGTTGACCAGACCCACGCCGAGGAGCCTAGGCGGGACCTGCGACGAGGTGCCCCCTGCAGGGACGAGGCCGCCCCCCGGATGGACGAGGCCCCCCGCAGGAGACGGAGCCACCCCCCGCAGGGGACGAGGCCGCCCCCGGATGGACGAGGCCCCCCGCAGGAGACGGAGCCACCCCCCGCAGGGGACGAGGCCGCCCCCCGCTGGAGCGGGGGACGGCCTCGGGTGACGAGCGGCGGGTGCTGCTCTACGGGGTGCGACTGCTGTCAGCGGGGCTGGGCCGGGTTGGTCGGGTCGCCCTGCGACGGCGGGTTGATCTTCGGACCGCTGGTCGAGGGGTCGACCTTGGAGCCACGCTTGGTCGCGCGCGGCTTGGCCGGCACGGCGGCGGTCGGTGAGCTGCCGCTCAGCGGTGCAGTCGGGTCGGTGGCGAGCTTGGCGATGCGGTTGTCGAGCATCGTCACGATCGGCAGGCGGTTGGCGTGCGCCTTCTCGTAGTCGCGCAGCTGCACGAGCTGCGGGACGTCGAGCGCCCGCATCCGCCCGCGCAGCGAGCCCAGCGTGAGGTGGTCGTAGTCGGGCAGCGGCAGCTCGTCGTGGTCGAGGACGCGGCCGCCGATGACCGAGGACACCCGCTCCACCGCCTCGACGACGTCGGAGGTCGCCGCGGTGTCCACACGCGTGCTGTCGGGCTCGGTGGCCTTGGGCGTCGGCACGCCCTTCGGGGCCTCGGCGGCGGGGACGTCGGTGGCGTCACCAGTGGCGGTGTCCCCTGCGGTACCGGCGGCGGCGTCGGCGGCGGTGTCGGCCGTACCTGTCGCCGCCTCGCCAGCGGTGTCGGCGGCGGCTCCAACTGCGTCGGCGGCGGTGTCGGCGGTACGGGCGGCGGCCTGGCCGGCGGTGTCGGCGGCGGCCCCGACCGCGTCGGCGGCCGTGTCGGCCGTACGTGCCGCCGTGTCGGCAGTGGTGTCGGCGGCTGTGCTGACGGCATCGGCCGCCGCGTCAGCAGCGGTTCCCACGGTGTCGGCGGCGGTGCCGGCCGCGGTCTCCACGGCTCCGGCGGCGGTCTGCGCGGCCGAGGCGGTGCTCTTCGCGGCGTTCCCGACACCGTCGGCAACAGCCTCGGCCGCCTGCGCGGTCGTACCGCCGGCATCGGCGGCCAGGTCCTCGACGGTGTCGGCGGCGCGGTCCAGCACGTGGCCGGTCGTCGCGGTCGCCCGTCCGGCCGCCGAGCGGGCCTTGTCGGGGGCGTTGCGGACAGCGTCGGGGGCGTTGCGGACCAGAGCCGTCACGTTCTCGGCGGCGTCCTCGAGAGCGTCCTCGAGCCTGTCGTACGGCGCCGCCAGCGGCGTGCCCTGCAGCGCGTCCTCGACGCGGTCCTCCACCTCGTCGAAGCTCACGCCCCTCAGCTGCGCGATGAGGCGCTCGCCGCGCTCCGCGAGGGCGTCGTACTCGCGACGGGTCCTGTCGAGGGTGGTCAGTGCGCTGCTGATCGCGTAGATGGGCAGGGTGATGGCCTTGCCGGGAAGGCGACGCACTCCGCCCAGGACGGTCGGCACGATCCCGAGGGCGGCGGCGAGGGGGGTCGGGACGGTGCTCGGCATGGGGTGGGGCCTCCTACGAGGTGCTCAGACTGGGAGCGCCGCTGCTGCGGGCGCACGCGTGCTGGAACGCGTGCCCGTCCGCGGATGCTCCACACGTGGGAGAGAGCGACGTCACCGGGCGCGGGCAGCCTGCGGCCGTAGACTGGTGGCATGACGGAGACCTCTGCGCGACCGTCGAAGCGGGTGCTGGTGGCCAAGCCCCGCGGTTACTGCGCCGGCGTCGACCGGGCGGTCCTCACGGTGGAGAAGGCGCTGGAGGCCTACGGCGCCCCCGTCTACGTCCGCAAGCAGATCGTCCACAACGCCCACGTCGTGCGGACGCTCGAGCAGCAGGGCGCGATCTTCGTCGACGAGACCGAGCAGGTGCCCGAGGGCGCCACCGTGGTGTTCTCCGCCCACGGCGTCGCACCCACCGTGCACGCCGAGGCCCGGGTCCGGCAGCTCAAGACCATCGACGCGACCTGTCCGCTGGTCACCAAGGTGCACATGGAGGCCAAGCGCTTCGCCGCGGACGACCTCGACATCGTGCTCATCGGGCACGAGGGTCACGAGGAGGTCGTCGGCACGACCGGGCAGGCGCCCCAGCACATCCACCTCGTCGACGGAGCCGAGGAGGCCTCGCAGGTGGAGGTGCGCGACCCGGCCAAGGTGGCCTACCTGTCCCAGACGACGCTGTCGGTCGACGAGACGAACGTGACCGTCGACGCCCTGCGCCGGCGCTTCCCCCTGCTGCAGGGTCCGCCGTCGGCCGACATCTGCTACGCCACGCAGAACCGTCAGGTCGCCGTCAAGGAGATCGCGGGCGCGTCCGACCTCGTCCTGGTCGTCGGCTCGCGCAACAGCTCGAACTCCGTGCGGCTGGTCGAGGTCGCCCTGGACGCCGGCGCCAAAGCCGCTCATCTGGTCGACGACGCGTCCGAGATCGACGAGAGCTGGCTCGAGGGTGTGTCCACTGTCGGCCTGACCAGCGGTGCGTCGGTGCCCGAGACGCTGGTGCAGCAGGTCATGCAGTGGCTGGCGGCGCGCGGCTACGTCGACGTCGACGAGGTCGAGTCCGCCCAGGAGCACCTGCTGTTCGCGCTGCCGCCGGAGCTGCGTCGCGACCTGCGCGTCCGGGGCATCGCCGAGAGCTGAGCCGGCCGGTCAGCGACGTGCGACGCCCCGCAGCAGGGCGAGCACCAGGGTCGTGAGGAAGCCCAGCACCAGCACCGGGGCACCCAGCACGATGGCGTTGGCCAGCTCGAGCAGCTGGCCCTGCAGGAACGACCCGCTGCCGCCCCACCCCTCGACGGCGCTGGCGGTCAGCGCGAGCGCGGCGTAGACGAGCGGCGGCATGACCACCACGGCCCGCAGGTGCTCCCGGTGCACGGCCACGGCCGCCAGAGCGCAGCCGAGCACGAAGAAGACGGCGAAGACGGTCCGCAGGCCCGGTCCGGTGAGCACGTCGTAGGCGCCGCCGGCGGCACCGAAGGCGATCATCGCCACCGCCGCGCCGGCAGTCGTCAGCCCCCGGCGGTCCGCGATCGCGGCCGACCGGGGCGCAGGCCGGTCGGCGGGCGGGGTGCGGTCCACGGAGGGGCAACCTACCGTTCACCGAACGGGTGTGGAGGCCTGCGCAGGTGGCCTAGCGTGTCGCGCGTGACCTCCTCGACGAGCGGCGACGGCTCAGCGGCGTACGGCGAGGGGGAGCGCGTCTTCGGCCCGCCGCAGGGCAGCTACGACGCGGACTGGGTGGCGGCCGCCGCCCGCAGCAAGGATCCGGGCCTGCCGGAGGAGACGGCCCGCGAGCTCGCCGTACGTGCCTGGGAGCACCTGCGGGCGGTCGGGGAGCTGGATGCCCCCGAGGTCGCCCGGCGGCTGATGGCCGAGGGGGTTGCCAGCGGCGCCTCGCCCGCGGCCGTGGTCGCTCGCGCCGCCGTGGAGTTCTGCGACGCGTACGGGGTGACCCTGTCCTGACGGCGGACCGTCGGCGGGCGCACTCCTGCAGATGGTGACCTCGCAGCAGGGGTCGCGCACCCGGCCGGCAGGCTGGCGCTGCCGTCCCGTGCGTGGTGGTCCGGGCTGCTCGGCCCCGCGGTGCCATCAGACGGCCTCGTCCCGGAGGGGGAGCAGCGGCGCCAGCTCGGGCGCGGCCAGCGGCCGCGGGAGGTCGTCGACCGGTCGGGGGGCCGGCGGCTCCTCCGCCGAGAGCCCGAGATCGCTCATCCGGCGGGCGGCCGGCAGGACGGTCCGCTCGAGCGAGCCGACGGTCCGGTTGAAGTCGGTCACGGCCGTGCCCAGCGAGCGGCCGAGCTTGTCGACGTGTCCCCCGAAGGTCCCCAGGCGCGCGTAGAGCTCCTGGCCGCACGCCACGACGGCCCGGGCGTTCTCGGTCAGGTCGTGCTGCTGCCAGCCGTGGGCGACCGTGCGCAGCAGCGAGACCAGGGTGGTCGGGGTCGCCAGGTGCACCCGCCGGGCGTACGCGTGCTCGAGCAGGGCGGGATCGTGCTCCAGCGCGGGTGCGAGGAAGGCCTCACCCGGGACGAACAGCACGACGAACTCCGGGGTGTCGGGCAGTGCGGACCAGTAGGCCTTGTCGGCCAGGCGGTCGACGTGGGCACGCAGGTGCCTGGCGTGCGCCGCCATGCGCGCCGCCGCCGTCGCCTCGTCGGCGCTCTCGACCGCCTCGAGGTAGGCGGCCAGCGTGACCTTCGCGTCGACGACGACGCTGCGACCGCCGGCCAGGCGCACCACGAGGTCCGGCCGCAGAGCGGCGCCGTCGGCGCCGCGCAGCGTCTCCTGCTCGGAGAAGTCGCAGCGGTCGAGCATCCCGGCGTGCTCCACGCAGCGCCGCAGCTGCAGCTCACCCCACAGCCCGCGGGCCTGCGGCCGGCGCAGCGCGCCGACCAGCGCCGCCGTCTCGCGGCCCAGCATCTCGGACGTGCGCCGTACGCCGCTGACCTGCTCGCGGAGCTCGGCCTGCGCGCGGGCACGCTCGACCTCGAGCCCGCGCAGCTGCGCCTCGACCAGGTGCAGCTGCTCGCGAAGCGGCCCGACCAGGTGCTCGACCGCCTGCCGCTGGCCGGTGAGCTCGCGGTCGGCCTCCTCCCGCGTGCCGGCGAGGGCCCGCGAGGCGAGCCCCTCGAAGGACGACAGCAGCACCTGCTCGTCGCGACGGGCGAGCAGCCGACCGGCCAGCAGGCCCAGGACGGCCCCGACCAGGAGGCCGAGGACCAGGGACGAGAGCGTCATGGCAGCACCGTGCCAGGCCGGTCCGACAAGTCCGGAGCAGGCGCGCACAGGCCGCTCGGCGACACCGGCGGTGCGTCGCACGCCGGTAGCGTCGTACGGCGTGAGTCTCTCCCTCGGCATCGTCGGACTGCCCAACGTCGGCAAGAGCACGCTGTTCAACGCGCTGACCAAGAACGACGTGCTGGCGGCCAACTACCCCTTCGCGACGATCGAGCCGAACGTCGGGGTCGTGGGAGTGCCCGACGAGCGGCTGCCGCGGCTGGCGGAGCTGTTCTCCTCGCAGAAGGTCATCCCGGCGACGGTCGACTTCGTCGACATCGCCGGGATCGTCAAGGGCGCCAGCGAGGGAGCGGGCCTGGGCAACAAGTTCCTCGCCAACATCCGGGACAGCGATGCGATCTGCCAGGTCATCCGGGTGTTCACGGACGACGACGTCGTGCACGTCGATGGCCGGGTGTCGCCCAAGGACGACATCGACACGATCAACACCGAGCTGATCCTCGCCGACCTGCAGACGGTCGAGAAGGCCCTGCCCCGCCTCGAGAAGGAGGCGCGGATCAAGAAGGACGTCGTGCCGCAGCTCGAGGCCGTCCGGGAGGCGGCCAAGGTGCTCGACGCCGGACAGACGGTGTTCGCCGCCGGGCTCGACCGGGGGCCGCTGCGCGAGCTGCACCTGCTCACGGCCAAGCCGTTCCTGTACGTCTTCAACCTCGACGAGGACGAGCTGACCGACGAGGCGCTGCGTGCCGACCTCGCCTCGCTCGTGGCGCCGGCCGAGGCGGTCTTCCTCGACGCGAAGGTCGAGGCCGAGCTCATCGAGATGGACGACGACGAGGCGCTCGAGCTGCTGCAGTCGATGGGCCAGTCGGAGAGCGGGCTGCACCAGCTGGCGCGGATCGGCTTCGACACCCTCGGCCTGCAGACCTACCTGACCGCCGGGCCGAAGGAGGCCCGCGCGTGGACGATCCGCAAGGGCGCGACCGCCCCCGAGGCCGCCGGCGTCATCCACACCGACTTCCAGCGGGGCTTCATCAAGGCCGAGGTGATCGGCTTCGACGACCTCATGGCCGCCGGCTCGACGCAGGCCGCCCGCGCCGCCGGCAAGGCGCGCATGGAGGGCAAGGACTACGTGATGCAGGACGGCGACGTGGTGGAGTTCCGCTTCAACGTGTAGCAGCGCGCAGGCCGGTTCGAGGACGGCCTGGACGCGGCTGCG
>CADCUB010000132.1 GCA_902805775.1 uncultured Frankineae bacterium | reverse complement strand
CGGGGGTGGCGACGGGACGAGCGACGGCTCGGGTGCGGCCTCCGCCTCCACCCGGGCGTGCCGCGGCGGCAGCGCCAGGCGCAGGACGTCGGGCAGGGTGCCGGCGCAGCGGTCGGCCACCGCCCGGGCGAGGGCCAGCAGCTCGGGGGTCGCCACCTGCTCGGCGCTGACGACCGACGCCAGCGGCGCCAGCCTGCCGGCGTGGTCGGAGGCGTCGGCCCGCTCGAGGAGCCAGCCGTCGACGAGCCGCCCGGCGAAGCGCACGCGCACCCGTACGCCCGGCTGTGCCTGCGCGGCCATCGCCTCGGGAACGGCGTAGTCGAAGGGCCGGTCGAGGTGGGCCAGTCCGGTGTCGACGGCCACCCGGGCGACCGGCAGCTCGGACGCCGGCACCGCCGGCCGCGTCGGTGTGCGCGCCCGCTGCCTCGGGGCGGACGTCACTCCCCTGCCCCGTCCGCCACGTGGAGCAGGCTAGGTGGGCCGTACGACGACGGTCCGCCGCGTCCACAGCCGGCCGACCTTCGGCCGGCACGCCGCTCGATCCTTGAGCGGGAGCGTCCTGGGCGGACGGCTCCAGCGGGGCGGTGAGGACAGCCGGGAGTGGTGGGCCCGGCCTACTGCCCGGCGGCCTTCTTCAGCAGCTCCGCGCGGTCGGTGCTCTCCCAGGCCACGCCCTCGCGGCCGAAGTGGCCGTACGCCGAGGTCTGGCTGTAGATCGGGCGCAGCAGGTCGAGGTCGCGGATGATCGCTGCGGGCCGCAGGTCGAACACCTCGGTGATGGCCGCCTGCAGCGCCTCGTCGTCGATGACGCCGGTGCCGAACGTGTCGACGAACAGGCCCACCGGCTCGGCCTTGCCGATGGCGTACGCCACCTGCACCTCGCACTTGGTGGCCAGGCCGGCGGCGACGACGTTCTTGGCGACCCAGCGCATGGCGTACGCCGCGCTGCGGTCGACCTTGGACGGGTCCTTGCCGGAGAACGCGCCGCCGCCGTGGCGGGCGTAGCCGCCGTAGGTGTCGACGATGATCTTGCGGCCGGTCAGCCCGGCGTCGCCCATCGGGCCGCCGATCACGAACTTGCCGGTCGGGTTGACCAGCAGCCGGTAGCCCTCGGTCTCGAGGCCCAGGTCGGCGATCTCGGGCGCGACGACGTGCTCGGCGATGTCGGGGGTGAGCAGGCTGTCGATGTCGATGTCCTCGGCGTGCTGCGACGACACCACGACGGTGTCGAGCCGGGCCGGACGACCGCCGACGTACTCGATGGTGACCTGCGTCTTGCCGTCGGGACGCAGGTAGGGCACGACGCCCTCCTTGCGCACCTGCGTCAGCCGGCGGGCCAGGCGGTGCGCCAGCGCGATCGGCAGCGGCATGAGCTCGGGCGTCTCGTCGCACGCGAAGCCGAACATCAGGCCCTGGTCGCCCGCGCCCTGCCGCTCGAGGTCGTCGGTCTCGCCCTCGACGCGCGCCTCGTAGGCCTCGTCGACGCCCTGCGCGATGTCCTGGCTCTGCTTGCCGATCGAGACGCTGACCCCGCAGCTCTCGCCGTCGAAGCCCTTCTTGCTGCTGTCGTAGCCGATCTCGAGGATCGTGCGGCGGACGATCTCGGGGACGTCGGCGTAGCCGTCGGTGGTGACCTCGCCGGCGATGTGGACCTGCCCGGTCGTGATGAGCGTCTCGACCGCGACCCGGCTCTGCGGGTCCTGACGGAGCAGGTCGTCGAGGATGGCGTCCGAGATCGCATCGGCGATCTTGTCGGGGTGACCCTCGGTCACGGACTCGGACGTGAACAGGCGACGCGACACAGGGCTCCTCGGGAGGTGGGCTCGCGCGGACGCGCGCAGGCCTTCGCGGGCCAGCCTACCGAGCGCCCAGCCGGTCGACGGTGAGGTCCCAGACGACCTGCGCCAGCGTGTCCTTGGAGGTGAGCGGCACGGCGTACGACGCGCCGTCGGCGGCCAGGACGGTCGCGGCGTTCGCGTCGCCCTCGAAGCCGGTGGGGTGCCCGGGCTCGCCCACCTCGTTGACGACCAGCAGGTCGCAGCCCTTGCGGGCGAGCTTCGCCCGGCCGTGCGCCAGCACGTCGCCGTCGGCGTCACCGGTCTCGGCGGCGAACCCGACGAGCACCTGACCGGGGCGGCGACGCTCGGCCAGCTCGCCCAGCACGTCGGGGTTCTGCACCAGCTCGACCGTCAGCGTGTCGGTCTTCTTGCGCTTGGTCGCGAGACGCTCGACCGGCCGGTAGTCGGCGACCGCCGCCGCCATGACGACCGCGTCAGCGGTGCCGGCCTCGGCGAGGACGGCCTCGCGCAGCTCGAGGGCGCTGGTGACGGGGACGACGCGCACCCCGGCGGGAGCGGGCAGCGAGGCGGCGCTGACCAGGACGACCTCGGCGCCGCGTCCGGCGGCCGCCCGGGCCAGGGCGTAGCCCTGCTTGCCGCTCGAGCGGTTGCCGAGGAAGCGGACCGGGTCGAGGTGCTCCCGGGTGCCGCCGGCCGAGACCACGACGCGGCGTCCGGCGAGGTCCTGCGGGCGGGGGCTGAGGGCGTCCACGGCGGCGGCGAAGATCTCGTCCGGCTCGGGGAGGCGGCCCTTGCCCGAGTCCTTCCCGGTGAGGCGTCCGACGGCAGGCTCCAGCACGAGGACGCCGCGCCCGCGCAGGGTCGCGACGTTGGCCTGCGTGGCCGCGTGCTCCCACATCTCGGTGTGCATGGCGGGCGCGAGCAGGACCGGGCAGCGCGCCGTGAGCAGGACGTTCGTGAGCAGGTCGTCAGCGAGGCCGTGCGCCGCGCGGGCCAGCAGGTCGGCGGTGGCCGGCGCGACGACGACCAGGTCCGCGCTCTGCCCGAGCCGGACGTGGGGCACCTCGTGGACGTCCTGCCAGACGTCCTGCGCCACCGGCCGGCCGGACAGGGCCGACCAGGTCGCCGCTCCGACGAACTGCAGCGCCGACGCCGTCGGGACGACGGTGACGTCGTGCCCGCTCTCGGTCAGGCGGCGCAGGAGCTCGACCGCCTTGTAGGCCGCGATGCCGCCCGCGACGCCGAGCACGACCCGCGGGCGGGCGGGCGGCTGCCCGGCGGCGTGCTCAGACAGCGGGGTCGGCGACCTGCTCGTGCGCGAGCAGCCCGCCGTTGATCTCCCGCAGCGCGATCGACAGCGGCTTCTCCTGCACGCCGGTCTCGACGAGCGGCCCGACGTACTCCAGCAGGCCCTCGCCGAGCTGGGAGTAGTAGGCGTTGATCTGACGGGCGCGCTTGGCCGCGTAGATGACCAGGCTGTACTTGGAGTCGGTGTTGGCGAGCAGCTCGTCGATCGGGGGGTTGGTGATGCCGATCGGGTTGGCGACGGTGCCGGCCACGGGGAGCTCCAGACGGATCGGGTGCACGTCGCCGGACGAGCGGCGCACGGCGTGAAGTCACTGGTTACGCAGACATCAACGCTACCAGCCGGTCGGCGGCCGTCTCGAGGTCGTCGTTGACCACCACCACGTCGAACTCGTCCTCCGCCGCCATCTCCAGACGCGCTCGGTCCAGGCGCTCCCGTACGGCGTCGTCGTCCTCGGTGCCCCGTCCGACGAGGCGCCGGGCCAGCTCGTCGAAGGACGGCGGGGAGAGGAAGACGAGCTGCGCGTCGGGCATCCGGGCCCGCACCTGCCGCGCCCCCTGCAGGTCGATCTCGAGCAGCACGGGCGTCCCGAGCGCGAGCTGCTCCTCGACCGCCTGCCGCGGCGTGCCGTACGACGCACCCATGTGCGCGTCGTGCTCGAGCAGCTCCCCCGCGGCGGCCATCCGGTCGAACGCGGACTGGTCGACGAAGAAGTACTCGACCCCGTTGCGCTCCCCGGGACGCGGCGACCGGGTCGTGACGCTGACCGACAGCCACACGTCGGGGTGCCGCGTGCGCAGCACCTGCACGACGCTGCCCTTGCCGACCCCGGACGGCCCCGACAGCACGGTGAGCCGACCGCGACCGGGGGCCTGCGTCAAGAGCCGCTGAACTCCCGCACGAGGGCTTCGCGCTGCTTGGCGCCCAGGCCGCGCAGCCGGCGCGACGGGGAGATCTCGAGGCGCTCCATGATCTTCTGGGCGCGCACCTTGCCGACGCCCGGCATGGACTCCAGGACGGCGACGACCTTCATCTTGCCGATCACCTCGTCCTGCGCGCCGTCGGCGAGGACCTCGTCCAGCCGGGTGCCGCTGGACTTGAGGCGGACCTTCAGCTCCGCGCGGGCCTTGCGGGCCGCGGCGGCCTTCTCGAGGGCAGCAGCCCGCTGCTCGGGCGTCAGGGACGGCAGCGCCACGCGGCTTCACCTCTTGCTCGGGAGGACGGGGACGCTGGGACCGTAGCGGCGCCCGGCGGTCCGGAGCAACGCACCCCCCTCGGCTGACCTCGACAGGCCGCAGGCGGTCGGGGCGACGTCGGCCCGGGTCAGGGCGGCGACGGGACCCGCGACGCCCGGAGGTGGCGGTCTCGAGCAGGCTGCAGGCGAGCGAGGTCGCCACAGCTGCCAGCTCGAGCCGGAGCGGACCGTCCGCCGCTCCGCCGGGGCGGGCAGGACGCGCTCGGCAGGCTGCGGAACTGCCCTCGTCAGTGAGGGCATCCCGCCAGGCTGCGGAACTGCCCTCGAGAGCGAGGGCATCCCGCCAGGCTCCGGAACTGCCCTCGTCCGTGAGGGCACTCCGGCCGACTGCGGAACTGCCCTCGTCAGTGAGGGCAGTTCCGTAGGCGGGCGCAACACACCTCACGCCGCGCGCGGCCGGGAGCGCGCAGCCCGCGCAAGGGTGGCGGGCGGCGACCCGTCAGGCGCGGCCCAGCCCGGCGGCGATGCGGGCGGCGGCGGCGCCGGGGTCGGACGCTCCGGTGATCGGCCGCCCGATGACCAGCAGGTCGGCCCCGTCGCGCAGCGCCTGCTCGGGGGTCGCCACGCGGGCCTGGTCCTGGGCGGCCGCGCCTGCCGGGCGCACGCCGGGGGTGATCAGCACGATGTCGGGCCCGACCTCGGCGCGCACGGCGGCGACCTCGTGCGGCGAGCAGACGATCGCGCCGGCGCCGGCGCCGACCGCCAGCACGGACAGGCGGCGGACGGCGTCCAGCGACGGACCGGCCAGCCCGACGGCGTCGAGGGTCGCCTCGTCGGCACTGGTGAGCACGGTGACGGCCGCGATGGTGATGCCGTCGGCGGCCTCGACCGCCGAGCGCACCATCGACGGCCCGCCCACGGCGTGCACCGTGAGGTAGGCCGGCCGCAGCCGGGCCACCGAGCGGACGGCGCCCGCCACCGTGGCGGGGATGTCGTGCAGCTTGAGGTCGAGGAACAGCTCGGTGCCCGAGGCCCCCCGCACGCTCTTGACGACCGACGGTCCGACCCGGCAGAACAGCTCCAGGCCGACCTTGACCACGGCGACGTGCGGCGTCACGGCCTGCGCCCACCGGGCGGCGGTCTCGGCGTCGGGTGCGTCGAGGGCGACGGCGATCGGTGCCTTCACGGCGCGGGCTCCTGGACGGCAGCGGCGGGGACGGGCTCGTCGCCGAGCGGTGCCTTCACGGCGCGGCCTCCTGGGCGGCAGCGGCGGGGACGAGCTCGTCGCCGAGCGGGTCGGCGTCCTCGGGGACGCGCGCCGCGGGGGGCCGGTGCGCCAGCCCCACCACGTCGCTCAGCCGGTCGATCCCCCGGTCGGCCAGTGCCTGCTCGAGCTCGCGCAGCACGCGGACGGGCGCGGACGGGTCGCCGAACACCGTCGTGCCGACGCTCACGGCGCTGGCCCCGGCCAGCAGGAACTCCAGCGCGTCCAGGCCCGTGCGGATCCCGCCCATGCCCAGGATCGGCACGTCGGGCAGGGCCGCGTGCACCTGCCAGACGCAGCGCACCGCGACCGGGCGGATCGCCGGACCGGACAGCCCGCCGGTGACCCCGCCCAGGACCGGCCGCATCGTGGTGGTGTCGATGACCATGCCGAGCAGCGTGTTGATGACCGACAGCCCGTCGGCGCCGGCGGCCACGCAGGCCCGGGCGATCGTCGTGATGTCGGTGACGTCGGGCGAGAGCTTGGCGAAGACCGGCACGCCGCTGGAGGTGTTGCGGCGCACCGCGTCGACGACGTTCGAGCTCGCCGTGGGGTCGCAGGCGAAGACCTGTCCGCGGTCCTCGACGTTGGGGCAGGAGATGTTGACCTCGACCATCGCGATGCCGGCGCGGCCCCGCAGCTTCTGCGCGAGCAGCGCGTACTCCTCGAGGCTGCCCCCGGCGATCGAGACGACGGCGCGGGCGCCCTGCGCCTCGAGCCAGGCGAGGTCGCGCTCGAGGAAGGCGTCGATGCCGGGCCCCTGCAGCCCGATCGAGTTGATCATCCCGCTCGGGGTCTCGGCCATCCGCGGGGTGGCCCGCCCGGACCTCGGCGCCAGCATGATCGACTTGGTGACGACCCCGCCGATCGAGGCCACGTCGAAGAAGGCGTGCAGCTCCTGACCGGCGGCGGCGCAGCCGCTGGCGGTGAACACCGGGTTGGGGAACGCGACCCCGGCCAGCCGGGTCGTCATGTCCACGCGCGTCACCGGTGCGCTCCGGGTGCGGTGATCGCCCCGACCGCGTCGGGCGGCACGGTGCCGACGGCGTCCCAGCGGACCCGGTCGCCCCGGAACACCGGTCCCTCGACGCACGAGCGGACCATCCGGGTCTGCCCGTCGTCGCCCACCACCGGCAGGACGCAGGTCATGCACACCCCGATCCCGCAGGCCATCGACTCCTCGACCGCCACCTGCGACGGCAGCCCGCGCTCGGCGGCGATGTCCGACACCGCGCGCAGCATGGCCATCGGCCCGCACGCGTAGACGACGTCGGAGTCGGTCCGCTCCAGCACCGCCGGCAGGACGTCGCTGACCCGGCCCCGCTCGCCCGCCGAGCCGTCGTCGGTGGTCACGGCGAGGGTGTCGGCCATCCGCTTGGCGTCCAGGTGGCCGAACAGCCGGTCGACGCTGCCCGCGCCGAGCACGAAGCTGACCCGGCACCCCCGCTCGCGCAGCACGCGGGCCAGCGGCAGCAGCGGCGCGCTGCCGTACCCGCCGCCGACGAGCGTGGCGCTCACCGGGTGGGCGGGCAGGCGGAACGGCCGGCCGAGCGGGCCGACGACGTCCAGCCGGTCGCCCGAGCGCCGCTCCGCCAGCCAGGCGGTCCCCCGGCCGGAGACGGCGAAGACGAACTGGACCGTGCCGCCGTACACCCCGCGCGGGGACATGTCGTAGAGCGCGAAGGCGCGACGCAGCAGCATGCTCGAGGCCGGACCGCCGACCTGCACGGCCAGGAAGTGGCCGGGGCGGGCCAGCTCGGGGACGCCGGGCGCAGTCACGGTCATCGCCGTGTAGGCCCCGATGCGCTTGGCCGAGACGACCTCGCCGGTGACCTGGACCGGCATCAGGTGCCCCCGCGGGCCGCGGAGCCCAGGCGCCGGTGGTGCTCCTGCAGCGACCGCACACCGATGTCGCCCCGCACGAGCGCCTCGATGCCCTGCACGCAGGCCGCGACGCCCTGGATCGTGGTGATGCACGGGATGCCGCTCTGCACCGCCGCGGTGCGGATCTCGTAGCCGTCGCGCCGGGCGCCGACGCCGAACGGAGTGTTGAGCACCAGGTCGACCTCACCGGCCAGGATCAGCGGGACCACGTCGTCACCGCGGCCCTGCGAGTGCTTGCCGACGACCGTCGTCGCGACGCCGTTGCGCCGCAGCACCTCGGCCGTGCCCTCGGTGGCCAGCACCTCGAAGCCCAGGTCGGCCAGCCGCTTCACCGGGAACAGCATCGCCCGCTTGTCGCGGTTGGCGACGCTGACGAACACCCGGCCCTTGGTGGGCAGCTCGCCGTACGCCGCGGCCTGGCTCTTGGCGTAGGCCGTGCCGAAGACGCTGTCGATGCCCATCACCTCGCCGGTCGACTTCATCTCCGGACCGAGGACGGTGTCCATCCCCTCGCCCTGCGAGGTCCGGAAGCGGCCGAACGGCAGCACCGCCTCCTTGACCGAGATCGGCGCGTCGTACGGCAGGTCGGCTCCGTCGCCGGTGGCCGGCAGCAGCCCGGTGGCGCGCAGCTCGGCGACCGTCGCGCCGAGCATGATCCGCGCCGCCGCCTTGGCCACGGGCACGGCGGTGGCCTTGCTGACGAACGGGACGGTGCGGCTGGCCCGCGGGTTGGCCTCGAGGACGTACAGCACGTCGTCCTTCAGGGCGTACTGCACGTTGAGCAGCCCCCGCACCCCGACACCGGCGGCGATGCCTGCGGTGCTGGTGCGGATCCGCTGCAGGTCGGCCCGGCCCAGGGTGATCGGCGGCAGGGCGCAGGCGGAGTCGCCGGAGTGGATCCCGGCCTCCTCGATGTGCTCCATGACCCCGGCGAGGTACAGCTCCGTCCCGTCGTAGAGGGCGTCGACGTCGATCTCGACGGCGTCCTCGAGGAACCGGTCGACGAGCACGGGGTGGTCCGGGCCGATCAGGGTCGAGCGCCGGACGTAGTCGACGAGCATGTCGTCGCTGTAGACGATCTCCATGCCCCGGCCGCCGAGGACGTACGACGGCCGGACGAGCACGGGGTAGCCGACGCCCTCGGCGATGGCCTTGGCCTCGTCGTACGACGTCGCGAGCCCGTACCGCGGCGCGGGCAGGCCGGCGGCGGCCAGGACGTCGCCGAACGCGCCGCGGTCCTCCGCCAGGTGGATCGCCTCGGGGCTCGTCCCGACGATGGGGACGCCGGCGTCCTTCAGCTCCTGCGCGAGGCGCAGCGGCGTCTGCCCGCCGAGCTGCACCAGCACGCCGACGAGCTCGCCGCCGCCCTGGCGCGCCGACTCCTGCTCGGCGGCGACGACCTCGAGCACGTCCTCGACGGTGAGCGGCTCGAAGTAGAGCCGGTCGCTGGTGTCGTAGTCGGTCGAGACGGTCTCGGGGTTGCAGTTGACCATGACGGTCTCGAAGCCGGCCTCGGCCAGGGCGAAGGAGGCGTGCACGCAGGCGTAGTCGAACTCGATGCCCTGACCGATGCGGTTGGGGCCGCTGCCGAGGATGAGCACCTTGCGCCGACCGGACGGGGCGACCTCGGTCTCCTCCCCCTCCCTGAAGTGGCTGTAGGAGCTGTAGTGGTAGGGCGTCTCGGCGGCGAACTCGGCGGCGCAGGTGTCGACCGTCTTGTAGACCGGCCGCACGCCGAGCTCGTGGCGGCGGGCCCGCACCTGCGGCTCGTCGAGCCCGCGCACGGCGGCGATCTGCCGGTCGCTGCAGCCCATCCGCTTCGCGAGCCGGAGCAGGTCCTCGTCGAGGTCGGGCGCGGCCTCGAGCTCCGCCCGCAGCTCGACCAGCGACAGCAGCTGGTCGACGAACCACGGGTCGATGCCGGTGGCGTCGTGCACCTGCTGGGGCGTCGCGCCGAGGCGCAGGGCGCGCTCGACGGTGAGCAGCCGGGCGTCGTGGGGGGTGCTCGCCTGGACCAGGAAGTCGTCCGCGGTGCCGGGCGGGTCGGGCTCGACCCAGAACCCGGCGGGCGACTGCTCCAGCGAGCGCATCGCCTTCTGCAGCGCCTCGACGAACGACCGGCCCAGCGCCATCGCCTCGCCGACGCTCTTCATCGTCGTGGTCAGCTCGGGGTCGGCGCCGGGGAACTTCTCGAAGGCGAACCGCGGGATCTTCACCACGACGTAGTCGAGCGACGGCTCGAACGACGCCGGCGTCTCGCGGGTGATGTCGTTGGGGATCTCGTCGAGGGTGTAGCCGATCGCGAGACGAGCGGCGATCTTGGCGATCGGGAAGCCGGTCGCCTTGGACGCCAGCGCCGAGGACCGCGAGACGCGGGGGTTCATCTCGATGACCACGATGCGCCCGGTCTGCGGGTGGACGGCGAACTGGATGTTGCAGCCGCCGGTGTCGACGCCGACCGCGCGGATGACGTCGATCGCGATGTCGCGCATCCGCTGGTACTCGCGGTCGGTCAGCGTCATCGCCGGGGCGACGGTGATCGAGTCGCCGGTGTGGACGCCCATCGGGTCGAGGTTCTCGATCGAGCAGATGACGACCACGTTGTCGTTGCGGTCGCGCATGAGCTCGAGCTCGTACTCCTTCCAGCCCAGGATCGACTCCTCGAGCAGGACCTCCGTGGTCGGGCTCGCGAGCAGCCCGCCACCGGCGATGCGGTGCAGCTGCGCCTCGTCGTGCGCGATCCCCGAGCCGCTGCCGCCCATCGTGAACGACGGCCGTACGACGACGGGGTAGCCGAGCTCGGCGGTCGCGGCGAGGACCTCGTCCATCGTGTGGCAGACCGCGCTGCGGGCGCTCTCGGCGCCGATGCTCCCGACGATCGCCTTGAACTCCTGGCGGTCCTCGCCGCGGCGGATCGCGTCGACGTCGGCGCCGATGAGCTCGACGCCGTAGCGCTCCAGCACGCCGGCGCCGTGCAGCGACATCGCGGCGTTGAGCGCGGTCTGCCCGCCGAGCGTCGCGAGCAGCGCGTCCGGGCGCTCGGCCTCGATGACCTTCGTGACGAACTCCGGCGTGATCGGCTCGAGGTAGGTCGCGTCGGCGAACTCCGGATCGGTCATGATCGTCGCCGGGTTGGAGTTGATGAGCGTCACCCGCAGGCCCTCGGCCTTGAGCACCCGGCAGGCCTGGGTGCCGGAGTAGTCGAACTCCGCGGCCTGCCCGATGAGGATCGGCCCGGAGCCGATGACCAGGACGTGCTGCAGGTCGTCCCGCTTGGGCATCAGGCCTCCATCAGGCGGGCGAAGGAGTCGAACAGGCCCGTCGCGTCGTGCGGCCCGGGTGCGGCCTCCGGGTGGTACTGCACGGAGAAGGCCCGCGCGTCGAGCAGGCGCAGCCCCTCGACGACGCCGTCGTTGAGGTCGACGTGGCTGACCTCGGCGCGGCCGTACGGCGTGTCGAACGGTGCGGCGATGTCTTCTCCCGCCCGCCCGGCGTCGACGGCGAACCCGTGGTTGTGGCTGGTGACGTGCACCCGCCCGGTGGCGGTGTCCTGGACCGGCTGGTTCACCCCGCGGTGGCCGTAGCGGAGCTTGAACGTCCCGAGGTCGAGCGCCCGGCCGAGGATCTGGTTGCCGAAGCAGATGCCGAACAGCGGCACGCCGGCCTCGAGCACCCGCTTCGTCGCCGCGACCGGGCCGTCGGTCGTGGCGGGGTCTCCGGGGCCGTTGGACAGGAACACGCCGTCGGGCGAGAGCGCCAGCAGGTCGTCGCCGGTCGCCGTGGCGGGCAGGACGTGCACCTCGCAGCCGTGCGCGCTCATGTACCGCGGGGTGCTGGTCTTGATGCCGAGGTCGAGCGCCGCGACGACGAACCGCCGCTCCCCCTGCGCGGGCACGACGTAGGGCTGCGCCGTCGTGACCTCGTGCGCGAGGTCGGCACCCTCCATCGGCGGGCTCGCCGCGACGCGCTCCTGCAGGACGGCGGGGTCGGCGACGGCGTCCCCGCTGAAGATCCCGACCCGCATGGCCCCGCGCTCGCGCAGGTGGCGGGTGAGCGCGCGCGTGTCGACCCCGGAGATCCCGACGACGCCCTGCGCGGCCAGCTCGTCGTCGAGCGACCGGCGGCTGCGCCAGCTGCTCGACACCCGGCTGGGGTCGCGGACGACGTAGCCGCTCACCCAGACGCGGGCGGACTCGGGGTCCTCGTCGTTGGCGCCGGTGTTGCCGATGTGCGGGGCCGTCATGACCACGACCTGGCGGTGGTAGCTGGGGTCGGTGAGCGTCTCCTGGTAGCCGGTCATGCCGGTGTTGAAGACGGCCTCGCCGAAGGTCTCCCCGACCGCGCCGTACGCCTGCCCGCGGAAGGTGCGGCCGTCCTCGAGGACGAGCAGGGCGTGCGGCACAGCGGTGCGGGTCGCCGCGGTCATGGGGCCTCCGGGTCGGTGCGGTGCGGACGGGCGTCGGAGGGCAGGCGCTCCGGGGCGGGCTGTGCGGCGCGCAGGTCCGCGGCCGGCGGGCCCTGCGCGGGCAGGTGCGCGCGCACGGCGTCGACGACCCGCCGGTGGACGGTGGGGTCGTCGGCCCGGAAGCCGCTGGTGAGCAGCCGACCGCCCAGGTGCCAGTCGACCAGCACCATCCCGTTGCGGCCGACGACCTTGCCGGCCAGTGCCTCCCCGATGCTGACGTCGGCGACCAGGGCGTACGGGACGTGGAGGTCGGGCAGGCCCTCGCGCTCGACGTGCAGGCCGTGGCTGTCCAGCCGCAGCCAGCCCGCCGAGCGGTGCGCGAGGTCGTGGACGGCGACGCGGTCGAGCCAGTCGTCGGCGAAGGTCGTCCCGACGTACAGCCCGGCGGTGGCCGGCAGGACCGGACGGCCCCGCACCTGCGGCGGGACGGGCGGCGGCGGCAGGTCGCCCTGGCGACGCAGCCGGCTGCGCCAGCCCTTGAGCATGAGCAGCCACAGCAGGACCACCGCGCCGAGGAAGGCCGCGGTGAGCAGCGCGCGCTCCATCAGCGCGCCCGGCCGCTCACGCGCGACCCGGCCCGGCGTGGGCGGTCTCGACGATCGCGGAGTCGAGCACCGTCGGCCGGCCGCGCAGGAACGTCGCGACGACGCGGGAGGGCAGGGTGCGCCCGGCGAAGGGGGTGTTGCGGCTGCGGCTGGCGGACTGCCGGGGGTCGACGGTCCAGGAGGCCGCCGGGTCGACGAGCACGACGTTGGCCGGCTCGCCGACGGCCAGCGGCCGGCCCTGCGGCGAGGGCCCCTCGTCGAGCCGGCCGATGCGCGCCGGCGCCGCGCTGAGCCGCTGGGCGACCTGGCGCCAGGTCAGCCGGCCCGGCGCGACCATCGTCTCGACGACGACCCCGAGCGCCGTCTCGAGGCCGGTCATGCCGGGCAGGGCGGCGCCCCACTCGGCCTCCTTGTCCTCGAGGGCGTGCGGCGCGTGGTCGGTGGCGACGCAGTCGATCGTCCCGTCGGCCAGACCCGCGCGCAGCGCCTCGACGTCGGCGGCCGTACGCAGCGGCGGGTTCACCTTGAAGACCGGGTCGTACGTCGTGGCCAGGTCGTCGGTGAGCAGCAGGTGGTGCGGCGTGACCTCGACCGTGACGTCCCAGCCCTTGCTCTTGGCCCAGCGGACGAGCTCGACGCTGCCCGCGGTGCTGACGTGGCAGACGTGCAGGCGGCTGCCCACGTGCGCCGCGAGCAGGCAGTCGCGGGCGATCACCGCCTCCTCGGCCACGGCCGGCCAGCCCGTCAGCCCGAGCATCGAGGAGACGACGCCCTCGTTCATCTGCGCCCCGACGGTCAGGCGCGGCTCCTGGGCGTGCTGGGCGACGACGCCGTCGAAGGCCTTGACGTACTCCAGCGCCCGTCGCATGAGCCCGGCGTCGCTGACGCAGCGGCCGTCGTCGGAGAACACCCGCACCCGGGCGGCGCTGTCGGCCATCGTCCCGAGCTCGGCCATCGTCTCGCCGGCCAGCCCGATCGTCACGGCGCCGACCGGGGCGACGTCGCAGTGGCCGGCGTCGCGGCCCAGCCGCCAGACCTGCTCCACCACCCCCGCGGTGTCGGCGACCGGGTCGGTGTTGGCCATCGCGTGGACGGCCGTGAACCCCCCGAGCGCCGCGGCCCGCGTGCCGGTCTCGACCGTCTCGGCGTCCTCGCGGCCCGGCTCGCGCAGGTGGGTGTGCAGGTCGACCAGGCCCGGCAGCAGGACCCCGGACGCCCCGTCGAGCACCCGGCTGTCGCCGGTCGGCAGGTCGCGGCCCAGCTCGGCGATGCGGCCGTCGACGAGGCGCACGTCGACGGCGTCCTCGCCGTACGGCCGGACGTCCCGGAGCAGCCAGGCGCTCACGACAGCCCCCTGCGACCCGGCTCCGACGGGACGCTGCCGATCGCGGGCTGCGCGCCGCCGAGCAGCAGGTAGAGGACGGCCATCCGGACGCTGACGCCGTTCGCGACCTGCTCCTGGATCGTCGAGCGGACGCCGTCGGCGACCTCCGGGGAGATCTCCATGCCGCGCACCATCGGGCCGGGGTGCATGACGACCGCCCGGTCGGGCAGCGCCTGCGCCCGGCGGACGTCGAGGCCGTAGCGCCGGGCGTACTCCCGCGCGCTCGGGAAGTAGGCCGTGCCCCGCTCCCCCGCGGGTCCCATCCGCTCGCGCTGCACCCGCAGCATCATCACGACGTCGGAGGTGGGCAGCACGGCGTCGAGGTCGTACGACACCGCCGCCGGCCAGGCGCCGACCCCGACGGGCAGCAGCGTCGGGGGGGCGACGAGCGTGACGTCGGCGCCCAGGGTGTGCAGCAGCAGCACGTTGGAGCGCGCGACCCGGCTGTGCAGCACGTCGCCCACGATGGTGACCTTCAGCCCCTCGACCCGGCCGAGCCGCTGCCGCATCGTGTAGGCGTCGAGCAGGGCCTGGGTCGGGTGCTCGTGGGTGCCGTCGCCGGCGTTGACCACCGACCCGCGCACCCAGCGGGCCAGGTTCGCCGGGGCTCCCGACCACGAGTGGCGGCACACCACCGCGTCCGAGCCCATCGCCTCGAGCGTCAGCGCGGTGTCCTTGAGCGTCTCGCCCTTGGAGACGCTGGAGCCCTTGGCGGAGAAGTTGATGACGTCGGCCGACAGCCGCTTGGCGGCCAGCTCGAACGACGTGCGGGTGCGGGTCGAGTCCTCGAAGAACAGGTTGACGACCGTGCGCCCGCGCAGGGTCGGCAGCTTCTTGACCGTGGCGGCCTGCGAGACGCGGGCCAGCTCCTCGGCGGTGTCGAGGACCAGCGTCGCCTCGTCGAGGCTGAGGTCGGCTGCCGAGAGCAGGTGGCGTCCCATCGGCCGCGGGTCCGTGCCGTCCGCGTTCCCGGCACCCGCGCTCGCGGTGTCCCGGGTCGCGGTGTCCTGGGCCGGCGTGTCCGGGGCCGCCGTGCCGGGGGTCGCCGTGCCCGCCGCCGCCGGGTCGCCGCCGGACGGGCTCCGGGTCGCCGCGGGTGGCGTGGCCGGGCCGCGGGTCGCCGTCCTCACCGCTGCTCCCCCGCCGCGCCGAGCAGCACGGCGTCGCGGCCGTCGACCTCCTGCAGCAGCACGTGCACGCTCTCCCCCAGGGAGGTCGGGATGTTCTTGCCGACGTAGTCGGCGCGGATGGGCAGCTCGCGGTGGCCGCGGTCGACCAGGACCGCGAGCTGGACCGCGCGGGGCCGGCCGAGGTCGGCCAGCGCGTCGAGGGCGGCGCGCACCGTGCGGCCGGAGAACAGCACGTCGTCGACGAGCACCACCAGGCGGCCGTCGACGCCACCGGACGGCACTGCCGTCGGCTCGAGCGCCCGTGGCCGCTTCAGGCGCAGGTCGTCGCGGTAGAGCGTGACGTCCAGGCTGCCGGTGGGCACGGTGGCGCCCTCGAACGCCGCCATGCGCGCGGCGAGGCGGCGGGCCAGCGTGGTGCCGCGGGTGGGGATGCCCATGAGGACGACGTCCTGGCCGCCGCCCGTCTTCTCGAGCAGCTCGTGGGCGATGCGGTCGACGACCCGCAGGACGTCGGAGCCCTGCAGGACGGCTCGGGAGCCGGGAGCCGCGGGGGTCGGCGGCCGCCCGGGAGGCGGGGTCGCGGGAGGCGGGGTCGCGGGCAGCACGGGCGAGGGCGTGGACGGCGTGGCCGTCACGGCGGCCTCCTCTCCCGCCTCACGGGACGGGCTCGGTGGAGGTGCGGTGTCGGGGGCCGACGCTACACGGGGAGCAGCGCCGGACCGACCCGGGCGGGTGGTGTCGCCCACCCTTACGGGTGGAGTCGCTTGACCCGTCAAGCCTCCCCGCCTAGCGTCACTGTCAGTAATCGTGGCGAGGCTGTGACACCGGGGGACGTGCGGTCACCTCGTTCGGGACCTGTCCCGGGCGGTCCCCGGTCGAGCCAGTGGTGAGACCGACGCCCCGGAGCTGACGACGTGCCCCAAAGGTGGGCACGCCTGACGACGGGAGCACGTGCAGTGACGGAGTACGCAAAGGCACTGGGCGCGCGGCTGCGCGCCATCCGCACCCAGCAGGGGCTGTCCCTGCACGGTGTCGAGGAGAAGAGCCAGGGCCGCTGGAAGGCGGTCGTCGTCGGGTCGTACGAGCGGGGCGACCGGGCGGTCACCGTCCAGCGCCTGTCCGAGCTCGCCGACTTCTACGGCGTGCCGGTCAACGAGCTGCTCCCCGAGGGGCACGCCGGCATGGTGCTCGAGCCGTCCTCACGGATCGTCATCGACCTGGAGCAGCTGTCGTCGGTGCCCGCCGACAAGGCGGCTCCGCTCGCCCGGTACGCCGCGACGATCCAGAGCCAGCGCGGCGACTACAACGGCCGGGTCCTGTCGATCCGTCACGAGGACATGCGGTCACTCGCCGTCATCTACGATGCGTCACCGAGTGCTCTCACGGAGCAGCTGATCGGCTGGGGAGTCCTGTCCCCCGAGGCGCGGCACGCCCTCGACGCCTGACGTCCGGCTCCCTGACATCCGGCTCCGGAAGTCCGGCTCCTGACGTCCGACGCCTGACGCGCCGCCGGGCGACCTGCAGTCCGCAGGTCGCCCGGGGCAGCTCGGGGGGAGTCCCCCCGACGGTCAGGACGTCGTGATGCTGACCTCGACGGCGTTGCGGGTGCCCCAGCCCCGCTGGCGCAGGGTGAGCAGCGCCCACAGGCGCATCGGCGTCAGCAGGGTCACGTGCAGCAGCGCGTAGACCGGGGCCAGGGCGAACGTGGTCGCCTGGTAGGCCAGGCTGGCGTCGGGACGGCCGAAGTAGCGGACGTTGCGGGCGTAGGCGAGCACGACGGCGAAGGCGACGTAGTACCAGGGGATCATCTCGCCGGTCAGGACGGGCCGCACGTAGATCGCCGCGATCAGGCTGGTGGAGAAGGCGATCCAGGTCACGATCTCGACCAGGCTGATCCAGAAGGCCCAGTGACGGGGCCCGAAGCGGCGGATGGCCCACACCGACTCGCGGAAGAAGCTCTTGTTCCAGCGCAGCTGCTGGCGGCGGAAGTGGTCGAGCCGCTCCGGGACGGCCGTGTACGCGACGGCGGTGTCCTGCACCAGGACCTTGCCCTCGAGCAGGGCGTACTGCGTGAGCCGGCGGTCGTCGCCGTACTGCACCTCGATGCCGAGGAAGGTCTGGTGCAGGAAGTCGTCGAGGTGCTTGCGGACCACCTCGGCGCGGAACAGGCTCAGGCTGCCGCAGCAGCACACGACCGAGCCGACGGTCGAGTAGGCCGCGCGCTCGAACAGGAACGCGTTGGCGTAGCGCAGGTCGATCAGCCGGGTCAGCAGGTTCGTGCGGTGGTTGAGCGCCCGGACGTTGCCGGTGACGGCCTGGACCTTCTCGTCGGCGAACGGACGCAGCCCCTCGGCGATGGCCGCCGGGTCGAGCACGGTGTCGGAGTCGATCGTGACCAGGATCTCGCAGCGGGTCCGCAGGAAGGCGTAGCCCTGCGCGTGCCGCTTGCCCTGGTTGGCGGGCAGGCGCTCGAGGAAGGCCCCCGGCACGTCCTGCAGGGCCGCGCGGGCGACGTCCAGGCAGGTCTCGTCGGCCGAGCCGTCGTCGACCACCCAGATCTCGTCGGGACGCCGCGTCTGCGCCTTGATCGACTCGAGGCAGCGCAGGAACGCCTCGGGGTCCTCGTTGTAGAACGGGACGATGACGGCGACGGTCGTGTCGGTGGGGACCTCGCCCGAGACCGGGCGGTAGATCGCCGAGCCGGTGAGCTTGATGCCGAGCAGGAGCAGGGCGCCCAGGCCGTACCAGCCCCCGGAGCCGCCGCTGGCCCAGGTGATGGTCCCGACGCCGACCACGGCCAGCACGAACATCAGCACGGACTGGAGGTTGCGCAGCCGGCGGATCCGCGCGCTGCCGACCCGTCGCGCCTCGACACTGCGCAGGTCGGTGGCGGGTGCCGGGGCGAGCAGGGACGGCGGGCGGCGCGCCCAGTGCTCGCGCTCGGCCTCCTGCAGCGAGACGGCCATCTCGACCTGCTCGGGGCTGGCCAGGCCCTGCTCGACGAGGATCTCGCCGAGCCGCTGCGTGTTGCCGAAGTCCTGCTCGTAGCGGCCGATCAGTGCGTCGTGGGCGCCGACGACGCCCATGTCCTCGAGGATCTCGCCGATCAGGCGCGGGCGGTCCGCGACCGGGCGCGGCAGCGCCGGTGCGGGCGGCAGGTCGGCGTCGCGCCCCAGCGGTGAGGTGGCGGGGGCCACGACCTCGACTGCCCGACCGGCGTCGGCCGCCTGACGGCCTGCCGCCGTCAGGTCCTCGTCCTTCGTCCCTGCGTCCATGCGTCTCTCCCAGTCCGTGGTGTCTGGGAGTCCTTCGGCAGGAGCGGGGCCGGTCTGGAGGGTGCACCTGCAGCGGTCCCTCCGGCCGGCCTCACGGGCGGGGCGGCCCGGCGGGGCGGGTCAGACCGCCAGGCTCGGCTTGAGCGACAGCAGCCGGGCCAGCAGCCCGTTGACGAAGCCGGTGCTCTCGTCGGTGGACAGGCTGCCGACCAGCGCGACCGCCTCGCTCACGGCGACCGCGTCGGGGACGTCGTCGCGCCAGAGCAGCTCGTACACCCCGATGCGCAGCGCAGCGAGGTCGACCGGCGGCATGCGGTCCAGGGTCCAGTGCTCGGCGTAGGTCGCGAGCAGCTCGTCGATGCGCTCCTGGTGCAGCGCGACGCCCTCGACCAGCTCGGTGGCGTACTCCGGGACGGGCGGGTCGCTCTGGGCCAGCCGCTCGCGGAGGGTCGCCATCGGGTCGGTGGAGCGCTGCGAGGCCTCGTAGAGGACGTCGAGCGCGCGCTTGCGGGCCTTGCTGCGGGCTCCCACCTAGGAGTTGACCCGACCCAGGTAGCGGCCGTCACGGGTGTCGACCTTGATCTTCTCACCGGTGGTGAGGAACAGCGGCACCTGGATCTCGGCGCCGGTCTCGAGGGTCGCGGGCTTGGTGCCGCCGGTCGACCGGTCGCCCTGCAGGCCGGGGTCGGTGTGCGCCACGACGAGCTCGACGCTCGCGGGCAGCTCGACGTAGAGCGCCTCGCCCTCGTGCATGGCGACGGTCGCCTCCATGTTCTCGAGCAGGTAGTCCTTGACCGTGCCCAGGGTCTTCTCGCCGACGGGGAGCTGCTCGAAGGTGTCGCCGTCCATGAAGACGTAGTCGCTGCCCTCCTTGTACAGGTAGGTCATCGCGCGCTTGTCGACGGTGGCGACCTCGACCTTGGTCCCCGCGTTGAACGTCTTGTCGACGACCTTGCCGGTCAGGACGTTCTTCAGGGTCGTGCGGACGAACGCCCCGCCCTTGCCGGGCTTGACGTGCTGGAACTCGTTGACGGCCCACAGGCCGTTGTCGAGGTTCAGCACCATGCCGTTCTTGAGGTCGTTCGTCGTCGCCACCGCGCGCACCGCTGTTCTCGAGGAGATGCAGGTCGGCCTCCACAGTAGCCAAGCCCTCGGAGCCGTCCCCGGCTGCTCAGGCGCCGACCTGGAGCAGCAGCAGCGCGACGTCGTCCTCCCCCGAGGCCAGCTCGCCCACCAGCCGGTCGGCCAGCAGCTCGGGGTCGTCCCCGCCCACCGCCTCGACGAGGTGGCGCAGGTCCTGCAGCCGAGCGTCCAGTCCGGTCCGGCGCTGCTCGACCAGCCCGTCGGTGTGCAGCAGCAGCAGGTCGCCCGGCTGCAGGACCTGCACGTGGTCGCAGCGACGGCTGCCCGCGCGCACCCCGAGCATCAGATCGGGTGTCGTCTCGAGGGTCCGCGCGACCCCCTGGCGCAGCAGCAGCGGCGGCAGGTGCCCGGCCGAGGACCAGCGCAGCGTCCGACGGCCGCTGCCGCCCGAGAGCTGGGCGTACAGGCAGGTCCCGGACAGCTCCGGAGCGAGCTGGGCGAGCACCCGGTCCAGGCGCTCCAGCACCTGCGCCGGGAGCCCGCGACGGTCGACCGCCAGCGCCCGCAGCAGGCTGCGCAGCTCGGCCATGCGGGCGGCGGCCTGCACGTCGTGGCCGGTGGCGTCGCCGATGACCAGGGCGAGGGCACCGGACGGCAGGACGAAGACGTCGTACCAGTCGCCGCCGACGGCGAGCCCCGAGCCGGCCGGGACGAACCGGGCCGTGAGGGTGGCGCCGCCGACGAGCGGCAGCGCCGGGAGCAGGCTCTGCTGCAGCGCGGTGGAGACCCTGCGCTGCACACCGCGCAGGCGCAGCGTGTCGACCGCCAGCGCGGCGACGGCGGCGACGTCGACGAGCTCGGCGACCTCCGGGGCCGAGAAGGGCCGGCCGGTCCGGCCGACGGCGAGCACCGCCAGCAGCGCGTCGTGCGAGGCCAGGCCGAGGACCAGCAGGTCGACGGTCCCGAGCGCGAGGGCCAGCTCCCCCTGCCCGCGGGTCCGGGGCTCGGACGAGCTCGTCATGCGCTGCAGGTCGTCCGGGGTCAGGCGCATCATCCGCCCGGGCACCTCGACCAGGCGCTGCAGCACCCCGCGGGCGGCCGCGGACGAGCGCCGAGCGCCCACCGGGCCCGCCGCCCGAGGCAGGCTCAGCGGGCCGTCGGGCCCCCGTGCGGCGACGCGGGTGACGAGGTCGGGCGGCTCGAGGACGTCGGCGACGCACCAGTCACCGAGCTCGGGCACCAGCACCGCGGCGAGCCGGTCGAGGGCCTCGGGGACGGCGGAGGCCGAGGTCAGCGCGTGCAGCGCTCGGACCAGCGGGTCGGCCGCCACGCGTCAGCGGACGGGCGGCAGCAGCCGGCGCGCCCGCCCGTCCCTCGCCGGGCGCCGCCCGCAGCCTCCGCTCACAGGTAGACCTCCGGCCCCCGGTCGCGGCGGACCTCCTCGAAGGCCGCGACGAGCAGGCTCGGGTCGGGGTCCTCGAGCATGCGCGGGCTGGCCAGCGCGTCGAGCACGACGAACCGCAGCCGGTCGCCGCGGGTCTTCTTGTCCACGCGCATCGCGGCGTGCACGCGTGCCCAGTCGCCGGTGTAGGTGGTGGGCAGGCCGACCGACTCCAGCACGGTGCGGTGCCGGGCCGCGGTGGCGTCGTCGAGGCGACCCGCGAGCCGGCCGAGCTCGGCCACGAAGGCCAGCCCCACCGAGACGGCCGCGCCGTGCCGCCAGCCGTAGTCCTCGACCTTCTCGATGGCGTGGCCGAGGGTGTGGCCGTAGTTCAGGAACTCCCGCCCGCCCTGCTCGGTGAGGTCGTCGCTGACGACGGCGGCCTTGACGGCGATGGCCCGCTCGACCAGCTCGCGCGTGGCCGGGCCGAGCGGCGTCTGCGCGGCCTTGGGGTCCTGCTCGACCAGCTCCAGGATGCGCGGGTCGTGCGTGAAGCCGACCTTGACGACCTCGGCCAGTCCGGCGACGTAGTCGTGCCGGGGCATCGACTCCAGGGCGGTCAGGTCGCACAGCACGCCCGCCGGCGGGTGGAACGCGCCGACGAGGTTCTTGCCGGCGGCGGTGTTGATGGCGGTCTTGCCGCCCACCGCGGCGTCGACCATCGCGAGCAGGGTCGTGGGCACGTGCACGACGGGCACCCCGCGCAGCCAGGTCGCGGCGACGAAGCCGGCCAGGTCGGTGGTCGCGCCGCCGCCGACGCTCACGACGGCGTCGGTGCGGGTGAAGCCGACCTGCCCGAGCACGTCCCAGCAGTACGCCGCGACCTTGAGGTCCTTCTGCGCCTCGCCGTCCGGCACCTCCACGGCGTGCGCGTCGCGACCGGCCGCCGCGAGGTCGGCCCGCACCGCCTCCGCCGTCTCGCGCAGGGCCGCGGGGTGGATCACGGCCACGCGGGTGCTGTGGTGCACCAGCTCGTCGAGCTCGCCGAGCAGGCCGTGCCCGACGACGACGTCGTACGGGCGGTCGCCGGAGACGCGGATCCGGGTGGGAGCGGTCACGTCCGAACGCTAGTGCAGCGCCGGCGGCCGGACCCCTCGGCGCCACGCCCTCAAGTCCGGCGCCTGCCGTGCCGATGTCCTCCGCAGGCACCGGACCCGGGTCGAGGACAGGAGGGAGGCGGCGCGGTGGTGGTCGGCTGGCTGGCCCGGCTCGTCCTCGTGCTGTCCGTCCTGGGCGTGCTCGCACTGGACGGCTTCGCCTGGGCCAGTGGGCGCGTCACGACGCAGGACCGTGCGGAGGCCGCCGGACGGGCGGCGAGCAGCGCCTACGCGGTGACCGCCGACGTGCAGAGGGCGTACGACGCCGCTCTGGCCGAGGTGAGCGGGCAGGGCGACACCATCGACCCGGCGACGTTCACCGCCGCCGCGGACGGCACCGTCACGCTCACACTGGCCTCCGAGGCGTCCACCCTGGTCCTGCACCGCGTGCCGCGGCTGGAGCACCTGACGCGGTTCCGTGCCACGGTGACCACGGCCCCGTCCCCCTGACGGGCGACCGGTCGGCGGCCCTACGCCTGTGCGCCGTCGAGGGCCAGGACCTGCTCGACCACGTCCTGCACCGACCTGCCGCTGGTCTGCACCACCGAGCGGGCGACCTCGCGGTAGAGCGGGGACCGCTGCTCGAGCAGCACCTTCAGCGTCGCCCGGGGGTTGAGGGCCAGGACGGGCCGGTCCCGGTTGAGCCCGATCCGGCTGGTGGCCGCGCCGAGGTCGACGTCGAGCAGGACGACCCGGTGCCCCTGCAGCAGCGACCGGGTCGCCGGGGACAGCACCGCCCCTCCCCCGAGGGCCAGCACGCCGTCGCACTGCTCGAGGGCGTCGCGCACCGCCCGCACCTCGAGCTCGCGGAAGTGCTCCTCGCCGTCGTCGATGAAGATCTCGCTGATGGGCTTGCCGGCAGCGCGCACGACGTCCTCGTCGGTGTCGCGGAAACCGGTGCCCAGCCGCTCGGCGACGAGCCGGCCGACCGTGGTCTTGCCCGAGCCCGGCGGACCGACGAGGACCAGGGCGGGCCCGCTCACGGAGCGGTCATCGGACGGTCAGGCCCTTGAGGTAGCCCTCGAGGTTGCGCCGGGTCTCGTCCACCGAGTCGCCGCCGAACTTCTCCACCGCCAGGTCCGCGAGCACGAGCGCGACCATCGCCTCGGCCACGACCCCCGCGGCGGGCACCGCGCAGACGTCGCTGCGCTGGTGGTGCGCGAGCGCCTGCTCCCCCGTGGCCGTGTCGACCGTGCGCAGGGCCCGCGGGATGGTGCTGATCGGCTTCATCGCCGCCCGTACGCGCAGCACCTCACCGCTCGACATCCCGCCCTCGGTGCCACCCAACCGGCCGCTCGTACGGGTGAGACCGTCGGGACCGCGGACGATCTCGTCCATCACCTGGCTCCCGCGCCGGCGGGCCACCGCGAAGCCGTCGCCGACCTCGACGCCCTTGATGGCCTGGATCCCCATCAGCGCCGCGGCCAGCCTGCCGTCGAGCCGGCGATCCCAGTGCACGTGGCTGCCGAGGCCCGGCGGGACGCCGTGGGCCAGGACCTCCACGACGCCGCCGAGGGTGTCGCCCTCGCGCTTGGCCGCGTCGATCTCGGCGGTCATCCGCTCGGCCGCCGCGGGGTCGAACACCCGCACCGGGCTGGCGTCGACCGCGGCCAGGTCGTCGGGCCCCGGCAGCGGCGTCCCCTCCTCGACCGCCGCGCCGCCGATGCCGACCACGTGGCTCAGGACGGTGATGCCGTACGCCTGCGACAGGAAGGCCTTGGCGACCGCGCCGAGAGCGACCCGGGCTGCGGTCTCGCGGGCGCTGGCCCGCTCGAGGACGGGCCGCGCGTCGTCGAAGCCGTACTTCTGCATGCCGACGAGGTCGGCGTGCCCGGGGCGCGGCCGGGTGAGCGGGGCGTTGCGGGCCAGCCCTGCCAGCTCGTCGGCGTCGACCGGGTCGGCGCTCATGACGGTCGACCACTTGGGCCACTCGGTGTTGCCGATGCGCACCGCGACCGTGCCGCCCTGGGTGACGCCGTGCCGCACCCCGCCGAGGAACTCGACCTCGTCGCGCTCGAAGGCCATGCGGGCGCCTCGGCCGTGGCCGAGACGACGCCGCGCGAGCTCGGCCGCCACCTCGGAGGTGGTGATGCGGACTCCGGCCGCCATGCCCTCGAGCAGGCCGATCAGGGCAGGACCGTGGGACTCGCCTGCGGTGAGCCAGCGCAACATGCCCCCAGTGTTCCAGACCGCACGGCTCGGCCCCGGCGGTCGCCGGGGCCGAACCGTCCCGGTCAGCGCACGGCGACGACGGCGTCGACGGCGACGGCGGTCCCCTTGCTGCTGCGGTGCTTGAGCCCGGTGCCGCGGACCTGCACCACGTGTGCGCTGCCCGGGACCGTGGCCGCCCTGCTCAGGACGACGCCGCAGCCGCTGTAGGACCGGTAGCCGTCGACCCGGGCGACCCTTGCGCCGTCCACCCAGACCTCGAACACGCCGTTCGAGGGGCCGACGCACCCACGGACCTCGACCGCCCGCCCGGTGAGCCGCACGGTGGCCGTGGTCGGCGTGCGGGTGGTCGGCGCGCTGCGGGAGAAGGTCCCGGCCACGGCGTCGGTCGCGGCGAGGCGCTGCCAGCTGCCGGACAGCGCCAGCAGCGGGGAGCGGTCGTCGACGGTCGGGTCGACGACGACCGCCCGCCGGGTGGGCACCACCGGGTTGCCTGCGTCGTCCCGGACCTGCCCGCCGACGGCGAGCGTGTGGGACGCCCCGGGCAGCAGGGCGCGGGTGGGGGTGACGGTCGCGCTGCGCCGGTCGGCCGACGGGGTGACCGTCACCGCGACGCCGCTCAGGGCGATGCTGCCCGGTCCGACGCCGGTGACCGGCTCGGAGAAGCGGACGGTGAACGGGCCGCGTGCCGGCACGACCGCCGGGCTGACGGTGGCGGTCGGCGCGGTGCCGTCCCGGGTGAAGGTGCGCGTTGCCGACCACGGCAGGCGGTGGCCGCTCGCGTCGATCGGCTGCACGCGCCACAGGTGCACCCCGTCGGCGTACCGCTTCAGCGCGGAGACGTGGGTCGTGCTGTCCAGGACGACGTCCTCGACGAGCCCCGCGGTCAGGAAGTCGGGGTTCGTCGGGCGGGTCACCTGGACCCGGTAGGCGGCCGCCTCGGACGTCGCGGGCCAGCCCGTGGCAGCGCTCGAGGCGGACGACGCAGCCTGCCAGGACAGGGCCACCTCGCTGCCGCCGACGAAGGCGCCGTGGGCCGGCGCGGTCAGGGCGAGCTTGGCGCTGCTCTTGCGGAAGAGGACGGGCTCGCTGGGCTCGTCGCACCCGGCGCGGCTGCCGTCCTCGGCCGGCAGCACCGTGCAGGGCTGCACCACGACGTAGTAGTGGGCGCCGGCGGTGCTGTCGCGCCACTGGTAGGGAGGCGTCCAGCTGTTGCCACGCGTCTCGACGATGTCGTGGATGTTGGTGAAGTCGGCGTCGAGGGCGACGTAGAGCCGGTAGCGCTGCGCCCCGTCGACGTGGCCCCACGAGATGGTCGGGAAGTCCCGGCACAGGTCACCGGCGCACACGTCCTGGGACAGCGTCGGTGCGGGGAACGGCCGGTCGGGGCGGACCAGGTCGCGGTACGCCGGCACGGGGTCCGGGATCGGCGGTGCGGTGTCGGTGAAGGCGACCCCGGCGGACCAACGGCCCTTCTCGACCTCGTTCGCCGGCTCGCAGCTGCCCGCCGTCTCCGTGGACGAGCCGGGCACGACCGGCGTGCTGGCGGAGCCGGCCAGCGGCTCGGGGCAGGCCGAGGTGTCGAGCTCCCCCGCCTTGGCCGGGGGCAGGGAGCTGATGCCCTCGTCGACCACCGGGGTGGTGTTGACCTGCGGGACGTCACCCGAGATCTGGTCGAGGGGACGGACGCGCCAGTAGCGCGGCTCCCCCGTGCCCAGCAGGGTGAACTCGCAGTCCCCCGCGCCGGGGTTCCTGCCCTCGACCTGGCTGTTGAACGGGGTGATGGAGGTGCGCGTCGTGAAGCACGACTCGGTCTTGCTGTCCGCCTGGGTGCCGAACGCCGCGTCGAAGTACGGGCTGGTGCTGACCTGCAGCTGGTACTCGGAGGCCGTGGGCACCGGGGTCCAGCTGAAGGTGACGACGCCGGGGACCGGCGAGGGCGTCCCGACCGGGCTCAACGGTGTGGGCTTGGCCGACCAGGCGCGGGTGAACGTCCCGTTCGCGGACCAGCGGGACTGTCCGCCGGCTCCGACGGCCGCGACCCGCCAGACGTAGGAGGCGTGCGGCAGCCACGTCGGCAGGGTGAACCGGGTGGCGACGGTGGTGCGCGACAGCGTGGGCGCGTCGGACCACTCCCCGTCCGTGTCGACCTCGACGACGTAGGACGTCGCGCCGACCGCCGGGGTCCAGTCGAGCACCACCTCCTTGAGACCGGCCGCGGTCGACGTCGGCGCGACCACCGCAGGAGTGGGCGGCGGCGTGGTCGCCGCTCCCGCCGAGCCGGCCAGCAGCGGGGTGAGGCTGCCGGCGCAGACCGCCGCGGTCGCCACGACGGCGCGCGCCAGCCGGGAGCGCGAGCGGGTCGGGGACGAGCTGTTCACGGGACTCCTTCGAGGGCGGTGCGCGGGGCGGAGGACAGGTCGCAGGCGGCCGGTGGGCCGGGGGCCGGTCCTGGGGTGACGGAGGGCGGGGCCGGCGGGTGGCGGGAGGGCGGGGGCGGCGGGTGGCCGGAGGGCGGGTGGTCGCGCTAGGGCAGCCGGACGGGCGTGCCGGTGACGACGTCGAAGGGCTGCGCCGAGCCGGGCCGTACGACGGCCGTCCACTGGCCGGCCGCCGGTCCCTGCTGGAGGGAGACCAGGCGCAGGCCGCCGCCGGGACCGAACGTCTCACCGACCCGGACGCGGACCGGGACGCCGTCGATCGTCAGGACGGCCGCGAAGCTGCCGCCTCGCGCCTCGACGCGGGTGAGGGCGAGCAGACGTCGGGCCGGGGCCGGTG
>CADCUB010000131.1 GCA_902805775.1 uncultured Frankineae bacterium | reverse complement strand
TCCTGCTGCTCGACGTCACCCCGCTGTCCCTCGGCATCGAGACCAAGGGCGGCATCATGACCAAGCTCATCGAGCGCAACACCACCATCCCGACCAAGCGGTCGGAGGTCTTCACCACGGCCGACGACAACCAGCCGTCCGTGCAGATCCAGGTCTTCCAGGGCGAGCGCGAGATGGCCGCCTACAACAAGAAGCTCGGCATGTTCGAGCTGACCGGCCTGCCGCCGGCGCCGCGCGGCGTGCCGCAGATCGAGGTCACCTTCGACATCGACGCCAACGGCATCGTGCACGTCTCCGCCAAGGACCTCGGCACCGGCAAGGAGCAGCGCATGACCATCTCCGGCGGCAGCGCGCTGCCCAAGGACGAGGTCGAGCGCATGATGCGCGAGGCGGAGGAGTACGCCGAGGAGGACAAGAAGCGCCGCGACGAGGCCGAGACGCGCAACAGCGCCGAGGCGCTGGTCTTCCAGACCGAGAAGTTCCTCGGCGAGAACGGCGACAAGCTGCCGGCCGAGGGCAAGGCCGAGGCCGAGTCCGCGCTCACCGACCTGCGCTCCGTCCTGGGCGGGAGCGACATCACGGCCATCAAGTCGGCGGCCGAGAAGCTCGCCACCAAGAGCCAGGAGCTCGGCGGCGCGCTGTACGCCCAGCAGGCCACGGACGCCCCTGGTGCCACCGGTCCCGTCGCCGACGACGGCGTGGTGGACGCGGAGGTCGTGGAGGACGAGGGCAAGTGAGCAGTCCCTCACGTCCTGACGACCCGATCGTCGACGACCCCGACCGGGTCGTCGTCCGGGACAAGCGGCGCATCGACCCCGAGTCGGGCACGCTGCGGGAGCCGGTGGCCGCCTCCTCCGAGGAGGCGGCCCCCGCCCCGGACGCCCCGCAGGTGCCGGATGCTGCGGCCGTCCCCGACCGGGTCGCCGAGCTGACCGCGGACCTGCAGCGGGTGTCGGCCGAGTACGCCAACTACCGCAAGCGGGTCGAGCGCGACCGCGTCGCCGTCGTCGAGATGGCGACGGCCGGCGTGCTCAGCGGCCTGCTGCCGGTGCTCGACGACGTCGAGCGGGCCCGGCAGCACGGCGATCTCACCGGCGGCTTCCAGGCCGTCGGCGAGGCGCTGGAGGCGCTGACGGCCAAGCTGGGCCTCGAGCGCTTCGGGGAGGTGGGCGAGCCCTTCGACCCCTCGGTCCACGAGGCCCTGATGCAGGCCGAGCCCGACCCGGCCGCGACCGTGGCCGTGTGCGCGATGGTGCTGCAGCCGGGCTACCGCCTGTCCGGCGGCCGTGTCCTGCGGCCCGCGCGCGTGTCGGTCGCCGAGCCGGGAGCCGGCGCGCCGGCCGCGGCGCAGTCCTGAGGGAGGGGGACGCCGTGAGCGCTCGTGACTTCGTCGAGAAGGACTACTACGCCGCTCTCGGCGTCCCCAAGGACGCCGACGCGGCCGACATCAAGAAGGCCTACCGCAAGCTCGCCCGCGACCTGCACCCCGACACCAACCCGGGCGGGGAGGCGCGCTTCAAGGAGGTCTCCGAGGCCTACGACGTGCTGTCCGACAGCGCGAAGCGCAAGGAGTACGACGAGGCGCGGGCGCTGTTCGGCTCGGGCGGCTACCGGCCCGGGGCGTACGCCGGTGGCGGCGTGCCGGGCTTCGACCTCGGCGACCTGTTCGCCCGCGCCGGCGGGCAGGCCGGCGGGCTCGGGGACGTGTTCGGCGGGCTGTTCGGCGGGGGCCGCGCGGGCGGCTCGGCCGGCCGCGCCCCGCGGCGGGGCGCCGACGTCGAGGCCGACGTGACGCTGTCGTTCCTCGACGCGCTGCGTGGGGCCACCGTGCCGCTGCGGCTCACGACGACCGGTCCGTGCACGACCTGCGGAGGCAGCGGAGCGGCGCCCGGCACCTCGCCGCAGAAGTGCGCCACGTGCGACGGCGCGGGCGTGACCTCCCGCAGTCAGGGTGGTTTCGCCTTCAGCGAGCCGTGCCGGACCTGCCGCGGCAGCGGTCGCACCATCGAGACGCCGTGCCCGGGCTGCCGGGGCGAGGGCCGCGCGGTCAGCGGCACGACGCTCAACGTGCGCATCCCCGCCGGTGTGGCCGACGGGCAGAAGGTGCGCCTGGCCGGGCGGGGAGGCGAGGGGGAGCGCGGCGGGCCCGCCGGCGACCTCTACGTCAACGTGCACGTCACGCCGCACCCCTACCTCGGGCGCAAGGACGACCACCTCACGATCACCGTGCCCGTCACCTTCCCCGAGGCGGTGCTCGGCGCGCAGGTGAGCGTCCCGACGCTCGACGGACCGGTGACCGTGAAGATCCCCCCGGGCACGGCGAGCGGGCGCACGCTGCGCGTGCGCGGGCGGGGCATCCCCGGCAAGGGCGGCGACCTGCTCGTCACCGTCGACGTGGCCGTGCCGCAGAAGGTCTCGGGCGAGGCGCGCAAGCACCTCGAGGCCTTCGCGACCGCGCTGCCCGACGACCCGCGCGCGCACCTCGCGGCAGGGCTGTCGTGATGGACGACGACGCGCCCGTCTTCGTCATCTCCGTCGCGGCCGAGCTGTCGGGGATGCACCCTCAGACGCTGCGGCAGTACGACCGGCTCGGCCTGGTGACCCCGGGCCGCTCCGGCGGCGGCGGCCGCCGCTACTCCACGCGCGACGTCGCCCTGCTCCGGGAGGTCCAGCGGCTGAGCCAGGAGGAGGGGGTCAACCTGGCCGGCGTCAAGCGCATCATCGAGCTCGACAACCAGGTGACCGCCCTGCAGGCGCGGGTGAGCGAGCTGCGCGAGGAGCTGGCCGCCACGAGGGCGCAGCTCGAGGCGGCGCGCGAGACGGTGACGGCCGGCCTGCGGCGCGACCTCGTGCCCGTGCGCGACGCCGCTCTGGTCGTCTGGAAGCCCCCGCCGCGCCGGTGATCCGGTCACCGCGACTAGCGTCCTGCGGGTGACCTCGACCGGCGAGCACCTGCTGGTGCTGTCCTGCCCCGACCGGCCCGGGATCGTCCACGCCGTCTCGACGTTCCTGGTCGTGACCGGGTGCAACATCCTCGACAGCCAGCAGTACCGCGACCCCGACACCGAGCGCTTCTTCCTGCGTGTCCACGTCGCGGCCGCCGACCCTTCCGTCCCGGTCGAGCACCTGCGTGCGGCCTTCGCCGCGACCGCGACGGCGTTCGGCATGGACTGGCAGCTCGACGCGGTGCGCCCGATGCCGACGCTGCTCATGGTCAGCAAGCAGGACCACTGCCTGCAGGACCTGCTGTTCCGGCACCGGACCGGTGCCCTGCCCGTCGAGCTGACCGCCGTGGTGTCCAACCACGAGGACGCCCGCGCGCTCGTCGAGTGGCACGGCGTCCCGTACCACCGGGTGCCGGTGACCCCGCAGACCAAGTCCGACGCCGAGGCCCGGCTCCTCGAGCTGGTCGAGCAGACCGGGACCGAGCTCGTGGTGCTGGCGCGCTACATGCAGGTGCTGTCGGCCGAGCTGTGCGCCGCGCTGGCGGGCCGGGCCATCAACATCCACCACTCGTTCCTGCCGAGCTTCAAGGGCGCGCGGCCGTACGCCCAGGCGCACGCGCGGGGCGTCAAGCTCATCGGCGCCAGCGCCCACTACGTCACCGCGGACCTCGACGAGGGACCGATCATCGAGCAGGACGTCGCCCGCGCCGACCACACGCACACGGTCGAGCAGCTGGCCCGGGTCGGTCAGGACATCGAGGCGCGGGTGCTGGCCCGCGCGGTCCTCTGGCACGCCGAGCGGCGGGTGCTGCTGAACGGCTCGCGGACCGTCGTCTTCCGCTGACCTGAGCGGAACAGGCTCAAGGTCGGCGGCGTTGTCCCAGCCGACGCACACGCACGCGCAACACGAGAGGAGACGTCCGTGGACGCCGACCGCCTGACCACCAAGAGCCAGGAGGCCGTCTCGACGGCTGTCCGCCGCGCCGCCGCCGAGGGACACCCCGAGGTGGCGCCGGTCCACCTGCTGCTCGCCCTGCTCGACCAGGGCGACGGCATCACCGGCCCGCTGCTGTCCGCGGTGGGGGCCGACCCCAAGACCGTCCGCACCCGCGCCGAGGCGCTGCTCACGCAGCTGCCCAAGGCCAGCGGGGCGAGTGTCGCGGCCCCCGGCCTGTCACGGTCGCTGATGGCCGTCATGAGCGTCGCGCAGAACAAGGCCAAGGAGGTCGGTGACGACTACGTCTCGACCGAGCACCTGCTCGTCGGTCTCGCCGACTCGGGCGGCGACGTCGCCGACCTGCTCAAGCAGCAGCAGGCCCTGCCCAAGGCGCTCGTCGACGCCTTCGCCAAGGTGCGCGGCGGCATGCGCCGGGTGACCACCCAGGACCCCGAGTCGACCTACAAGGCGCTGGAGAAGTACGGCGTCGACCTCACCGACCGCGCCCGCCGCGGCGAGCTCGACCCGGTCATCGGCCGCGACAACGAGATCCGCCGCGTGGTGCAGGTGCTCAGCCGCCGCACCAAGAACAACCCGGTGCTCATCGGCGAGCCCGGGGTCGGGAAGACCGCTGTGGTCGAGGGTCTGGCCCGCCGGATCGTCGAGGGCGACGTTCCGGAGTCGCTGCGCGGCAAGAGCATCGTGGCGCTCGACCTGGCCGCCATGGTCGCCGGCGCGCAGTACCGCGGCCAGTTCGAGGAGCGGCTCAAGGCCGTCCTCGAGGAGATCAAGCAGAGCGAGGGCCAGGTCATCACCTTCCTCGACGAGCTGCACACCCTCGTCGGCGCCGGCAAGGCCGAGGGCTCCATGGACGCGAGCAACATGCTCAAGCCCATGCTCGCCCGCGGCGAGCTGCGGATGGTCGGGGCGACGACGCTCGACGAGTACCGCACCGGCGTCGAGAAGGACCCGGCGCTGGAGCGGCGCTTCCAGCAGGTGCTCGTCGGCGAGCCGTCCGCCGAGGACACGGTCGCGATCCTGCGCGGGCTCAAGAGCCGCTACGAGGCCCACCACAAGGTCGAGATCGCCGACTCGGCGCTGGTGGCCGCCGCGACGCTGTCCGACCGCTACATCCCGGCGCGCTTCCTGCCGGACAAGGCGATCGACCTCGTCGACGAGGCCGCTTCCCGGCTCCGCATGGAGATCGACAGCCGTCCGGTGGAGATCGACGAGCTGCAGCGCGCCGTCGACCGCATGCGCATGGAGGAGCTGGCGCTCGAGCGCGAGACCGACGAGGGCTCGCAGGAGCGGCTCGCGCAGCTGCGCCGCGACATGGCCGACCGGTCCACCGAGCTGGCGGCGCTGACCGCCCGCTGGGAGCGCGAGCAGGCCGGCCTGAACCGGGTCGGTGAGCTCAAGCAGCAGCTCGACCAGCTGCAGAGCGACGTCGAGCGGGCCCAGCGCGAGGGCGACCTGACGACGGCCTCCCGCCTGTCGTACGCCGAGATCCCCGCGCTGCAGAAGGAGCTCGCGCAGGCCGCGGCCGCCGAGCAGGGCGAGCGCATGGTCGAGGAGCACGTCAGCCCCGACGACATCGCCCAGGTCGTCAGCGCCTGGACCGGCATCCCCGCCGGCCGGATGCTCGAGGGCGAGACCGGCAAGCTGCTGCGCATGGAGGACGCCCTGGGCGCCCGCCTGGTCGGGCAGCGCGCCGCCGTGCAGGCGGTGTCCGACGCCGTGCGCCGCGCGCGGGCCGGCATCTCCGACCCCGACCGGCCGACCGGCACCTTCCTGTTCCTCGGCCCGACGGGTGTCGGCAAGACCGAGCTGGCCAAGGCCCTGGCCGAGTTCCTGTTCGACGACGAGCGGGCGATGACCCGCATCGACATGAGCGAGTACGGCGAGAAGCACTCCGTGGCACGGCTCGTCGGCGCGCCCCCCGGCTACGTCGGCTACGAGTCCGGCGGCCAGCTGACCGAGGCGGTGCGCCGGCGCCCCTACACCGTCGTGCTGCTCGACGAGGTCGAGAAGGCCCACCCGGACGTCTTCGACGTGCTGCTGCAGGTGCTCGACGACGGGCGGCTCACGGACGGCCAGGGCCGCACGGTCGACTTCCGCAACGCGATCCTCATCCTGACGAGCAACCTGGGCTCGGCCTACGTCAGCGACCCGCTGCTCAACGCCGACCAGCGCCGCGACAAGGTGATGGACGCCGTGCGGGCGACCTTCAAGCCCGAGTTCCTCAACCGGCTCGACGAGGTCGTGGTGTTCGACGCCCTCGGCACCGAGGAGCTCGCGCGGATCGTCGACCTGCAGGTCGCCTCGCTGGCCCAGCGCCTCACGAGCCGCCGGCTCGTGCTGACGGTCACCGACGCCGCCCGCGAGTGGCTCACGCTCACCGGGTTCGACCCCGTCTACGGCGCCCGGCCGCTGCGCCGGCTGGTGCAGAAGTCGGTCGGCGACACGCTGGCCCGGGCGCTGCTGTCCGGCGAGGTCCGCGACGGCGACGAGGTCGTCGTCGACCGGGCGCCGCAGGGCGACGGCCTGGTCGTGGCGCCGGTCGCGCGGTCGACCGAGCCGGCGGCGATGGCCGCCGGACCGGCCGAGCTCTAGCCCCTCCCTGCCCCGACGTCCTGCGCCGCCACCTCCTCCGGGGAGCGGCGGCGCAGGACGTGCGGGGCAGTGCGCCGTCCGCGCGGGACGCGGGCCTAGTGTCGGCGCGGTGGACGACCGCGCAGAGCTGCTCGCCCTGGTCCGGGACCTCGCCGTCGTGCACGGCCGGGTGACCCTGTCGTCGGGGCGGGAGGCGGACCACTACGTCGACCTGCGGCGCATCACCCTCAGCGCCCGGGCCGCCCCGCTGGTCGGGCGCCTCATGCTCGAGCTGACCGCCGACCTCGACGTCGAGGCGGTCGGCGGGCTGACCCTGGGCGCCGACCCGATCGCCACCGCGATGCTGCACGCCGCAGCCGCGCAGGGCCGCCGGCTCGACGCCTTCGTCGTCCGCAAGTCGGCCAAGGCGCACGGGCTGCAGCGGCGGGTGGAGGGGCCGGACATCGCCGGCCGGCGGGTGCTGGTCGTCGAGGACACGACCACCACGGGCGGCTCGCCCCTGACGGCGCTGGAGGCGGTGCGGGAGGCGGGGGCGGTGCCCCTGGCCGTGGCGACGATCGCCGACCGCGACACGGGCGCCGGCCGCCGGATCGAGGCCGAGGGCGTGCCCTACCGCTTCCTGTACTCCCTCGCCGACCTGGGTCTGTGACCGTCGGCCGTCGACCGACGGTCAGTCCGTGGCGACCTCGGGCGGCAGCGCGCGGTCCTCGGTCGGTCCCGCGCGGTGCTCCCGACGGGCCCGCAGCACCTCGGTGACGATCGGCAGCACGGACAGCGCGACGATCCCCAGGATGATCGGCTCGACGTTGTCGGCGACGAACTGGATCTGGCCGAGGAAGTAGCCCAGCAGCGTCACGCCGGCGCCCCACAGCACGCCGCCGATGACGTTGTAGGTGACGAACGTGCGGTAGCGCATGCGGCTGACGCCCGCGACGACCGGCGCGAAGGTGCGCACGACCGGGACGAACCGGGCCAGCACGATCGTGCGCGCGCCGTAGCGCTCGAAGTAGGCGTAGGCCTTGTCGACGTACTCCTGCTGGAACAGGCGCGAGTCGGGCCGGTTGAAGATGTGCGGCCCGGCCTTGCGGCCGATGGCGTAGCCCACCTGGTCGCCGGCGATGGCGGCCAACGGCACCGTCAGCAGCACGAGCCACAGGGGCAGCACGTCCTGGGTGTTGATGAGCAGCCCGGCGGTGAACAGCAGCGAGTCGCCCGGCAGGAAGAAGCCGATCAGCAGGCCGCTCTCGACGAAGACGACGAGCAGCAGGACCAGCAGCCCCGCGCTCACCAGGGCCTCCGGCGAGAGCCACTCCGGGCCCAGGGCGAGCTGCGCGGGGGCGTGTGCGGCGATCGCGGGCATCCGACGAGCCTAGCCGCCAGTACGGTCCTGGACATGGCACGCGAGCGGCTGGTGGTCATCGGCGGGGACGCAGCAGGCATGAGCGCGGCCAGTCAGGCCCGCAAGCGCAGGGACGCCGACGACCTGGAGATCGTGGCCTTCGAGCGCGGCCGGGCGACCTCCTACTCCGCCTGCGGCATCCCGTACTGGATCGGCGGGGCGGTGCAGGACGAGGCCGAGCTGGTCTCGCGCACGCCCGAGCAGCACCGCGCCGCCGGCATCGACGTGCGCACCCGTACGGAGGTCGTCGCGATCGATGTCGCGGCACGCACGGTGACGGCGCGCGACCTCGAGTCGGGCCGCACGTACGACGAGCCGTACGACGCGCTGGTGTACGCGACCGGCAGCGTCCCGATGCGCCCCCGGGCAGACGGCTTCGACGCCCCGGGCGTCTACGGCGTGCAGACGCTCGACGACGGCCGGGAGCTGCGCGCGGAGCTCGACGACGGAGCGGTGGAGCGGGTCGTCGTGGTCGGCGGCGGCTACATCGGGCTGGAGATCGCCGAGGCCTGCCAGGTGCGCGGCCTCGACGTCACGGTCGTCGACCGCTCGGCCACGCCCGTCGGCACCTTCGACCCCGACATCGGCGCCTTCCTCGCACGGGCGGTGGAGGAGCTCGGGATCCGGCTGGTGCTCGGTGACGGCGCCGCCCGCGTCGAGACCGGCGCCGACGGGCGGGCCTGCGCCGTCGTGACCGAGGCCGGCACCCGCCTGCCGGCCGACCTCGTCGTGCTCGGCCTGGGCGTGCGCCCCAACGTCGCGCTGGCCCGGGCCGCCGGCATCCCGCTGGGCGACTCGGGCGGCATCGCCGTCGACGCGCGCATGCGCACCCGCACGCCAGGTGTCTGGGCGGCGGGGGACTGCGTCGAGAGCGTGCACCGGCTGTCGGGGCAGCGCGTGGTGGTGGCCCTCGGCACGCACGCCAACAAGCAGGGCAGGGTGGCCGGGATCAACCTGGGCGGTGGCTACGCCACCTTCCCGGGCGTGATCGGCACGGCGGTCACGAAGGTGTGCGACCTGGAGGTGGCCCGCACGGGTCTGTCCGAGTCGGAGGCGGAGGCCGCCGGCTACCGGTTCCTCACCGCGCACGTCGACTCCACGACCCGGGCGGGCTACTTCCCGGGCGCGAAGCCGATGCGGGTCAAGCTCACCGCCGAGAAGCGCACCGGGCGGCTGCTCGGCGCGCAGATCGTCGGGCGCGAGGCCGCCGCCAAGCGCATCGACGTGCTGGCGACGGCGCTGTGGAACGAGATGAGCGTCGACGAGGTGCTGGGCCTGGACCTGTCGTACGCCCCGCCGTTCGCGCCCGTCTGGGACCCGGTGCTCATCGCTGCCCGCAAGGCCTTCGAGGCCGTGGAGGCCGACATCCGGCACGACGCCCGCAGCGGCGGCTGACACCGGGCACCGGCAGGGCCGGCCACCCCTGCGGACGACCGGCCGGTCCCGTCAGCCGATCATGTAGCCCGCCAGGTCCCCGACGAGCTGCAGCTGCCCGCTGCTGTTGCGCACCCGCACCCGTCCCTGCTGGCCGATCCGCACGACGGTCAGGTTCGCGCGGTTCTCCCCGGCCACCAGGTTGAGGTTGCTGACGGACGGGACGCCGACGGTGCCGAACGGGTAGGCGCGGACGTCCGTGCCGCCCGCGCCCCTCAGCGACGTGCCGGTGAGGTTGAGGACGGCCGCGGTGGCCCCGGCCGGGACCCCGCGGGTGCCGGCGACGCGCAGGTCGACGACGCCGCCGGCGGTGGTCGGGATCGGGGCTGCTCCGGTGCCGGACCGGGTGTCGAGGAAGCGGGTGGGCGTGACCGGCACGAAGCGCCCCCGAGCACCCGGTGCGTAGTAGCCGGCGAGGTCGGCGACGAGGTGCAGGTCGCCGAAGCTGTTGCGCAGGCGCACCTGGCCGCCGGCCCCCACGGCGACGGTCACCAGGTTGGCCGCCGTCTGCCCTCGGCGCAGGTTGAGGTTGCTCACCGAGGGGACCGTCGGCGAGGTCGGCGTCGGGTAGACGCGGACGTCCGTGCCGCCGCTCACCCCGGTGGCCGTGACGTTGAGGACGACCGCGCGGGCGTCGGCCGGGACGGTCGCGGTGCTGCCGTCGGCGGCGCGCAGCGCACCGGTCACCCGCAGGTCGACGACGCCCCCGCGGCCGAGCCGGGCCCGGGGTGCCCCCAGGCCCGTGCGGGTGTCGAGGATGCGGCTGGGTCCGACCGCGGCGAAGCCGGCTCCTGCGGCGTCGGGGGTGTACCAGCCGGCGATGTCGCCGATCAGGTGCAGCGAGCCCTGCCCGTTGCGGAGCCGGACCCGGCCGTCGGCGCCGATCCGCACCGTCACGAGGTTCGGCACGGTCGACCCGGCGGCGACGTTGAGGTTGGACGCGCCCGGCACGGCCGTTCCCGTGGGGTAGGCGCGCACGTCGGTGGCCACCGTGCCGCCGGTGGCGGTGACGTTGAGGACCACCGCGGTGGCGCTCGCCGGGACCGGGCCGGAGGCGGTGCGCACACCGCGGACAGGCACGTCCACCGTGCCGCCCGGGCCGACCGTGCCCGCCCGCACACCGACGCCCGTGCGGGTGTCGAGGATGCGCCGCGGGACGGCCGGCGTGAAGGTCGTGGGCGCCGCGGCGCTGACCCGGGACGGAGCCGGGCCCTGAGCGTGCGGCTGAGCGTCGTCGCCGCGGGCGGTGGTGACCCGGCCGGCGCGACGGCCGGCCCTGTCGACCGCCCAGACGTCACCGGGCGGGGCGTCGTCGACGGCGCTGTAGCCGTGCAGGTCGAACAGCACGCTCTCGCCGTCGGGTGCCCAGCTCGGGTAGCCGGCCACGGTGCGAGCGGCCGTCGGGCGGGTCGCGGGCAGCACCGTCGGCGCTCCGCCTGCGGCGGGGACCGTGGCGATCTGCGCGACGTCCTGTCCGCGCGCCCGGTCCGGGTCGCGGGCGGTGACGGCGGCGTACGCGATCGTGGTGCCGTCCGGCGACCAGGACGGCATGGCGCCCACCGCGCCGGGGATCGCCCGCCGCTGCGTGCCGTCCAGGCGCATGGTCGTGATCGCACCGGTGTCGGCACCGGGAGCGAGCGCGGCGAAGACGATCCGCGAGCCGTCCGGGCTCCAGTCGCCCAGGTAGCCCTGGGCGGCGTTGGGCACCGGCGTCGGCCTGCCGCCGGCGACCGGGACGGTGTGCAGCACCGTGGAGGTGGTGTCGGCACCGGCGACGGTGATCCGGGTGAACAGCAGCCGGGAGCCGTCCGGCGACCAGGCGGGAGCGACGTCGACCGTGAACGTCGTGGCGGTCGGGGCCGGCGGGGTGGTCAGCCGCCGGAAGCCGGAGCCGTCCCGGCCCACGACGGCGATGCCCTCCCGGAACGGCGCAGCGCCGCGGTCGGTCGACAGGGCGATGCGGTCCCCCCTCGGGGACAGCTCCGGGTCGTCGTACAGCAGCTCCGCCCGGGGGTCCGCCCGCAGGACGGTGCGCACGGCGCCGGTCACGAGGTCGCGCAGCACCACGCTGTAGGCGCCGTCGTCCTCGGGGTCCGCCAGGTGCACGACCTCGTTGCGGCTCGCGCTCGCCTGGGCGGGCAGGGCGACCGCGAGCGGGGCGACGAGCACGGCCAGAGCCGTGCCGGCCAGCCAGGTCGTGCGCCGGGGCGCGGGTGGGGTCATGCGTCCGTCCTTCCGAGCCTGGGGCGAGGGGCCGCCGGCCCGGCTCGTCCTACCAGCCGGGACTCCCCGGCGCCCGCAACCGCAGCGGCATGTGACCGTTTCGTTGCGTGGCGTGAGCGGCTCCGGAGGACGGTGCCGTCGTCTGGCATGCTCGCCGCGGACCCCCGCCGCGCGCCGCCCGCGCGGCCCCGGACGACCCTGCGAGGACTGCCGTGCCCATCGCCACCCCCGACGCCTACGCCGCGATGCTCGACCGGGCCAAGGAGGGCCGCTTCGCGTACCCGGCCATCAACGTCACCAGCTCGCAGACCCTCGTCGCGGCGCTGCGGGGCTTCGCCGAGGCGCAGTCCGACGGCATCCTGCAGGTCAGCACGGGCGGCGCGGAGTACCTGTCCGGCAGCACCGTCAAGGACATGGTCGTCGGGGCGCAGGCCCTGGCCGAGTACGCCCACCACGTGGCCAAGGGCTACGACGTGACCGTCGCCCTGCACACCGACCACTGCCCGGAGGACAAGCTCGACGGCTACATGCGCCCGCTGATCGCGATCAGCCAGGAGCGCGTCGACGCCGGCCGTGAGCCGCTGTTCCAGTCGCACATGTGGGACGGCTCGGCGGTCGAGCTGGAGGAGAACCTCTCCATCGCGCAGGAGCTGCTCGAGAAGTGCGCCGCCGCACGGATCGTGATGGAGCTCGAGATCGGCGTCGTCGGCGGCGAGGAGGACGGCGTCGAGAACGCCATCAACGACAAGCTCTACACGACGGCGGGCGACGCGCTGCGCACCGCCGAGCTGCTCGGCACCGGCGAGAAGGGCCGCTACCTGCTGGCGGCGACCTTCGGCAACGTGCACGGCGTCTACAAGCCGGGCAACGTCAAGCTCAAGCCGACCATCCTGAACGAGATCCAGATCGCGGTGGCCGCCGAGGTCGGCCGCGACCGGCCCTTCGACCTGGTCTTCCACGGCGGCTCCGGCTCGCTGCTCGAGGAGATCCGCGAGGCGCTCGACTACGGCGTGGTGAAGATGAACGTCGACACCGACACGCAGTACGCGTTCACCCGCCCCGTCGCCGACCACATGCTGCGCAACTACGACGGCGTGCTCAAGATCGACGGCGAGGTCGGCAACAAGAAGCAGTACGACCCCCGCGCCTGGGGCAAGGCCGCCGAGGCGGGCATGGCGGCGCGCGTGGTGCAGGCCTGCGAGGACCTGCGCAGCGCGGGCACCCGCATGAGCTGAGCCGCTCCGAGACCCCCCGGTCGCACAGCGCAAGACACGGCATGGTTGTGTCAAGACGCCACGCCGCACGGTGTGGTGCCGCTCCCGCCCGCCGAGTCCTGCCCCGGGAGCCGGTCCGTCGCCGTCCCGAGGGCAGGAGCGGGGGACCCACACGTCCCACCGGTCGGCCGCGTCCTCGACGAGGCCGACCTCGGGGTGAAGCCTCCTGACGGAGGCCAGGCAGACCCTCATCGCCCGAACGCGCTCCCCGCGCGGGAGGCCGAGCCTGAACCCGACAGCTCACCCCGCAGGCGTGAGGAGAGGACCTGTGCCCGTGCCTGCCCTGCTGCCCTCCGCGCTGCGTGCGCGCCCCCTGCCCGCCCCTCGCCGCTCCGCCCGGCACGCCGCGCCCTCCCGGGTGGCGACGGTGCTCTCGGCGGGCCTGCTCACCGCCACGCTCGCCGTCGCGGACGTCGCGCTGACCGCTCCCGCCGCGTCGGCGGGCGGCTCGGTCGCGCAGTTCGAGCGGCTCGCGCAGTGCGAGAGCGGCGGCCGCTGGAACATCAACACCGGCAACGGCTACTACGGCGGCCTGCAGTTCGACCTGCGCACCTGGCGCGGCCTGGGCATGACCGGCTACCCGCACCAGGCCAGCAAGGCCACCCAGATCGCCGCCGGGCAGAAGCTGCACAGCCAGCGCGGCTGGAAGCCCTGGCCGGCGTGCTCGCGCAAGCTCGGCCTGACCGGCGACGGCGGCTACAGCGGCTCGGGACAGGCGCCCGCACCGACCACCCGCGCGCCCCGGGCCGGCCGCACCCGGGCGGCGGCGCCCGCGCGACCCGCGACCAGGACGGTGCGCAGCGCCTCGGCGCAGACCCGTTCCACGCGGGTGGCCCGCACGCGCGCGCTGCGGCCCGTGCCGGCTCCCGCCTTCCCGGGCGAGCTCAGCACCCGCCTCGTCCGCACCTACCGCCCGGCCGTCAAGCAGTGGCAGGCCCGGATGGCCGCCCGCGGCTGGACGATCACGGCCGACGGCTACTTCGGGCCGCGCAGCGCGGCTGTGGCCACGTCCTTCGCGCGGGGCAAGGGCCTGTCGACCCGGACGACCGGCGTGGTGAACAAGGCCGTCTGGGACGCCGCCTGGACGACCCCGGTCACCTGAGCTCGGGCAGGATGGGCGGCATGAGCCTGACCGGCAGTCCCTCACACCGCGACCTGCTCGGCGGACCGCCGCCGACCCTGCTCCCCGACGAGGAGGGACCGCGCGCGCTGCTCGAGGGCGGGGCGCCACCGGTCGAGGTGGCCGCGGCGCACCCCACGAGCTCGCTGGCCTGGGCCCTGCTCGCGCAGGAGGCCCTGCAGCGCGAGGCGGTGGTCGAGGCCTACGCCTACGCCCGCACCGGCTACCACCGCGGGCTGGACGCGCTGCGGCGGGCGGGGTGGAAGGGTCACGGACCGGTCCCCTGGTCGCACGAGCCCAACCGCGGCTTCCTGCGGTCGCTGCACGCGCTCGGCCGCGCCGCCGCCGCGATCGAGGAGCAGGACGAGGCGGTCCGCATCCGCCGGTTCCTCGACGACAGCGACCCCGCGGCCGCTCAGGAGCTCGGCGGGCTCTGAGCGCGGGCGCGGCGGGCCGGGCGTCCTGCGGGTCTCAGTCGGGCTCGCCGGGCGCGCCGGCCTCGGGCGGCCTCGGAGCCGGTCGCCGCCGGCCCAGCAGGGCGGCCCCGGGCAGGCCGCCGAAGGTGCGGCTGGTGTCGTCGACGAAGCCCAGGAGCCGTTCGGTCGACCCGGCGAGGAACGCGACCCGGGCGGAGGTCTCGGACAGCGTCCTGAGCACCGGCAGGACCTCCTCCTGCACGGTGCGCAGCGTGTCGGGCAGCTGCTCGACCCGCGGGTCGTCCAGGACCACCGCCAGGCGCTGCAGTCCTGGGGCCAGCGCCTTGAGGGGCTCCTCCAGCTCGGAGGCGACCCCGTCGAGCCGCACGGCCACGCGGTGGACCGCGGCCAGCGTCTCGCGGGCCTCCCCGACGATCTCGCCGAGCGCCCGCACGGCACCGGTCAGGGCGGTGACCGTCGCGGGCAGCGCGGCCAGCGACTCGGTCTGGGCCTGGAGAGCCGCGAACAGGCCGTCGATGCCCGGGATGCGTGCCACAGTCCGAGCGTACGGACCCCACGTCACCCTTCGGGCGCGAGAGCGTCCCCTGTCGGGCGGGGTAGGGCACCGTCACCGACCCAGGAGGTCATGCATGCGCGTCCGCACCAGGACCGACGACGACACCGTCGCCGGCGACCAGCTCGACCCCCGAGACAGCCCGCAGCAGCGGGTGCGCGACCTGCGCCGGCGCCTGGAGGCGCTGCTCGGCATCCCCGCGAGCGAGGGCAACGCGCTGACGCTGCTCAAGAACGGCGACGAGATCTTCCCGGCGATGCTCAGCGCGATCCGGGAGTCGCAGCGGACCATCGACTTCCTGACCTTCGTCTACTGGAAGGGCGACATCGCGCACGAGTTCGCGCACGCCCTGGCCGAGCGGGCCCGCGCCGGGCTCGACGTCCGGGTGCTCATCGACGCGGTCGGCGGGCGGCTCATCGACAGCGACCTCATCACCCACATGACCGACTGCGGGGTGCAGGTCGAGTGGTTCCGCAAGCCGGTCTGGCAGGGGCAGGCGCTCTCGCCCTGGAAGCACAACCACCGCACCCACCGCAAGGTGCTCATCTGCGACGAGGTCGTCGGCTTCACCGGCGGGGTCGGCATCGCCGAGGAGTGGTGCGGCGACGCCCGCGACGAGACGGAGTGGCGCGACACGCACGTGCGGGTCGTCGGGCCCGCGGTCGACGGCCTGTCGGCCTCCTTCGCGCAGAACTGGGCCGAGACCGGCCATCCGCTGATCGACGACGACCGGCGCTTCCCCGACCACGAGCTGGCCGCCGGTGGCTCCGTGGTCCAGGTCGCCCGTGGCAGCGCCAGCGTGAGCTGGAACGACATGGCGACCGTCTTCCGCGTGATGCTCGAGTCGGCGCAGACGCGGATCCGCATGATGACCGCCTACTTCGTGCCCGACGACTTCTTCCAGTCGCTGCTGCTCGACGCCGTCGCGCGCGGGGTCCAGGTCGACCTGATGCTGCCGGGACCGCACGCCGACAAGCGGGTCTGCCAGCTGGCCAGCGAGTCCATCTACTCCCGGCTGGTCGAGGGAGGCGTCCGCATCTGGGCGTTCCAGCCCTCGATGCTGCACGCGAAGGTGCTGACCATCGACGGGATCGCGGCCGTCGTCGGGTCGGCCAACATGAACCGCCGGTCGCTGCACCACGACGAGGAGGTCGTGATGTCGGTGCTCGACCCGGTGGTCGCGCGCCGGCTCGAGGACGACTTCGACGACGAGCTGCCCCGGTGCGTGCTCATCGAGCCGCGGCGGTGGGAGGACCGGCCCCTGCGGCAGAAGGTGAGCGAGAAGGCGACCGTCGTCGCCCACCACTTCTTCTAGGCCCGCCCCGGCTCGTCCGTCGCTGCCGACGTGCGGCGGGCCGTACGGGTGCGGTGCGGGCCGACAAGCGCCCGCACCGGCGGCGGTTACGGGCGCACCATCGTCCAGGCGCCCGGCGCCACGGTCCAGGTGCGGCGGCGCACCTCGACGCCGGTCTCGCCGTCGGAGTTCACCCCCACGGCCTCGCCGGACACGGTGACCGACCTGCCCCGGGCGAACCGCACCTGCGGGTCCGACAGGTGCTCGCCCGAGGTGAGGGCGGCTCCGAAGCGGATCCGGGCGAACGGCCCGGTCGCCTGCGACACCATGACGTCGAGCAGGCCGTCGTCGACGAGGGCGTGCGGCAGCAGGGGCGTCCCCCCGCCGATGCCCCGGCCGTTGCCGATGCCGACCATGAGGGTGCGGCGGTGGCGGTCGGACACGACCCTGCCGTCGACCTCCACCCTCAGCCGCCAGCCGGTGGACCGCAGGCCGGCCCGCACGGCGCCGACCGGGTAGGCCGCCGGCCCGAGCCGGGGCTTGAGCGCCCCGGCGAGCTCGGCGGCCTGCGCCCCGATGCCGACGTGCGCGGCGTTGACGACGACGCCGCCCGCGTCGTCGAGCAGCAGGTCGGTCGGCTGCGCCCGTCCGTCCCGGACGAGGACCGCGGCCTGCGCCGGGTCCAGCGGGATCCCGAGCGCGCGGGCCAGGTCGTTGCCGGTGCCGAGCGGGACCAGCCCGATGCGGGTCCGGTCGAGCGCCCCGCGCAGGTGCAGCTTGGTGACCGCGAGGTGCAGGCTGCCGTCACCGCCGGCGATGACCAGGGTGCGCCCGTCGAGCCGGTCGAGCGCGTGCTCGAGCTCGTCCGGTCCGGTGCACAGGACCAGCTCGGCGCCGAGCACGTCGACGGCGGCGGTGACCTCGTCGACGTCCGTGCTGCCTGCGCGCTGGCTGACCACCAGCAGATGGCCGTCGTCCGTGGGGTCCATGTCGGCTAGCCTTCCGGTGCAAGAGCCCCAGGCGCCTGCGCCCGGGGCTTCGTCCTGTGGCGGTCCTCCAGACCCTCCGTGAGGAGCGATCATGCCTGCACTCGTGCTCGTCGGTGCCCAGTGGGGTGACGAGGGCAAGGGCAAGGCCACCGACCAGCTCGGCGGGCAGGTCGACTACGTCGTCAAGTTCAACGGTGGCAACAACGCCGGCCACACCGTGGTCATCGGCGACGAGACCTACGCGCTGCACCTGCTCCCGAGCGGGATCCTGTCGCCGGGCTGCACGCCCGTCATCGGCAACGGCGTCGTGGTCGACCTGTCGGTGCTGTTCGAGGAGATCGACGCGCTCGAGGCGCGGGGCGTCTCGTGCGCGAAGCTCGTGCTGTCGGCCGACGCCCACCTGATCGCGTCCTACAACCGCACGCTGGACCGCGTCGCCGAGCGGTTCCTGGGCAACCGGCGCATCGGCACGACCGGCCGCGGCATCGGCCCGACCTACGCCGACAAGATGAACCGCATCGGCATCCGCGTGCAGGACCTGTTCGACGAGGGGATCCTGCGCCTGAAGGTCGAGGGTGCGCTGGAGCTGAAGAACCAGGTGCTCGTCAAGGTCTACAACCGCAAGGCCGTCGAGGTCGACGCCGTCGTCGAGGAGCTGCTGTCCTACGTCGACCGCGTCCGTCCGATGGTCGCCGACACGTCCCTGCTGCTGAACGCGGCGCTCGACCGGGGCGAGACGGTCCTGCTGGAGGGCGGGCAGGCGACGCTGCTCGACGTCGACCACGGCACCTACCCGTTCGTCACGTCGTCGTCGGCGACGGCCGGCGGGGCGTGCACCGGCAGCGGCATCGGCCCGCGCCGGGTCGACAAGGTGATCGCGGTGGTCAAGGCCTACACCACGCGCGTCGGCGAGGGCCCGTTCCCGACCGAGCTGCGCGACGCCGACGGGGAGGCGCTGCGGGCGGCCGGGCACGAGTACGGCACGACGACCGGCCGTCCCCGGCGGTGCGGCTGGTACGACTCCGTCATCGCGCGCTACGCCGCCCGGGTCAACGGCGTGACCGACTTCGTGCTGACCAAGCTCGACGTGCTGACCGGCTGGGAGCGCATCCCGGTCTGCGTGGCCTACGAGGTCGGCGGACGACGCTTCGACGAGATGCCCGTGTCGCAGAGCGACTTCCACCACGCCGTCCCGGTCTACGAGCACCTCGACGGCTGGGACGAGGACATCACCGCCGCCCGCACCTTCGACGACCTGCCCAAGACCGCGCAGGCCTACGTGCAGGCGCTCGAGCAGCTCAGCGGGGCGCCGTTCGCCTCGATCGGGGTCGGGCCCGACCGCGAGCAGACCCTCGAGCTGCGGAGCCTGCTGCCGTGACGGGGGGACGCGCGTGATCTTCCGCGCCGTGGGCGAGGGTCGGCCGTACCCCGACCACGGGCTGAGCCGGCGCGACTGGGTGTCGATCCCGCCCACGCAGGTGCAGCTCGACCACCTGATCACCGTCAAGAAGACGCTGGACCTCGACGTGCTGCTGGCCGAGGACTCGACCTTCTACGGCGACATGTTCGCCCACGTCGTGCAGTGGCGCGGCGAGCTGTACCTCGAGGACGGCCTGCACCGGGCGCTGCGCTGCGCCCTGTCGCAGCGCAAGGTGCTGCACGCGCGCGTGCACACCGTGCGCGGCTAGCCCCGGTGCTGCACGCCGACGTCGTCGTCGTCGGGGCCGGCGCCGCCGGTCTGGCGCTGGCCTGCCGCCTCGGCGAGCAGGGGAGCGCCGACGTCGTGCTCGTCGAGGCCCCGCCCGGACCGGCGCGACCGCCGGAGCGCACGTGGTGCTCGTGGCAGAGCGGCCCGGGCGACTGGGAGGACGCCGTCCACCGGCGGTGGGACCGGGTGCAGGTGCACGCGCCGAGCGGACGGGAGCGCACCTACGACCTGGCGCCGTTCGCCTACACGATGGTCCGCTCCGGCGACTACGAGCGCGTGGCCGCCGCACGGCTCTCGCGCACCGGCGTGGTCCGGGTGGAGGCGCTGGTCGACCGCATCACCGGCGACGGCGTGGTGGAGGGCGCCGACGTCGCCGGGCGGTGGGTCTTCGACACCCGGCCGGCGCCGCCCGCGCGGCCCGGGCGGGTCGCGCTCCTGCAGCACTTCCGGGGCTGGACCGTGCGCACCGCGCAGGACGCCTTCGACCCGGCGGTGGCCGGCCTGATGGACTTCCGGCCTCCGCAGCCGCCGGGCGGGGTGGCCTTCGGCTACGTGCTGCCGACCTCCCCGCGGGAGGCCCTGGTGGAGTACACCGAGTTCTCGCGCTCGGTGCTGGAGGACGAGCAGTACGAGTCGGCGCTGGTCGACTGGACCTCGCAGGTGCTGCGACTGGGCCCGTTCGAGGTGCTCGCGGTCGAGCAGGGCGCCATCCCCATGACCGACGCCCCGTTCCCGCGGCGGGTGGGCGAGCGGGTGTTCCGCCTGGGCGCCGCCGGAGGTGCCACCCGGCCGTCCACCGGCTACACGTTCGCGGCGGCGCAGCGGCAGGCGCGCGCCGTCGCCGACGCGCTGCGCGAGGGCCGCGACCCCGAGCCGCCCCCGGCCTACTCCGCGCGTCACCTGCGCATGGACGGCCTGCTGCTGCGGGCGCTCGACGGCGGCTTCCTCGACGGCGCCGACTTCTTCGCGGGGCTGTTCGAGCGGCAGCCGACCGAGCGGGTGCTGCGGTTCCTCGACGGGTCGACCACGCTGCGCGAGGACCTCGCGGTCATGGCCAGCGCCCCCCGTGCGGCCATGCTGCGGACGGTGCTGGCCGGGGCGCTCGACCGCTAGCGTGCCGCCCGTGGACGTCCTCGTGCTCGGGTCCGGCGCCCGCGAGCATGCGCTGCTGACCGCCCTGTCGCGCGACCCGGCCGTCCACCGGCTGGTCTGCGCGCCGGGCAACGCCGGCACGGCGGTGCTGGCCGCCGACCGCCCCGTCGAGGTCGCCGACGGGGGGCAGGTCGTCGCCCTGGCCCAGGAGCTGGCCGCCGACCTCGTCGTCGTCGGGCCGGAGGTGCCGCTCGTCGCCGGGGTCGCGGACGCGCTGCGCGAGGCCGGCATCGCCTGCTTCGGCCCGTCCGCCGCCGCGGCGCGCATCGAGGGGAGCAAGAGCTTCGCCAAGCAGGTGATGGCCGAGGCGGGCGTGGCGACCGCGGCGGCGGCCGTGTTCGACGACCCCGAGGCGTGCGCGGCCCACCTCGCGGCCGCCGCGCCGCCGTACGTCGTCAAGGCCGACGGGCTCGCGGCCGGCAAGGGCGTCCACGTCGGCAGCGACCTGGCGGCGGCCACGGCGTTCGCGCGGGAGGTGCTGCGCGGTCCGGGCGCGACCGCGATCGTCGAGAGCTACCTGGACGGGCCGGAGGTGTCGCTGTTCGCCCTGACCGACGGCCGGACCGTCGTGCCGCTGCTGCCGGCGCAGGACTTCAAGCGGGCGCAGGACGGCGACGCGGGGCCCAACACCGGGGGCATGGGGGCGTACGCACCGCTGCCGTGGCTGCCGCCGGGCCTGGTGCAGCAGGTGCAGCGCGAGGTGCTGCAGCCGGTCGTCGACGAGCTGGCCCGGCGGGGGACGCCGTTCCGCGGGCTGCTCTACGCCGGACTGGCGCTGACGTCGTCGGGGCCGCAGGTCATCGAGTTCAACTGCCGCTTCGGCGACCCGGAGACGCAGGTCGTCCTCGCGCTGCTCGAGACGCCGCTCGCCGGCCTGCTGCACGCCTGCGCCACCGGCTCGCTCGGCGACGCGCCGCCGCTCGCCTGGCGCGCCGGTGCCGCCGTCACCGTGGTCGTGGCCGCCGAGCGCTACCCCGGACCGCCGGTCACCGGCGACGTCGTCGAGGTCGGGCCGCTGCCCGCGGGGGTGCACGTGCTGCACGCCGGCACCCGCACCGAGGGGGACCGGGTGGTGTCGGCCGGCGGCCGGGTCCTGTCGGTGACCGCCGTCGCCGACGACCTCGGCGCCGCGCGCGACCTGGCGTACGAGGGGGTCGCCGCCGTGCGGCTGCGCGGCGGCCACTGGCGCACCGACATCGCCCGCGCCGCCGTCGCCGGCGAGGTCCGCCTGCCGGGGCAGCCCGCCTGAGCACGGGGTCCCGGGGCGTGGCCGGCGTCCCTGGGAGACTGGCGCGACACCGACCCGAGGGAGCACCCCGTGATCGAGCGCTACACCCTGCCCGAGATGGGGCGGGTCTGGAGCGAGGCCCACAAGTACGAGCTGTGGTGCGCGGTCGAGGTGATGGTCCTGGAGGCCCACGCCGAGGCGGGCACGGTGCCGGCCTCCAGCGTGGCGCCCGTGCGCGCCGCTCCGCCACCCACCCCGGAGGCCGTCGCCGAGATCGAGGCGGTCACCCAGCACGACGTCATCGCCTTCCTGTCGGCCTGGGCCGACCGCACGCAGCCGCGCGAGGCAGCGGCGTACGTGCACTTCGGGATGACCAGCAGCGACCTGCTGGACACCGCCCTCGCCCTGCAGCTCGTGGAGGCCACCGACCTGCTGCTGGCCAAGTGCGACGCGCTCGTCGCCGCCCTGCGCGACCTCGGGCTGGAGCACCGCGACACCGTCCGCGTCGGTCGCACGCACGGCATCCACGCCGAGCCGACGACCTGGGGCCACCGCGTGGCGGACCTCGCCTTCGCCATGGCCCGCAGCCGCGACCGCCTGCGCCGGGTGCGCGAGGCGGTGGCCGTGGCCAAGATCAGCGGTGCGGTGGGCACCTACTCGAACGTCGACCCGCAGGTCGAGCAGCGGGTCGCGGAGCGCCTCGGGCTGACCCCGGCGCCCGCCGCCACGCAGGTGGTGCTGCGCGACGGCATCAGCGAGTGGGTCTGCGCCCTGGCGGTGATCGCCACCGTCTGCGAGGCGTTCGCGCTGGAGGTGCGGCACGGGCAGCGCACCGAGGTCCGCGAGCTGTGGGAGCCGTTCGGCAAGGGCCAGAAGGGCTCGAGCGCGATGCCCCACAAGAAGAACCCGATCGCCAGCGAGCGCATCGCCGGCATGGCGCGGATCGTGCGCGCGCAGGTGGTGCCGGTGATGGAGGGCATCCCGCTGTGGCACGAGCGCGACATCAGCCACAGCTCGACCGAGCGCATCGCGCTGCCCGACGCCTCGATCGCCACCGACTACCTGCTCCACCTGACGACCCGGCTGGTGACCGGCCTGGTCGTCGACGCCGACCGCATGCGGGCCAACCTCGAGAGCTCCGGTGGCCTGATCTACACCAGCACGGTGCTGCTCGAGCTCGTGGAGGGCGGGCTGTCGCGCGAGGACGCGTACGCGTTCGTGCAGCGGGCGGCGATGCGCACGTGGGAGACCGGCACGCCGTTCCGGGCGGCGCTGAGCGACGAGGCGCAGGCCGCCGGTCAGGTGCTCGACGAGGCCCGGCTGGACGAGGTGTGCCGCCCCGAGCGCTACCTGGACCGGCTGGCCCCGGTCTTCGACCGCCTCGCCGCCCTCACGTGACGCTGCCCCTGCCCCTGCCCCTGCCGCTGGTCGCCCGCGGCAAGGTCCGCGACGTCCACGAGGTCGACGCCGACCACCTGCTGCTCGTCGCCAGCGACCGGATCAGCGCCTACGACGTCGTCCTGCCGACGGTGGTCCCCGACAAGGGCGCGGTGCTCACCGGCCTGTCGGTCTGGTGGTTCGGGCAGCTGGCCGACCTCGTGCCCCACCACCTGGTCAGCGCCCGGCCGGACGAGTTCCCCGCCGGGCTGCAGCCGTACGCCGACCAGCTGCGGGGCCGGGCGGTGCTGTGCCGCCGGCTGGCCATGGTGCCGGTGGAGTGCGTGGCGCGCGGCTACCTCACCGGCTCGGGCCTGGCCGACTACCGGGCGACGGGCGGCATCCAGGGGCACGCCCTGCCGCCCGGGCTGCAGGACGGGAGCCGGCTGCCGGAGCCGGTCTTCACCCCGGCGACCAAGGCCGAGGCCGGCGACCACGACGAGAACGTCCCCTTCGCGGCCGTCGAGCGGGCCGTCGGGGCCGAGCTGGCCGCCGAGCTGCGGCGGGTGACCCTGGCGGTCTACGCGCGGGGCGCCGCCCGGGCCGCCGAGCGCGGGATCCTGCTGGCCGACACCAAGCTCGAGCTCGGCCACGACCGCGACGGCGTCCTGCGGCTCGGCGACGAGGTGCTCACGCCCGACTCCTCCCGCTTCTGGCCGGCCGACCGCTGGGTGCCCGGCCGGGCGCAGCCGTCCTTCGACAAGCAGCCCGTCCGCGACTGGCTCGACGCGAGCGGGTGGGACCGGACGGCCCCCGCGCCCGAGCTGCCCCCCGACGTCGTGGAGCGCACCCGGGCCGGCTACGTCGAGGCCTACGAGCGGCTGACCGGCAGCTCCTTCGACAGCTGGCTGCGGGGAGGGTGAGCGCACGGCCCACCGCTACGCTGCGGCCATGCCCGCGTACGAGGTGGTCGTCGACGTGATGCTCAAGCCGGAGATCCTCGACCCGGCCGGGCAGGCGGTCGTCAACGCGCTGCCGACGCTCGGGCTCGCTCCGGTCAGCGACCTGCGCATCGGCAAGCACGTCGAGATCACCGTCGAGGCCGCCGACGAGGACGCCGCGCTCGCCGAGGGCACCCGGATGGCGCAGGTGCTGCTCGCCAACCCGGTGATCGAGGACTTCCGCGTGCGGCTGGGCTGAGGCTCCCGTGGAGCTCAAGCTGACCCTCGCGCTGCCGCACGACGAGTACTCCGTGCCCGTCGCCCGTCGCGTCCTGGCCCGCTCGCTCGAGGTCCTCGGGGTGGACGACGACGTGGTCGCCGACATCGAGCTGGCGCTGACCGAGGCCTGCACCAACGTCCTGGACCACGCCGCCGACACCGACGAGTACGAGGTGTCGGCGGGCATCGACGGGGCCGTCTGCGTCATCGAGGTGATCGACCGCGGCAGCGGCTTCGACGTCGCCACGCAGGGCCTGACCGAGGCCGAGCCGTCGGCGGAGGACGGCCGCGGCATCCAGCTGATGCGGGCCCTCGTCGACGAGGTGAGCTTCACCAGCCGGCCGCACACCGGCACCGTCGTCCACCTGGAGAAGCAGCTGACCTGGAGCGACGGCTCGGCGATCGACCGGCTCACCGAGGACGCGCCCGACACCCGGCACGGTCCCTGGTCGCAGGCCCGGCGCAACGGGGACCGGGAGCCTGTGGAGCTCGGCGAGGACGGCCCCGCGGGCGGCCCCCGGCCGGGCTGAGGCGCGCCACTACCCTCGTGCGCGTGACGGCCCGCATCGGTGTGGTGAGCTTCCCCGGCAGCCTCGACGACCGGGACGCCCAGCGCGCCGTGCGCCTGGCCGGCGGCCGGCCGGTGGCCCTGTGGCACGCCGACGCGGACCTGCACGGGGTCGACGCCGTCGTCCTGCCGGGCGGCTTCTCCTACGGCGACTACCTGCGGGCCGGCGCGCTGGCCCGGTTCTCCCCGGTGATGGGCACCGTGATCGAGCAGGCCGGCCGCGGCCTGCCGGTGCTCGGCATCTGCAACGGCTTCCAGGTGCTGTGCGAGGCGGGCCTGCTGCCCGGGGCGCTCACCCGCAACGCCCACCTGCACTTCGTCAACCGCGACCAGCGGCTGCGCGTCGAGAGCACGGCGTCGGCGTGGACGGCCGGCTTCGCCGAGGGCCAGGCGGTCGTCGTGCCGGTGAAGAACGGCGAGGGCAACTACGTCGCCGCCACCGCGGTGCTCGACGAGCTCGAGGGCGAGGGACGCGTCGTCGCGCGCTACCTCGGCAGCAACCCCAACGGCAGCGCCCGCGACATCGCCGGCATCCGCAACGCCGCCGGCAACGTCGTCGGGATCATGCCGCACCCCGAGCACGCGGTGGAGGAGCTCACCGGTCCCGGCACCGACGGCCTGGTGTTCTTCACCAGCGTGCTGTCGACCCTGGTCGCGGCGTGACGACGCCCGCTGCCGACTCCGCCGGCCCGCTGCCCGAGGGCCGCAGCAGCGTCGACACCGTCGACCGGGCGGCCGCCACGCCGGAGGTCGCCCAGCCGTACGCCGAGCTCGGGCTCGAGGACGGGGAGTACGCCGCGATCCGTGCGGTGCTGGGTCGCCGCCCCACGCAGTCCGAGCTGGCGATGTACTCGATCATGTGGAGCGAGCACTGCTCCTACAAGTCGTCGAAGGTGCACCTGCGCCGGTTCGGCGAGCTGCCGAAGGGCGAGCGGATGCTCGTCGGCATGGGCGAGAACGCCGGCGTCGTCGACGTCGGCGAGGGCCTGGCCGTCACCTTCAAGGTGGAGTCGCACAACCACCCCAGCTACGTCGAGCCCTACCAGGGGGCGGCCACCGGGGTGGGCGGCATCGTGCGCGACATCCTCACCATGGGCGCGCGTCCCGTGCTCGTCATGGACTCGCTCCGCTTCGGTGACGCCCAGCACCCGGACACCGCGCGGGTGCTGCCCGGCGTCGTGGCCGGGGTGGGCGGCTACGGCAACTGCCTGGGACTGCCGAACGTCGGCGGCGAGGTCGTCTTCGACCCGACCTACGCCGGCAACCCGCTGGTCAACGCGCTGTGCCTCGGCGTGCTGCCCAAGGACCGCATCCAGCTGTCGGCCGCCCGCGGCGTCGGCAACGTCGTGGTCCTGCTCGGCGCCAAGACCGGCCGCGACGGCATCGGCGGGGTGTCGGTGCTCGCGTCCGCCACCTTCGACGAGGACGGGCCCGCGCGCCGGCCGTCGGTGCAGGTCGGCGACCCCTTCACCGAGAAGCTGCTCATCGAGGCGTGCCTGGAGCTGTACGACGCCCAGCTCGTCGAGGGCATCCAGGACCTCGGCGGCGCCGGCCTGACCTGCGCGCTCACCGAGACGGCCGCGGCCGGGCGGTCGGGCATGCGGGCGCACCTGGACCGCGTGCCCCTGCGCGAGGCGTCGATGGAGCCGCACGAGGTGCTCGCGAGCGAGTCGCAGGAGCGGATGCTGGCCATCGTCGCCCCGGCGAACCTCCCGGCGGTGCTCGCCACCGCCGAGAAGTGGGGCGTGCTCGCCACCGCGATCGGCGAGGTCGTCGAGGGCGACCGGCTCGAGGTGCTGTGGCACGGCCAGGCCGTCGTCGACGTGCCACCCGGCTCGCTGGCCGACGACGGCCCGGTCTACGACCGCCCGCAGGAGCGGCCGGCGGACCTCGACACCCTGCAGGCGGCGCCGACACCGCCCCACCCACCGGGAGAGGTGCTGTCGGACCTGCTGCTGCGCATGGTCGCCTCGCCCAACCTGTGCAGCCGCCGCTGGGTGGTCGAGCAGTACGACCGGATCGTGCTCGGCGACACGGTCCTGGCCTGGCCGCAGGACGCGGGCGTCGTGCGGCTGTCCGAGCAGACGGGGCTGGGCATCGCCCTGGCCACCGACGGCAACGGCCGCTACGCGCGGCTGGACCCCTACGCCGGCGCGCAGCTGGCGCTGGCCGAGGCGTGCCGCAACGTCGCGGCGACGGGGGCCGTGCCGATCGCGGTCACCAACTGCCTCAACTTCGGCTCGCCGGAGGACCCGGAGGTCATGTGGCAGTTCGCCGAGGCCACCCGGGGGCTGGCCGACGCCTGCCGCGCGCTGGCCCTCCCGCTCACCGGCGGCAACGTCAGCTTCTACAACTCCACCGCCGAGGTGGCGATCAACCCCACGCCGGTCGTCGGCGTGCTGGGGCTGCTCGACGACGTCGCCCGCCGCACGCCGATCGGCTTCGCCGTCGAGGGCGAGTCGGTGCTGCTGCTCGGCCGGACGGGCGAGGAGCTCGGCGGCTCGGAGTGGGCCTGGGCCGAGCACCGGCACCTCGGCGGCTGCCCGCCCGTGGTCGACCTGGCGGCGGAGAAGGTGCTGGCCGAGGTGCTCGTCGCCGGCTCGCGCGACGGCATGCTCTCGTCGGCCCACGACCTGTCCGACGGCGGCCTGGCCCAGGCGCTCGTCGAGTCGTGCCTGGCCGGGGGGCCGCGGCAGGACGGGCAGCCGGCCGGCGTCGGGGCGCGGATCGTCCTGCCCCGGGGCCTGTCGCCGTTCGTGCAGCTGTTCAGCGAGTCGGCCGGGCGCGCCCTCGTCACCGTGCCCCGCTCGGAGGAGCTGCGCTTCACCGAGATGTGCGACGCCCGCGGGCTGCCGTGCACCCGGATCGGCGTCACCGACGGCACCGGCCTGGAGGTGCAGGACGTGCTGTCGCTGGCGCTCGAGGACCTGCGCGAGGCCTCCGAGGCGACGCTGCCCGCGCTGTTCGGCCCGCTGGCCGGCGACACCGCCCCCGCCAACCCGGTCCTCACCGCTCCGGCGACGGGCGGCCTGCACCCGGGCTGACGGGTGCGGCCCGCCTACGCTCGACCGCGTGCCGCCCGCCCGCCGCGACCCCGTCGCCGTGGCGGCTGCGGTCGAGGCGGTGCTGCTCGCGCTCGACGAGGCGCGCCCGCCGGCCCGCCCGGACCTCGCGCTCGCCGTGCGCGGGCTCGCCGACCGGCTCGCCGAGGTCGCACCCGGCCGGCACGTCGAGGCGCGGGTGCCGCCGTACGCCGCCGTGCAGTGCGTCGAGGGGCCGCGCCACACCCGCGGCACGCCGCCCAACGTCGTCGAGGCCGACGCCGTGGCCTTCGTCGAGCTGTGCACCGGCCGGCTGGCGTGGTCGCGGGCGGCGACGGACGGGCGGGTGCGCACGTGGGGGGACCGGGCCGACCTGTCGGCGTGGCTGCCGCTGCCTCCGTGGGGCGCGGCGTCGTGACGGCTGCGCAGGTCTAGGCGCGCCACCGCAGGGCAGGTCGAGGGCGACCCTGACCCCTTCTCCGGAGGTGCACCGTGACCACGCTCGAGATGCTGAACGCCGCTCCTCAGCGCCTGACCGTCGACGCCGCCCTCGTCGCCGAGGCCATCGACGCCGCCAGCGACTGCGCCCTGGTGTGCACGGCGTGCGCCAGCGCCTGCCTGTCCGAGGACCATGCGCGCGAGATGGCGGTGTGCGTCCGCGACGACCTCGACTGCGCCGACCTGTGCGGTGTGACGGCGCGCCACCTGGCCCGCCTGAACGCCTCCGACAAGCAGCTCACGCTGTCCGTGCTCGCGGCCTGCATCGAGGCCTGCGTGCAGTGCGCGTCCTCCTGCGCCCCGCACCGCGACGCCCACGAGCACTGCCGGCTGTGCGAGCAGGCCTGCAACCGCTGCGAGCAGGCCTGCCAGGCGCTGCTCGACGCCCTGAAGACGCCGGTCTGAGCCCAGGTCAGCCCGTCCCTGGACATCCGGGGCGCAGGCGCTCACGCTGAGCAGGTCGGTGCGCGGCTCAGCGTCATGGGACCCGCCCAGCACGGGCGGCGCACCCGACGCGGAGCCGCCACGTGAGCGCACCCGAGATGCCGCCCGGGACCACGGTCCACACCCCGTCGGAGCCCGCCGCCGACCTGCGGCAGGAGCTGGCGCGCCCGCACTCGCACGCCCTCGCGGCGCTCGACGACCCGGCGAGCAGCAGTCTGGCCGCGGTGAGCTGGGGCGCCGCCCACCTCGCCGCGGTCGAGCGGGTGCTGTTCCCGGCGGCCTGCCGGGCACTGGCCGACGGGCGCCAGCGGGTGCGGGCGCAGCAGGCGGTGGACCACCGCCTGCAGGTGCTCCTGTGGCAGCTCGACCGGCGGCTCACCGGTGACGTCCACCTGCGCGCTGTCCCGGTGCAGGCGCTGGAGGACGGCGTGCGGCGTGCTCTGCAGGACCACGAGCGTGCCGAGCGCGCGCTGCTGGCCGCCCTCGACGAGGTGCTGTCGTCCGAGCAGCAGGCCGACCTGCGCGAGCGGCTGGCCGCGGCGCTGCTGCGGAGCCCGACGCGCCCGCACCCCGACACGCGCCACGGCCGCTTCAGCGGCGGGCTGGCGTTCTGGTTCGACGGCGTCGTCGACCGGGTGCGTGACACGCTCGACAGCCGCAGCGTGCCGACCCCGCACCGCACTGCGGTGCCGCGCGCGGTGACGCGCTGGGGGGCGTACGCCCTGGGCGCGACCAGCCGGCGCGTCGTCCAGGGACCGCGCGACGGCGCGCCCGGCCGAGAGGCGGCCGGGCCGGCCCGCTAGGTCGCCCGCTCCTCCCGAGCGTCGGCCAGCGGGTCGGGCGGGGGATCGGCACGCACCTCGAGGTGGGTGAGGGGCTGCTCGTAGCCCTGCGGCCACGCCAGCACGGCGGGCTCGTGCCGGTCGAAGACCGCCTGCAGGAGCGCCTCGGGGCTGTCGTGGTCCTCGGGCAGGAGCGGCTCCTGCACCTCGAGCCGCTCGAGGTGCCCGTCGGGGCTGATGCTCAGCGGCAGCACGGCCGCACCGGTCAGCAGGGAGAGCCGCGCCGTGCCCGACGGGACCAGCACCGTGCGGCCCAGGAAGCGCACGGGCGTGCTGCCCTTGAGGTCGCACGCCACCCACGCGACGCCGCCCTCCGAGAGCAGCGAGCGCACCGCGTCGAAGGACCCCTGCGCGCCCAGCAGCGTGACGTCGGGGGAGTGGGCGAACGTCCGGTGGAGCTGCTGGCGGCGCACACCCGCGGGGGTCCGGGGCTGCTCGCCCAGGAGCTTCGAGGCGATCAGCGTGGTGACGGGGACGTGGCGCGCCACGCAGGCGGGGTGGGCACCGAAGTGCCCCTGGTGGACGACGCTCACGATCACTCCCCGTCCGCGGTCGAGCTGCGCGCGCAGCCGCTCGACGTGGTGCACCGGCAGCCGCGTCACGACGTCGAGGCGCCAGGCCAGCTCCTCGTGCCGGCACAGCTCCAGCAGGTAGGCGCGGGCGAGCTGCTCGAGCGCGGGCGCACGCGACGTACGGCCGACGAGGAGGTCCATGCTGGCGAGGGCGTGCGCGCGCGGTGCGCTCTGCCGCCACAACCGGTCGGCGCGCAGCCGGGCCAGCGCCAGCCCCACCGACACCGGGTAGAGCCGCTGCGCCGCCCCGGAGGACTGCAGGGCCAGCACCGGGCCCAGTCGCGATGCCCGCTCGGCTGTCATGCGCTCTTCCTACCGCGCCGCCGGCCGCTGCTCGGACACCGGAGGGGGACACCGCAGCGCCGGACGGCCTGCCTACACTCGACGGGACCGGCGCACCGCCACCCGCCCCTCGAGGAGCCTCCCGCGTGCCTGCCCCAGACGCGCCCGATCCGCTCCTGCCGGACCCCCCGGTCGGCGAGGAGTGCGGGGTCTTCGGCGTCTGGGCGCCCGGCGAGGACGTCGCCAAGCTGACCTACTACGGGCTCTACGCGCTGCAGCACCGCGGTCAGGAGGCGGCGGGCATGGCCGTCTCGGACGGCGTCACCGTGCTGGTCTACAAGGACCTCGGCCTGGTGGCGCAGGTCTTCGACGAGCGCTCGCTGTCGAGCATGTCGGGCTCGCTCGCGATCGGCCACACCCGCTACTCCACGACGGGGTCCGGCACGTGGGAGAACGCGCAGCCGTCGTTCCGGACCCTCGCGGGCGGGGGCAGCCTGGCGCTGGGCCACAACGGCAACCTCACCAACACCGGCGAGCTCAGCGCCCGTGCCGCCACCCTCGACCCGCTCTCGGGCGCGATGGGCTCGACCACCGACTCCGACCTGATCATGACCCTGCTCGCGGCCCGCAGCGACCTGACCCCCTGGGAGGCGGCGCGCGAGGTGCTGCCCACGCTGCGCGGCGCGTTCTGCCTCACCTTCATGGACGAGCGGACCCTCTACGCCGCCCGTGACCCGCACGGCGTGCGCCCCCTGGTGCTCGGACGGCTCGACCGGGGTTGGGTCGTGGCCAGCGAGACGGCGGCCCTCGACATCGTGGGTGCCGCCTTCGTGCGCGAGGTGGAGCCCGGTGAGCTGCTGGCGATCGACGAGGACGGGGTGCGCAGCGAGCGCTACGCCCCGCCGACCCCCAAGGGGTGCCTGTTCGAGTACGTCTACCTCGCGCGTCCGGACACGACCATCGCCGGTCGTTCGGTCAACTCGGCCCGGGTGCAGACCGGGCGCACGCTCGCGGTCGAGGCGCCGGCCGAGGCCGACCTCGTGATCCCGGTGCCCGAGTCGGGCACTCCCGCGGCGATCGGCTTCGCCGAGCAGAGCGGCATCCCGTACGCCCAGGGGCTGGTGAAGAACGCCTACGTGGGCCGCACCTTCATCCAGCCGTCCCAGACGATCCGCCAGCTCGGCATCCGCCTCAAGCTCAACCCCCTGCGCGAGGTCATCAGCGGCAAGCGCCTGGTCGTGGTCGACGACTCCATCGTGCGCGGCAACACCCAGCGGGCGCTCGTGCGGATGCTGCGCGAGGCCGGGGCGGCCGAGGTGCACGTGCGCATCTCCAGCCCTCCGGTGCGGTGGCCCTGCTTCTACGGCGTCGACTTCGCCAGCCGGGCCGAGCTCATCGCCTCCGGCAGGGGGGTGGAGGAGGTCCGTGCGTCCATCGGCGCCGACTCGCTCGCCTTCGTGTCCCTGGAGGGGCTCACCGCGGCCAGCGCCCAGCCGGCCGAACGGCTGTGCCGGGCCTGCTTCGACGGCACCTACCCGATCCCGCTGCCGCAGCGCGAGCTGGCCGGTCCGCAGGTGCTGCAGTCGCAGCTGGCCGGGCACTCCGCCGACCACGACCACGTCGGTGCCGGGCAGGTCGTCGTCCACAACGGCCTGGCCTCCGTCGACCGCATGGACGCGGCCCTCGGCTCGGAGCTGGCACGCCCATGAGCGGGAGGTCGTACGCCGGTGCCGGAGTCGACATCGACGCCGGCGAGCGCGCCGTCGAGCTGATGAGGGGACGGATCGCCCGGGCGGGGCGCCCGGAGGTCGTCGGCGGGCTGGGCGGCTTCGTCGGGCTGTTCCGGCTCGACACGAGCCGCTACCGCACGCCGCTGCTCGCGAGCAGCACCGACGGCGTCGGGACCAAGCTCGCCATCGCCCAGGCCCTGGACAAGCACGACACGGTCGGTCTCGACCTGGTCGGCATGGTCGTCGACGACCTGGTCGTGTGCGGCGCCGAGCCGCTGTTCCTGCAGGACTACATCGCCTGCGGGCAGGTGGTGCCGGAGCGCATCGCCGAGATCGTCGGCGGCATCGCAGCCGGGTGCGAGCAGGCGGGCTGCGCTCTGGTGGGGGGCGAGACCGCCGAGCACCCGGGGCTCATGTCCGCCGACCACTACGACCTGGCAGCGACCGGCGTCGGCGTCGTCGAGCAGGACAGCGTCCTGGGGCCGGAGTCGGTGCGCGCGGGTGACGCCGTCGTGGCGATGGGCTCGAGCGGGCTGCACAGCAACGGCTTCTCGCTCGTGCGGCACGTCCTGCTCGCCGGCGCCCGCATGCGGCTGGAGGCCGTGGTCGACGAGCTGGGCGGGCCGCTCGGCGAGCAGCTGCTCACGCCCACGCGCATCTACGCCAAGGACTGCCTGTCGCTGGTGGCGGAGACCGACACGCACGGGTTCAGCCACGTGACGGGTGGAGGCCTGGCGGCCAACCTCGCCCGGGTGCTGCCGGGCCACCTGTCGGCGACGGTCGACCGCGCGAGCTGGCGCCCTCAGCCGGTGTTCGACCTCGTGCAGCGCACGGGACGGGTCGAGCAACCGGAGATGGAGCGCACGTTCAACATGGGCGTCGGGATGGTGGCGCTGGTCGCCCCGGGCGACGTCGACCGCGCGCTCGCGGTGCTGACCGCCCGCCACGTGCCGGCCTGGGTGGCGGGCGAGGTGGTCCCCGGCGACGGCACCGTGGTCCTGACCGGTCGCCACCCGGCCTGACCCCGCGACGGCGGGCTGCACCCGCGCGGGCGGGCAGCCCTGGGGCGGGGAGGCAGGGCCGGGGCGCCGCTCGACCACCACGACGAGGGGACGGCCGGTCGGCCGTCCCCTCGCAGGTCGTGCGTCGTTCGAGCGGCTCGCTAGCGGGCGGGCGCGTCCTCGTCGTCGTCGTCCTCGTCGCCGGCGTAGGGGTCGACGTCGTCGTCCTCCACCGAGGAGGCCGGAGCCGGGGAGCCGGCGAGCTCGGCCCGGAGGCGGTCGGGGTCGAGGTTGCCGGTGCTGTACTTCAGCTCACGCGCGACCTTCGTCTGCTTTGCCTTGGCACGGCCGCGCCCCATGGCTCGACCCCTTCGCGACAGCGGGGCCGCAGGGCCCCGGGTGGCAACAACTCTGACCGGCACTCCCCGTGCCGTTCGCGGGTGCGTGCCAGACCTTGAGGTTACAGGTTGGACGCGCCGTCCACGCGCTGGACGGCGTCGGAGCAGCCGCCGCTCAGCTCCGGCCGGGCACGAGGACGCTGCGCAGGCGGCCGACGTCGGCCATCCGGCGCTCGGCGAGCCGGTCGGCGGCCACCGCGGGCGGCACGCCCTCGCGGTCCGCGAGCTCGAAGACCCGCAGCGTGGTGCCGAAGATCTGCGCCGCCTTGGCCTGCGCGCGCTCGAAGCGGAAGCCGCCCGAACGGTGGTGCTGCGCCTCGTCGGCGACCTGCACCAGGCCGCCCGCGTTGGCGACGTAGTCCGGGGTGAACAGCACGCCGCGGTCGGCCAGCGCCTTCTCGAGGCCCGGGTGGGCGAGCTGGTTGTTGGCGGCGCCGCAGACGACGGCCGCCTGCAGCGCCGGCACCAGCTCGTCGCTGACCGACCCGCCCAGGGCGCACGGCGCGTAGACGTCGCAGTCCCGGGACGGCAGGTCGTCGACGTCGGTCGTCTCGACCGGTCCGAGCGTGCGCACCCGCTCGAGGGCGGAGGCGCTGACGTCGGAGGCGAGGACCGAGGCGCCGTCGGCAAGCAGGTGCTCGACGAGGTGGTGCCCCACCTTGCCGACCCCCTCGACCGCCACCCGGCGACCCTCGAGCGACGGCGTCCCCCACGTGTGCTGCGCCGCCGCGCGCATGGCCTGGAAGACGCCGAAGGCGGTCAGGACGGCGCTGTCGCCCGCACCGCCCTGCGCCGGCGAGCGCCCGGTCGCGTAGTCGGTCTCCTTGGCGATCACGTCCATGTCGCTGACGTACGTGCCGACGTCGCAGGCGGTGTAGTAGCGGCCGCCCAGCGACTGGACGAAGCGGCCGTACGCCCGCAGCAGCGCCTCGGACTTGTCGCGGGACGGGTCACCGATGATCACGGCCTTGCCACCGCCCAGGTCGATGCCGGCGCAGGCGGCCTTGTACGCCATCGCACGGGACAGCTTCAGCACGTCCTCGACGGCGTCGGCCTCGCTGGCGTAGGGGTAGAAGCGGGTCCCCCCGAGGGCGGGCCCGAGGGCCGTCGAGTAGACGGCGATGATCGCCCGCAGGCCGCTGACGCGGTCCTGGCAGAACACGACCTGTTCGTGCCCGGCGTCCTTGAGGTGGTCGGTCCGGTCGAAGACGCTCACGCGTCGCTCCTCGTCGTACGGCCTCCCGGCTCGGCGGTGAGGCGGTCGTCGCCGCGCCCTCGTGAGGCGCCACGTCGTGCTGCGGGGAGGTGTGCCCCGACCGGAGGGTAGCCGTGCGAGCATCGCCGCATGACGGCGCACGCGGCCTTCCTGCGGGTCTACGAGCCCCTGGCCGCCTTCGAGCCCGGGCAGCGCCGCGTCTGGGAGGCCTACGTCGCGGCGGGGCGCTCCCCGGCTCCCGAGCTCGGCGTGGCCCGGGAGCGGGCCGCCGCCCTGCGTGCGCTGGTCGGCCGGCCCCCTGCCGGCATGCCGCCGGCCGACGGGCCCGAGGAGCAGGAGCAGGCCTTCGTCACCGAGGTCGACGGGGTCACGCTGGTCTGCCCGTGGCAGACCCGCCTGCGCTCCCTGCTCGCGCTCGAGGACTTCGCCGCCGACCTGCCCGACGAGGTGCTCGAGGCGTTCCTGCCGCTCGAGCTCGCGCGGCGCTCCGCGGCCGAGCTCGACGCCGAGCGGGCCGCCCGTCCCGACGTCCGCAGCCGGCAGCTGACCAGCAGGTGGCACGTGCCGCAGCGCTGGTTCGTCCTCGTCGACGCCGAGGAGCGGCAGGTGCGGCTGGGGCAGCAGGCCCGCGGGGGCGGCACCTCGGTCGACCGCCGGGCGGGCCGCAGCCTGGTCTACCGCACGGCGATGTCCCGCGCCCGCCGCCGTACGGCCCGCGCGCTCGCCGTGCTGCGGCGCACCGTCTCCGACCCGGAGGCGGCGGCCGGGCTGGAGGAGCTGGGCCGGTGGCTCGAGGAGTTCCACCCCCGGTCGCTGGTCGAGCTCGACTACGGGGGCCTGGTGCACCTGCTCGACGACGCGGCCCTGACGCAGGACGAGTCGGCCCGTGACGTCGGCGCGGCCCTGAGCGCCCTGGACGAGGGCGACGTCACCGCGGCGGGTGTGGCCTACGCGCGGGTCAGCGCACGGATGAAGGCCCTGCAGGCCGTCGAGTCGGCCAACTGACGCAGCCGGACTCGGCCTTCCGCCGGGAGCGGACTAGGAGCAAGATGGCCCGCACGGGCCATTCCGGAGCAACGGGACATCGTAGAAGATCATGACTGAGGCGGGCAGCGGTCCGCACCGACGAAGAGGACGACTGCCATGAGCACGCGCATCCCCGACGCAGAGGCACTGCTCACTCCGGCTGAGGTCGCCACCATGTTCCGGGTGGACCCCAAGACGGTCACCCGCTGGGCCAAGTCCGGCAAGCTCACCTCGATCCGGACCCTCGGCGGCCACCGCCGCTACCGCGAGGCCGAGGTCAAGGCGCTGCTGGCGGGGATCCCCGCCCCGCGCGCCCAGCAGCCCTGAGCTGAGCCGGCCGGCGCGTCCGCCCGCTCGGGGGACACGCCACCGCTCGCCGTCGACGCGCGCGCGGCTCAGAGCTCGTAGCGCAGCTCGAACCGGTGCGTGCCGTCCTCGTCGATCGTGAGGTGGAGGGCGCCGGTGATGCCCCGCAGCTCGCCGTCACCGGACCCCGGGACCACCTCGTAGTGCAGGGCCTGCGACCCGGCGCGCATCGAGCCCATCTGCTGCAGCGCGAAGCCGCCGACGCGGTCGCCGAGCCGGCCGCGCACCGTCTCGATGGCGACGTACCCGGCCGAGCCCGACTGCGGGTCGCCGGACGACAGCATGACGCCGGCGCCGACGGCCTCCAGGTCGCCGGAGAAGGTCTTGGTGAGCTCGAACCGGCTGACCGCCCCGTCCAGCTCCGGCCGCCCAGGCTGCATCTGGACGTCGAACCAGCCGGTCGCAGTCATCCCCATGCCGGGCACCCTACGGAGTCCTCCGGCGGCGGGCCCCGACACCACCCGAGTCGGGAGGACACCGTCCGGACCGCCGACCGGCTGACGACCCCTGCCGGTGGGGCTCGTGGTCGTGGCTGTTGACTGCAGACGTGCACTCGCCGGTCCGCCCTCGCAAGGCCGCGGCAGGGGACAAGGTGGCGGTCCTGTCGCCGTCCTTCGCCGCGCCCGCGGTGGCACCGGCCGTCCACGCGCAGGCGATGCAGCGCCTGGAGGAGCTGACCGGACTGGTGCCGGTCGAGTACCCGACGACCCGGCGGCTGGGAGCGGCGGCCCGGGACCGGGCGGCCGATCTGAACGCAGCATTCGCCGACCCTGAGATCCGGGCGGTGCTCGCCACCATCGGGGGCGAGGACCAGGTCACGGTGGTGCCGCACCTGGACCCCGACCTCGTGCGCTCCGACCCGAAGCCCTTCCTCGGCTACAGCGACAACACCAACCTGCTGAACTGGCTGTGGACGCACGGCGTCGCCGGCTTCTACGGCGGCTCCACGCAGGTCCACCTCGGGCCGGGCCCCGCCGTCGACGAGGTGCACGCCCGCTCGCTGCGCGCGGCGCTGCTCACCGGCGAGCGCGTTCAGCTGACCGAGCCCGGCGAGTCCGAGGACATCGGCAAGGACTGGAACGACCCTGCGGCCCTGAGCGAGCACGGCGACCGGGAACCCACCGAGCCGTGGACCTGGGCCGGGCCTGCGCGGTCCGTCACCGGCCCGACGTGGGGAGGCTGCGCCGAGGTCCTGCAATGGATCTTGACAGCCGGCCGCTTCCCGGCCGACCCGGCCGTCCTCGACGGAGGCGTCCTGCTGCTGGAGACCTCCGAGGAGCTGATCCCCGCGCGCGAGTTCGGCTGGATCGTCCGGGGGCTGGGCGAACGCGGGCTGCTGTCGGCCGTCGACGCCGTCCTGGTGGCGCGGCCACCGACGTCCGACTTCTCGAGCCGGCCGAGCCCTGACGACCGCGCCGCCCGCCGCGCCGAGCAGCGGGACGAGGCGATCGCCACCGTGCAGCGCTACAACCCCGATGCCGTGGTCGTCGTCGGCGTGCCGTTCGGCCACACCCGGCCGCAGTGGATCCTCCCGTACGGAGGGGACGTCACCGTCGACGGCACGACCAGGCAGCTCTGGGCCGACTACCGCTAGCAGCAGTGGCCTGGGGGCGTGCCGTGGATCGGGGGCCGGGTCGGCGGTGCGAGGCACGGCGAGCCGAGGGCGGACGGAGCGCGACGGCAGGAGCCTGCAGTGGCTGGTCGGCGAGACGCTCCCGGACAGCACGCCGCAGCGCGCACGTGGCTGCACCATGAGCGACACGTCACCGGTGGAGCGCCTGAACGCGCTCCGCACGATCTACGGTTAGCAGGTCTACGGCGAGCCCTCCTTCCGGGGGTCGAGCGCCGCTTGCGCCGGCACGGGAGGTGGGGCGGCTGTCCACCTCCGCTGGCCGCCTCTTCCTCGTCGTCGGGCTGCCCGGGGCCGGCAAGACGACGCTGGCCCGGTCCTTGGCCGCACGTCATGCCGCGCTGCGGCTGGAGCCGGACGAGTGGATGACCGACCTGGGCGTCGACCTGTTCGACACCGGCTTCCGGGACCGCCTCGAGCGTCGCCTGGTCGCGCTGGCGGCGGGCGTGCTCGCGCTCGGCGGGCGCGTCGTCGTCGAGTTCGGGTCCTGGTCGAGGTCGGAGCGGGACGACCTGCTCGCCCTGGGCCGGGCCGCCGGGGCCGCCGTCGAGCTGCACGTGCTCGACCCCGGCGTCGACGAGCTCTGGCGGCGGCTGTCCCGACGCAACGCCGAGGCGGGACAGGTGCGGATCGACCGGGAGACCCTCGAGGGCTACCTGCCGCTCTGGGCCGCACCCGACGCGGCGGAGCGCAACAGCTACGACCCGCCGCTGCCGTGACGGGCACGGCGTGCGTGGGCGGCAACGCCGCCGTCCGCTGCACCCCACCCTCGGCTCAGGTCGCTTCCGTTGGTCCTCGCGCGTCCTCGCCGAGGACCACGCCCTCCGCAGCTCGCTCGGCTGGGTGCCGCAGGACGACACCGTCCACGCCGAGCTGCCGCTCCGCCGGAGCCTGCACTACGCCGCGCAGCTGCGCCTGGCCTCGACGACCTCTCGCCGCGCCGTCGACGCCGCGGTCGACGAGGCCCTGGCCGCACTCGACCTGACGGCGGTCGCCGACGTGCGCGTCAGCGCCCTGAGCGGCGGTCAGCGCAAGCGCGCCAGCATCGCCGAGCCGCGTCAGTGAGCCTCTGCCACCGGCACGTCGTCGACACGGAGCACACGCTGCGAGACGTCGAGGCCGTCCAGGAGCCTCCTGTGCGACTGGCGCTCCGGATCGGCCAGGTAGGACGCGAAGCCCTCCTGGGACGCGAAGGACACGACGTGCACCTCGGTGAGCGCGTCAGCGGTGCGCAGGCGTCGGTCGAGGCGACCACCGTGACGGGGGAGCAGCGGGAGGACGGCGGACTCGTACGCCTGGAAGCCCGCCTCGGCTCCACTCGGGATGTCCGCGACCATGACGATGGTCAGGCTCATGGCCGTACGGTAGGACCGGAGCGCACGTCGGTCGACGTCGCCCTCGGCGCGACGCCGGGTCAGAGACCTCCGGCGACGCGGATGCTGGCGCCGGTCACGTAGCCGGCGGCCGGACCGAGCAGCCAGGCGATCGCCGGTGCGATCTCCCCGGGCTCCCCGACGCGTCCCATCGGGATCCGCGACACGACCCGTTCCAGGCGGTCGGCATCACCGGCGGCGGCGTGGATGCCGGTGCGCACCATCCCGGGAGCCACCGCGTTGACGCGCACCCCCTGGCCCGCCAGCTCCTTGGCCAGGCCCACCGTCAGCGCCTCGACACCGGCCTTGGCCGCCGCGTAGTGCACGTACTCGTGCGCGGAGCCGAGGGTGGCCGCGGCCGAGGAGACGTTCACGATCGCTCCACCCGGTCCGCCGCGGGTCGTCGACATGACCTGGGCTGCGCGCCGGGCGCACAGCAGCGCCCCGAGGAGGTTGACCTCGACCACCCGGCGGACCACCTCGACCGGGGTGTCGGCGAGGTCACCGACGTGCGCGGTCAGTCCTGCGTTGTTCACCAGCCCGGTGACGGCCCCGACCTCGGCCGCGGCGGCGAACAGCGCATCGACGGCGTCCGCGTCCGCGACGTCACCCGGCACGGCCAGGGCGTGGCCGTCGGCGGCACGCACAGCGGCGACCACCTGCTCGGCCGCCGCGCGGTCCTCGAGGTAGCTGAGCACGACCGCGTGCCCGAGGTCGGCCAGGTGCAGCGCGGTGGCCGCGCCGATGCCTCGGCCGCCGCCGGTGACGACCGTGACAGGGCGGGGCGAGGGAGTCATGCGCGGATCCTCCAGCACGGGGCCGCTGCTGATCAGGCAGCCGGGCGAGCGTGACACCGTGGCCGCACGGGGTCGAGCGGGCTCGGCAGGACCCGGCACGGGGGTTCTCGAGAGACCCGGACTTCCTGCGGGAGGACCACGACCGGTTCGAGCGCGGCCGCCGACACCTTCCGGGCGACCTCGCGCTCGACGGTGCAGTCGCCACCCCACCGGTGCTGGCCGAGCACATCGTCGACACCCTCGACAGCCGCAGCCGCTGAGTGCGCACGCAAGGCCGGTCGAGACCGGCGGAAAGCACGTGGACGCGCTGCGGCTGTGGTGCGACGGTGTCTCCCGTGCGGCAGGAGGAGATCTGGGACGAGGAAGCCGCTCGTCGCTACGACACCCCCGGTACCGGCATGTTCGCCCCCGAGGTGCTGGATCCCGCAGTCGACCGGCTCGCGCAGCTCGCCGGTGGAGGTCGGGCGCTCGAGCTCGCCATCGGCACGGGGAGGGTCGCCATCCCGCTGGTGGCCCGCGGCGTGCCGGTCACCGGCATCGAGCTGTCCGCGCCGATGGTCCAGCAGCTGCGCACCAAGGCCGACGAGCAGACGATCCCGGTCGTCCTCGGTGACATGGCCAGCACCCGCGCGCCGGGCTCGTTCTCGCTCGTGTACCTCGTCTTCAACACCATCTCCAACCTGCTGAGTCAGGCGGAGCAGGTGGCGTGCTTCCGCAACGCCGCGCGTCATCTGCAGCCGGGCGGTCGCTTCGTCATCGAGCTGTGGGTGCCGGAGCTCAGGGCCCTGCCGCCGGGCAAGTCGGCGAGCGTCATCGCGACCCGGCCCGGCTACGTCGGCGTGGACACCATCGACGTCCTCGACCAGCAGGTCGTCTCCCACCACTTCGAGTTCGGCGCCGGCACGCGGGCCCGCGTGTTCCGCAGCCCGCACCGCTACGTGTGGCCCGGCGAGCTGGACCTGATGGGCCAGCTGGCCGGCTTCGAGCTGGAGTCCCGGCACGGCGACTGGAGCGGCGGACCGTTCACGGCGGAGTCCCCGTCGCACGTGTCGGTGTACCGGCTCCGCCCGGCCTCGTAGGCGTGGTGCCGTCGAGCCCGCTCAGCGGACGTGGGACGACGGCGGTCCTCTCCACTCGCCAGGTGGTCGGGGCGGTCGCTTCGGGCTCGTGCCCGCCCCTCGAGGAGGGCCTCGGGCTGAGCCCGTCAGCACTGCCGAGGTGCGCGCCCTGCCGGAGTGTCCTCGGCGACGGTGTCCAGCCTCGTCAGCTCGTTGCCCGTCGACGCGACGAGCTGCCCTGTCCCGCAGGCCGACCGTGTCACGGGACGGCCGTCAGGTGGCGAGCCATGAGGACGTCGTCGACGTAGCGGTCCTGCAGCAGGAACTCCTCGCGCAGTACGCCCTCGACCTGGAAGCCACAGCTCTCGTACACGGCGCGTGCGGCAGCATTGGGGCCGAGCACGCGCAGCGTGACCTTGCGCGCCCCACGACGGCGGCACTCCTGCACCGCTGCCTCGACGAGCCGGCGACCCACACCGGCGCCCTGGTGGGCGGGGTCGACGGCCAGTCCGCCGATCTGCAGCACGTGCGCGTGCGACAGCAAGGGCGTCGGGGACTGCACCTTCACCCAGCCGGCGACGTCGCCGTCCACCTCCGCCACGAGCACGTCGCACGCCACGGTCCGGTCGGTGAAGAACCGGTAGGCGTCGGCGTCAACCGGTGCGGGAGCGGGTGACACGGCCGCCGTCCACGTCGCCAGGTCGATCCGAGCCAGGGCAGGCTCGTCGTCGTGGCCCGCCAGGCGTACCGCGATCACGGGCACAGCCTTCCTCACCGGCTGGCCAGCGGGACACCGCGTCCCTCCGCGGCTGCTGTGGCTCGTGCTGCACGGCGGGTGACGGGGAGGGCGAGCAGCGCGAAGGCGGCGAGCAGCAGGGCGACTCCTGCCATGGCGCCGCGCAGTCCGACTGCGCCGGCGAGGACGCCGACGTAGACCGGGCCGAGGACGAAGCCGAGGTAGGCGGTGGTCGCGATGGCGGAGGTGGCGCGTCCGCGTCGGCTCTCCGGCACGTCGCGGGTGGCCCGGCTCAGCAGCGTCGGGAACAGCACGGACGTGCCGGCCGCCGCGAGGCTCAGGCCGGCGAGAGCGCTGGGCACGTTCGGAGCGGCGCTGACGAGCAGCGTGCCGAGCAGGGCCACGCCGGCTCCGCCGAGGAGCAGCCGGTCGGGCGGGACGCGTGTCAGGACGCCGGCGGCGAAGCGGGTCACCGCCGCGGAGCCCGCGAAGGTGGCGGGCGCGACGGCCGACAGGCCTGCCCCTGCTCCCAGTTCGTCGGTCAGGAAGAGGGCGCTCCAGCTCTGGTGGGCGTTCTCCGCGGCGAAGGCGAGGGCCCCGATGAGCCCGACCGCGACCAGCGGCAGCGCAAGCCGGGCGCTGTCGCGCCGGCGTCCGGAGCGAGGCGGTGCCGCCGGGGCCGGTCCGTCCGCCAGCACGAGCACCATCGCGCCGGCGACCGCCATCAGCGCAGCCGCAGCGGCGAACAGCGTCAGGACCTCGGCGCCCGCGGCGCGCAGCGCTCCGGTGCCGAGGCTGCCGATCACGACGAAGGAGGAGAAGACCCCGTGGGCGAGGGTGATGACTCGGCGTCCGGAACGCTGCTCCGCGAGGCCGGCCAGTGCATTGGCGGCGACGTCGGCGGCGCCGGACGTCGCGCCGACCAGGGCCATCCCGGCGGCCAAGGTCGGCAGGTCACGCGCCGTCGCGGTCATCAGCAGTCCCGCGAGGGCGAGTGAGAGGAGCAGCCAGCCGGCCGTGCGTGTGCCGAAGCGGTCCACGAGGCGGCCGGTCAGCAGCATGGCGGGCAGCGCCCCGAGGCCGACGAACAGCAGCGCGGCGCCGAGCTCGGCCTCCTCGACGCCGGCGGCGCTGCGGAGCGCCGGCAGAGCGGCGCCCCAGGTGCCCCAGAACGCGCCGAAGGCGGCAAAGGCGCTGTACGAGGCGGCTGCAGTGCGCACCTGTGTAACGCTACACAACCTAGGCTGCGACCCGTGAAGCCGTCCCGCGTGACGATGCGGCAGGTCGCCGCCGAGGCCGGCGTGGCGGTGATGACCGTGAGCTACACCTACACCCGCCCGAAGCGCGTCGCGCCGACGACTCGCGCCCGGGTGCTCGAGGCGGCCGAGCGGCTGGGCTACCGCGGTCCCGACCCGGTGGCCCGGTCGCTGCGGAGCGGCTCGACCGGGAACCTGGGCGTGGTGCTCGGGGAGCACCTCACCTACGCCTTCGAAGATCCGCAGGCGGCCCGCTTCCTCGCCGGCGTGTCCCGCGTGTGCGTGCAGCACCGACTCGGACTGGTGCTGATCCCGAGCACCGGCGAGCCCGATGACGTCGACCGGGTGCACGAGGCGGCGGTCGACGGGTTCGTGCTCTGGACGACCGTCGACGACGACCCCGTCCTCGACGCCGTCGCCGCGACCGGACGGCCCGCGGCGATCCAGGGCGGCCCGGCCCGGCCCGGCGTGCAGCTGGTCGCCGCCGACGACCGCAGCGCGGCGCGCGCCATCGCAGCGCAGATGCTCAGCGACGCGCAGGCACCTCTCGTGCTCTCGCACCCGCTGGACCGCGATCGTCGGGCGGGACTGCTCTGGGGACCGCCCACCGACGTGCCGTTCCCGGTCACCCGCACCCGGCTCGCCGGCTATCGGGACGCTGTCGAGGACGCCGGTCGCCGGTGGGCGGACGTGCCGGTCGCTGTGGTCGCCCGGCACAGCCGCGACTGCGGCCGCGAGGCCGTCGCCTCTGCGCTCGAGGACTTCCACCCCGACGCCGTGCTCGCCATGAGCGACCAGCTCGCCGCCGGTGCCCTCGACGCGCTCGGCCCGTCGGCCCGGGTGAGCGGGTGGGACGACAGCGAGGTCGCGAGCGCGCTCGGCTTCTCCAGCGTGCGCCAGTCTTTGTTCGACCAGGGCACCACCTGCGCACGCATCGCCGCCGGCCTGGCCACGACCGTCGACCCCGTCCCCTGGACCCTCGCCGTGCGCTGACACGCACGCCGCAGCCTGCAGCCGTCAGGCGCGCGTCCGCTCGTCCGAGGGCTGACGGCTCCCCTCAGCGACGTCGTCGCCTTCTCGCCCGAGCCGGAGTCCATCCGATCGACAGCTCTCGCCGTTCCGTGGACCCGTGACGGGCGCACAGGCGTCGTCCGGGCGGGACAGCCGTGAGTGACACGGACGCGTCTGCCGGTGTGCGCTGGCGGACCTGGGGCGGCCATGTCGACCGTGGGCTCGGCTGCCAAGGGCCGCTGGTGCGGCTCAGAACCGCAGGTCACAGCCGGTGTGAGAAGTGGTCAGGGACGGGATCGAACCGCCGACCCCACGCTTTTCAGGCGTGTGCTCTACCAGCTGAGCTACCTGACCGGATGGTGCTGCGACCCCGACGGGACTCGAACCCGCGACCTCCGCCGTGACAGGGCGGCGCGCTAACCAACTGCGCTACGGGGCCTAGGAACAGGCCGTGATGCGTGTCGTGCCGTGCTGTGCCCCCAACGGGATTCGAACCCGCGTAGCCACCTTGAAAGGGTGGAGTCCTGGGCCGCTGGACGATGGGGACCGCTCCCGACCGAGGCCGGACAGCGTGCCGCCGCCGTCTGGCCGTCGGAGACGACGCAGAGCATAGCGGACGCCGCAGGCTCAGCCACGGGTGCGTGGCGGCGACGGTGACCCGGCGGGCGGCGGGGTGGTCGCCGGCGGGGTGGTCGCCGGCGGGGTGGCGGCCGGCGGGCCCGGCTCGGTCGGCTCGGCGACGGCCTGACGGCTGATCCGGACCTCGCTGGAGCCGATCCCGCCGAGGGTGATGTCGTCGTAGGCCTGCAGCTGCTTGTCGTCGGGGTCCAGGTAGAGCACCGACAGCGTGACCGGGGTGGGCTCCTCGCCGCGCAGGGCGCGCAGTCCCGCGCCGCCGGTCGAGCCCTGCACCAGCAGCGTCGTCCCCTCGCTCGTCTCGCTCCTGCGCTCGTGGGTGTGCCCGGCCAGGACGACCGGCGGACCGCCGAGCAGCGGGCCCGCGGACGCCGGGTCGTGGGTGAGGACGAGGTGCGGCTTGTCCTCGGCGTCGTCGTGGGCCTCCCGCAGCTGCTCGCCGACCAGCTCCAGCACCTCCGGCGGGGCCTGTCCACGCGTCTGCGCGTCGCGGATGAAGCGCGGATCGCCCTGGCCGAGGAAGCGGACGCCGCCGACCTCGACGACCTCCGGCCCGTCCAGCACGGTGGCGTTGGGCTGGCGGGCGACGGCGTCCTGGACGATCCGGCTGTCGTGGTTGCCGCGGATCCAGACGTACGGCACGTCCAGGCGAGCGATGCCGTCGAGGTAGCGGGTCTCCGCCGGGGTGCCGAGGTCGGTGCTGTCGCCGGTGTCGACGACGATGTCGACGCGGAACTGCTCGACCACCGACTCGACGATGTCGTACGCCGTGGGGTTCAGGTGCAGGTCGCTGATGTGCAGCACCCGCAGCGTCCCGTCGTCGGGGACGAAGGTCTGCAGCGAGCTGGTGACCGTGTAGAGCTCGGTGACGTTGACGACCAGGCGGCCGAGCTGAAGGCCGTACGCGTCGATGTTGGCGAGGATGTCGCGGACGTCGCCGACCGCTCCGGGCGCGGAGGCGAGCAGACCGGTGAAGCGCGGCTCGGACAGGGCGCGGTCGTCCGCGGTGACGACGGTCAGCCCGGCCAGGATCAGCAGGGCCCCGAGGCCGGACGCCGCAGCGGCCAGCGTCCGGCGCAGCCGCCGGAAGACCAGCAGGCCGAGCGCCGCGGCGCCCAGGACCGTGACGACCACGGTGCGCAGCAGCAGCTCCCGTACGCCGGCCCGGAGGTCGCCGTCGACGTCGGCGCCGAGCCCCCGCAGCGCTGTGGGGTCGGTGGCGATGGTGCGCGCGGCGTCGGTGCGCAGCTGCGTGATGCCGACCTCGAGCCGTACGGGGCTGTCGTGCGTGTCGAGCTGCAGCTGACCGAGCGGAGGCACCGCGACCTGGGTCTCACCGGTCAGGGACGGTGCGAACGACAGCGCGGCCTGGAACGGACCGACGTCGCGGACCACCGTCCCGGCGACGGCGATGGCCAGCAGCGCGCCGAGCGTGCCCACCCCGGCCAGCTCGAGCACCAGCAGCAGCCAGCCGCGGCGTGAACGCCTCATGACCTCCTGCCTACCGCACGGAGCAGGCGGAGTTGCTGCGGGAGGTGCGGTGCCCGCGCGGCGCGTACGCTCCGAGCGGGCCGTTAGCTCAGCTGGTAGAGCAGCGAACTTTTAATTCGCGGGTCGTCGGTTCGAGCCCGACACGGCCTACTCGATCTGTCGGAGGTCGGTGGGACCGTCGTGCCATGGACGCGACCAAGCGCTGCTGCACCTGTCACGAGCTGCGTCCACTGACCGACTTCAACGTCCGTCGTGCGGCGCCCGACGGCCTGCAGTCACGGTGCCGGGCCTGCTCCCGGGCCTGGTACGTCGCCCATCGCGAGCAGCACCGCGCCAACGTCGCCCGCCGGACCGTCGCGACCCGGCTGGAGTACAAGAGGCGCATCGGGGTTCACCTGCGGGCACACCCCTGCGTCGACTGCGGCGAGACCGACGTGCGGGTCCTCGACTTCGACCACGACAGCGGCAGCGACAAGCGGGCCGACATCGCCGCTCTGGTGGCTGCCTGCGGGCGGTGGAGCGACATCGAGGCCGAGATCGCCAAGTGCTCGGTGCGCTGCGCCAACTGCCACCGTCGGGTGACCTCCGAGCGGGCGCGGGACTGGCGCGCGGTGCTCGCGGTCGACCTCGGGCGTGCGGCCTCGGAGCGCGCGGCCGAGCGGCTGCGGGCGGTGCTGGCTCCGCCCGGCTGACGGCTGCCGCGCTCGTCAGCAGGGGTGACGAAGCGTGACGCCCCTTCTCAGCGGGTCGCGATCCCGGTCAGCAACGTCCTCGTCCCGGCCACCTCGGTGTCGGCCGCCCGACATCCGCGCCGGGGACGGTCCTGTCGTGCGCTTGCTCGCCCACCGTGGCATGCCTGGTCCCGCGTCCGTCGACGGTCCCGTCGAGAACACGCTGCCCGCCCTCCGGGCCTGTCTGGCCGCCGGCGCGGACGGCGCGGAGGTCGACGTCCGCCTGTCGAGCGACGGCGTCCTGGTCGTCTCCCACGACCCGACGCTCCTGCGCATCACCGGCTCGCCGATGACCGTCGCCGACAGCCGCTGGGAGGTGCTGCGCGACAGCTGCGCCTACCGCGGGGTGGCTCTGGCCCGCGCCGAGGAGCTCCTGGTCGCCCTCGACGGCCGTCGGGCGGTCCTCGAGGTCAAGCGGCCGCCCCAGGGCCGGGTCGCGGAGACCGCGCAGGTCCTCGTCGCGACGCTGGCCGCGTTGCGCAGGACCGGGGTCGCCCTCGACGTCACCGTGTCGTCGTTCGCGCGCGACGCCGTCGAGGCGGTGCGCGATGCCGCGCCCGCTGCTCTCGGGCTGCGCACCGCACTGCTCGGTGACGTCGGCGACCCGCCGGCCGCCCTCGTGCGCGCCGCGCTCGACAGCGGCTTCGACGAGGTGCACCCCCAGGTCGGTGAGCTGCTGCGCGACCCGGCCACCGTCGCGACGGCGCACGCCGTCGGCGTGGCGGTGGTGCCCTGGACGGTCAACCGCGGACGCGCCCTGCGCCGGCTGGCCGCGCTGGGGACGGACGCCGTCATCACCGACGTCCCCGCCGGAGCGCGACTGGCGCTGCACCGGGTCCCCGCCGGCACCTGAGCGACCGGCCGCCGCGCACACGTGCGCCGCGACCGCCGGGCCGGGAGCGTCTGCCGGTGGCCCGAGGACGGGAGCGCCGGGCCGTGACCCTCAGCCGCAGCGCCCAGCAGCCAGGCTCAGCCGAAGCGCCCGGTGATGTAGTCCTCGGTGCGCTTCTCGCCGGGGTTGCTGAAGATCTTCGGGGTGTCGTCGAGCTCGACGAGCCGGCCGGGGTCGCCGGTCTTGGAGATGCTGAAGAAGGCCGTCCGGTCCGACACCCGCGCCGCCTGCTGCATGTTGTGGGTGACGATCACGATCGTGTAGTCCTTCTTGAGCTCCTCCATCAGGTCCTCGATCGCGAGGGTCGAGATGGGGTCGAGCGCCGAGCACGGCTCGTCCATGAGCAGCACCTGCGGCTTGACCGCGATCGCACGCGCGATGCACAGGCGCTGCTGCTGACCACCCGACAGGCCGGCGCCGGGCCGGTCGAGGCGGTCCTTGACCTCGTTCCACAGGTTCGCGCCCTGCAGCGACTCCTCGACGACGTCGTCCGCAGCCGACCTGCTGAGCCGGCCGTTGAGCTTGAGCCCGGCGATGACGTTCTCGTAGATCGACATGGTCGGGAACGGGTTCGGCCGCTGGAAGACCATGCCGACCTGCCGGCGCACGTCGACCGGGTCGACGCCCGGTGCGTAGACGTCCTCGTCGTCCAGGGCGATCCGGCCCTCGACGCGGGCGCCGGGGATCACCTCGTGCATCCGGTTGATGGTCCGCAGCGCGGTCGACTTGCCGCAGCCGGACGGGCCGATGAAGGCGGTGATCGACCGGTCCTCGATGACCATGGAGAGGTCGTCGATCGCGTGGAACGCCCCGTAGTAGGCGTGCACGTGGTCGAGCGTGATGCGCTTGGACACGGCGTCCCCTTCTGGGTCGAGGCGGCCCGCGTGGGCACGCTCAGGTCGACGCTCCTCGACGGTACGTGCTGCGGTCGACGCCGGACGGACCGCCAGGTGTACACCAGGTGTCCACGACGTGGCCGGAGAGCGGCCTGGAAGCGCTGAGTCTCCATCTCGTCACGCCGCGCAGCCCGTGGACCAGCACGCCTGCCGCCGTTCGCCTGTTGTTCACCTCGGGCCGTCCGGTGCTTCACCTGGGCTCCCTACCTTCCTCGTCGACGGTGCGCCGCTGCGGCGCGCCCATCTCCACGACGCTCACCCGAAGGGGAACCTGTGAAGCTCGAACGCTCCAGCCGCCTCGCCGCCGCGCTCGCGGCCGGCTCCCTGGCGCTCGCTGCCTGCGGCGGCTCCGACGGCGGCGGCGGGTCCGACGGCGGCAGCGCCGAGGAGGGCCTCAGCGGGACGATCTCCGGCGCCGGCGCGACCTCGCAGGAGTCGGCCATGCAGGGCTGGATCGCCGGGTTCCAGACCGCCAACGAGGAGGCGACCGTCAACTACGACGCGGTCGGCTCCGGCGGTGGCCGCGAGCAGTTCCTCGAGGGCGGCACCGCGTTCGCCGGATCCGACGCCGCGCTCGACGACGAGGAGCTCGCCCTGGCCGAGGAGCGCTGCGGCGAGGGCGGCCTGGTCGAGGTGCCGCTGTACATCAGCCCCATCGCCGTCGCCTTCAACCTGCCGGGCATCGAGACGCTCAACCTGCGGCCGGAGGTCATCGCCGGCATCTTCGCCCAGAAGATCAAGACCTGGGACGCCCCGGAGATCGCCGAGGACAACCCCGACGCCGAGCTGCCGTCGACGGCGATCACCCCCGTCAACCGCTCGGACGAGTCGGGCACCACGGAGAACTTCACCGAGTACCTCGCCGCCGCGGCCCCCGACGTCTGGACCGAGGAGCCCAGCGGCGAGTGGCCGATCCCCGGTGGCGAGTCGAGCAACGGCACGTCCGGCGTCGTCCAGACGATCACCTCCTCCGAGGGCGCCGTGGGCTACGCCGACGCCTCCCAGGTCGGTGACCTCGGCGTCGCCGCCGTGGGTGTCGGCGAGGAGTTCGTCGAGTACTCGCCCGAGGCAGCCGCCGCGGTCGTCGAGGCCTCTCCCCGCGTCGAGGGTCGCCCCGAGGGCAGCCTGGCCCTCGAGCTGGCGCGCGACACCACGGAGTCCGGCAGCTACCCGATCGTCCTGGTGAGCTACTCCGTGGCCTGCAAGAGCTACGAGGACGCCGACGAGGCCGCCCTGGTGCGCGGCTTCCTGGAGTACGCCGCCTCCGAGGAGGGCCAGTCGGCCGCCGCCGAGTCGGCCGGCTCGGCACCGCTGTCGGAGACCCTGCGCACCGACGCCCTCGCCCAGATCGAGCAGATCGGCGCCTGATCCACTTCCCCTGCGCCCCCCGGGCGGCCACCCTCGCGGTGGCCGCCCGGACGCATGCCCGACCCGAGAGGACACCGTGACCTCCCTGACGCCCACGACCGGCCTGACCCCCGAGCCGGCTCCGGCCGGCGCGCCGCCGCCGCCGCGGGCGCCGGCCGCGCGCTCGCAGACGCCCCGGCGGCTGGGCGACCGGGTGTTCTCCGGGCTGTCGACGTCGGCAGGCGTCCTCATCCTGATCACCCTGGCCGGGGTGGCGCTGTTCCTCGTCACGGAGTCGCTGCCGGTGCTGTCCGCCGACGCGGCGGACCTGCCCGAGGGCGGGTTCCTGGACTACCTGCTGCCGCTGCTGTTCGGCACGGTGCTCGCGGCCGTGCTCGCGCTGCTGTTCGCGACGCCCCTCGCCATCGGCATCGCGCTGTTCATCTCGCACTACGCCCCGCGGCGGGTGGCGCGCACGCTGGGCTACCTGACCGACCTGCTCGCGGCGATCCCGAGCGTGATCTACGGCCTGTGGGGCGCGAACGTCCTCGCCCCGTACGTCGTCCCGACGTACGGCTGGCTGGAGGCGAACCTGGGCTTCCTGCCCTTCTTCACCGGGCCCGTGTCGGCCAGCGGCCGCACGATCCTCACCGCGGGCGTGGTGCTCGCCGTGATGATCCTGCCGATCATGGCGGCGATCAACCGCGAGGTGTTCCTGCAGACACCGTCGCTGCACGAGGAGGCGGCGCTCGCCCTGGGCGCGACCCGGTGGGAGATGATCCGCATGACGGTCCTGCCGTACGGCCGCTCCGGCGTCGTCGGCGGCGCGATGCTCGGCCTGGGGCGGGCGCTCGGCGAGACCATCGCCGTGCTGCTGGTCCTGTCGGCCTCCGGCGGGATCAGCTTCAACCTCATCGGCCAGGCGAACCCGCCCACCATCCCGTCGAACATCGCCGCGCAGTTCCCGGAGGCCACCGGCCTCGACGTGAACCTGCTGATCGCCACCGGTCTGGTGCTGTTCGTGCTCACCTTCGCCATCAACTTCGCGGCCCGTGCGGTGGTCGCGCGCCGCGCCGAGTTCGACGGAGCCTCCGGATGACCGCCCCCACGTCCCTGCGGGCCGCCGCGCCCGAGGCGCTGCCGCACGACACCCGTCCGCTGCCGCCCTGGGTGCCGTTCGCGGTCGCGGCGGTCGCCGTCGCCGTCGCCCTCGCCCTGCGTGGCGTGCTGGGCAGCGGTCCCGTCCTCACCACGATCCTCGCGGCGATCGTGTTCGCCGTGCTGCTCAACCTGGTCTCCCGCCAGGTGGAGGGGTCCCGGCGGGCGGCCGACCGCACCGTGACGACCGTGGTCTCGGCGATGTTCGTCGCCGCGATGGTGCCGCTGGCGTCCCTCATCTGGACCGTGCTCACGCGCGGCAGCGGCCGGGTCGACGTGGAGTTCTTCACCGCGACCATGCGCAACGTGATCGGCGAGGGCGGCGGAGCGATGCACGCCATCCTCGGCACGCTGATCATCACCGCGCTGGCCGCCCTGATCTCGGTGCCGATCGGCATGCTCACCGCGATCTACCTGGTGGAGTACGGCGGCGGTGGGCGCCTGGCGCGGGCCGTCACGTTCCTGGTCGACGTCATGACCGGCATCCCGTCGATCGTCGCCGGGCTGTTCGCCTACGCGATGTTCGCCCTGATCTTCGGGCCGGGTGTCCGCTTCGGCATCGGCGGCGCCGTCGCTCTGTCGGTGCTCATGGTGCCGGTGGTCGTGCGCTCGGTGGAGGAGATGCTCAAGCTCGTGCCCGCCGAGCTGCGGGAGGCGTCGTACGCCCTGGGAGTGCCCAAGTGGCGGACCATCCTCAAGGTGGTCCTGCCGGCCGCAGCCGCCGGCATCGGCACCGGCGTCACGCTCGCGGTCGCCCGCGTCATCGGGGAGACGGCCCCCCTGCTGCTGATCGTCGGCACCACGACCAGCCTGAACCTCAACCCCTTCGACGGGCGCATGGCGACCCTGCCCGTGTTCGCCTACTTCAGCTTCGTGACCCCGGGCGCCCGGCCCGAGCCGGCCCTCGACCGGGCCTGGACGGCAGCTCTGGTGCTCATGCTGATCGTGCTGTCGCTCAACCTGGTCGCCCGCCTGATCGCCCGGCGCTTCGCACCCGCCGGAGGGCGCTAGCCGCGCCGGGGCACCACGGTCGCCCGGCGCTTCCCGCCCCGTCGGGGGCGCTAGCCGCGCCGGTACATCACGTCGGTGGCGTGCCGCTCGAACCCGAGGCGGGTGTAGGTCCGCACCGCCGCCGTGTTGCTCTCGTCGACGTAGAGCAGGACGTCGGCCAGACCGCGGTCACGCAGGCTGTGCAGGCCGACCAGGGTGAGCGCCGGCCCGAGGCCGCGGCCCTGCTCGGAGGGGTCGACCCCGACGATGTACACCTCGCCGATGGGCGGGTGGTCGTGGTGGTCGTGGTCGTGGTCGTGGTGGGGGACATCGGCGTCCGACTGGTCCTGCGGCGCGCCGTGGTCGTGCGGCTCGTCGGCGCCGTGCCCGCCGTGCACCTTCGTCCAGTGGAAGCCGACCAGCCGGGCGGCGCCGCCGACCTCCCGCTCGGCGAGGAAGAAGCCGGCCGGGTCGAACCACGGCTCCTGCTCGCGGACCCGGACCTCCTCGACGTCCCAGCCGCCCTGGTCGGGGTGGCCGGCGAAGGCCCGGTTGTTGATCTCGATCCACGCCCGCTCGTCGAGCCCCGGACGGAAGGTGCGCAGGCGGATGCCGGCGGGCAGGACCGGCTCGGGCAGGGGCGTGGCCAGCGAGCGGCGCATCTGCAGCAGCACCCGGCTGCGGTCGAAGCCCAGCGCGGCGGCCAGCCCGGCGGCGGCCGGGCTGTCGCCGTGCGCCCACAGCCGCAGCCGCCCGTCGGGGCTGTGCTCCAGCAGGGCGCCCACGAGCGCCCGGCCGTACCCGTGCCCCCGGCTCGACGGCGCGACCACCAGCTCGGCGCTCGAGCCCTCGACCGCGTCGGTGACGTCGAGGTGGGCGTAGGCGAGCACGGAGCCGTGCTCGCCGCGCACGAGCAGGTTGCGGACCTCGGCGTCGCCGCCGCGCGGCAGGTGGAGCAGGACGTGCTCCGACAGGGGGGCCGTGCCGTCGGCCGCGGTGGCCTGCTCGACCAGCGCGTGCACCGCCGCGATGTCGGGCGGGTCGAGCCGCCCGCGCAGCTCGGGGACGGCAGCGGCGCGGGTCAGCTCGGGCACGGCGCGACGCTACGCCGCCGCGGTAGCGGTCGCCGTCGCGGTTGCGGTCGGCGTCGCGGACGGCGGCGGACCGAGCAGCGCCGCGTAGTCGTCGGCGGACAGCGGGGCCGCCGTCAGCGTGTTGTCGCCGCGGGGCACCTCGAGGTCGGCGCCGTCGAGCCGGAAGCGCACCCCCGCCGCCCGGGACGGCGTCAGCGTGGTGACGATCTGCCCGTACGCCAGGCGCTGCAGCCGCAGCACCTCCGACTCCGGACCGCCGAGGGTCACCACGGCCGTGCGTCCGCTCACCTCGACGTCCTCGATCGTCACCGTCGGCGGGATGACGCTCAGCAGCCCGTCCTCCCGTTCCTCCGGAGAGGGCCCACCGAGCAGCAGGCCGAGCATCTCCTCGTCGCTGACGGGGCCGTCGACCGGGCGGGGCGCGAGCACCAGCAGGTCGTCGCGCACGAAGTGCAGCGGCACGCGCCCTCGTCCCTCGGGCTCCTCCACCGGAGTGGCGCGGGGGGAGGCGTACGGCACCTCGCCCGGCTCGAGGGCGCGGGGAGCCTCGTCACGGGGGACGCCGCACCCGGCCAGCAGCCCTGCGGCGAGCACGGGCAGGAGGAGCGCGGCCAGCGCGCTCCGGGCCGTCCTCACGCGCTGACCGCGAGCCGCGGCGCGGGCAGGGTGACCCGGAACCGGGCGCCGCCGCCCGGGCGGTCGGCGATGTCGACCGTCCCGCGGTGGGCCTGCACGTGCTGGGCGACCAGCGCCAGGCCGAGGCCGGTGCCCTCGCTGCCGCCCCGTGCGCTGGCCGCCCGGCCCCTCGCGAAGCGGTCGAAGACCAGCTCGCGCTCGTCGGCGGGCACCCCCGGTCCCTCGTCGTCGACCTCGAGCACCAGGCCGTCGGGGCGCACGTCGAGGCCGACGCGCACCGCCCCACCGCCGTGCTTGGCGGCGTTGTCGAGCAGGTTGACGAGCAGCTGCTCGAACCGCCGGGGGTCCAGCTCGACGAGGTCCGTCGTGCCGGACACCTCCACCGCGCCCGGGTCGAGCCCCCGGGAGGCAGCCGCCGACCGCGTCAGCGCGACCACGTCGGTGGGTCGCCGCTCGGCCGGCCGGTCGGTCTTGGCGAGCTCGAGCAGGTCGGTGACCAGGTGCTCGAAGCGGCTGACCTCGGCCCGGATCAGCTCGACCGCGGCGCCGGTGCGACCGTCGAGCTCCCCGCGGCGGCGGTCGAGCACGGACGTCGCCGCCGACAGCGTCTGCAGCGGCGAGCGCAGCTCGTGGCTGACGTCGGCGGCGAACCGGCGGTCGGCCTCGGAGCGCGCCGACACCTCGTCGACCATGGCGTTGAAGGCGACGGCGAGGGTGTCGAGGTCGGGGTCGGAGTCGCGCGCGACGCGGGCGCTCAGGTCGCCCGAGGCGATCGCGCCGGCGGCCCGCGCGACGTCGCCGAGCGGCCGCAGCACGATCCGGCTCACCCAGGACCCCACAGCCGCCCCGGCGAGCGTGGTGGCCAGGGCCACCAGCCCGAGCACCGTGGCGAGCACGGCCAGGGTGCGCCGCAGCTCCAGCAGGGAGGTCACCTCGTAGTAGCTGACGCCGTCGAGCAGCGGCACCCCGACGACGAGCACCGGGTCGTCGCGCAGCCGCACCCGCTGCACCGCCGGGGTGCCGGCCTCGACGAGCCGCTGCATCTGCGGGCCGACCGTCTCGGTGAAGCCGGCGTCGGCGGTGCGGGAGAACCACTCGCCGTTGCTGCGCACCAGCGGCCGGCGGGTGTCGCCGGCCTCGAGGTTGCGCAGCACGAGCGAGATGTCCGGCTCGTCGCCGGACAGGCCCTGGCGCACCAGCGCGCCGTCCAGCGTGGCGGCCCGGACCGCTGCCCGCTCGCGCTCCTGCAGCAGCGAGGTGCGCACCAGCTCGTACGTCGCGCCGGCGAGCGCGACGGACAGCGCGAGCGCGCCGAGGGCGAAGACAGCGGTCACCCGGGTCCGCAGGCCGACCCTGCTCACGGCGCGAGCTTGTACCCGAGCCCGCGGACCGTCAGGACGTGCTGGGGGTTGGCCGGGTCGCGCTCGACCTTGCGCCGCAGCCGGCCGACGTGCACGTCGACCAGCCGCTCGTCGCCGTAGACGTCGTAGCCCCACACCCGGTCGAGCAGCTGCTGGCGCGACAGCACGCGCCCGCTCTGGTCGGCCAGCTCGCACAGCAGGCGGAACTCCGTGCGGGTCAGGTGGACCTGCTCGTCCCCGAGCAGCACCTCGCCCGCCTCGGGCCGCAGCTCGATCTCGCCGAACCGGCGGACCTTCGGCGCGTCCTCGCCGCTGCCGCTGGCCCGGCGGCGCAGGGCCCGCAGCCGCGCCGACAGCTCCTTGACCGCCACCGGCTTCACGACGTAGTCGTCGGCGCCCGCCTCCAGGGCCGCGACCACGTCGTGGGTGTCGTCGCGGGCGCTCACCACGACGACGGGCACGTCGCCCAGCCGGCGCAGGGAGCGGATGCAGTCGAAGCCGTCCATCCCCGGCAGCATCAGGTCGACCAGGACCACGTCGGCGGGAGAGGTGCGCTGCTCGGCCAGCCCCTCCTCGGCGGTCGGCACGTCCTTGACGACGTAGCCCTCGTCCTCCAGCGCGAGCTTGAGGGACAGGCGGATGCGGTCGTCGTCCTCGACGATCAGGAGGCGTGGCATGCCGCCATCGTCCCAGGGACCGGCTCCGGAACGGCGGGTTGTGCGCAGATCCCCGCCGTGGCGGCGAGCCGCCGGCCGGCGGTGGTGCGCGCGACGACCTCGACGCCGTCGGGCAGCCAGCGCGACAGGCGCGTGCAGCCGACGAGCGCGAAGGCAGCGTCGTCGTCCCACGCGGTCAGCGCGTCGAGGTCGACCACCAGGCCCGAGCAGCCGGACCGCACGACATCGGCGGCGGCGTGCAGCACGTCGCGGGCGGCGGCGGCGTCGAGGTGGCCGGTCAGCCGCAGTCGGGCAGCGCCGGGGGTCGGGGCGTCGAGCACGAGGGTGAACACGCCGTCGAGCCTCGACGCCCGGTGCGACAGACCCGGGCCCGTCGCATGACGGTCCGGTGACACGGCACCGGACACCGCCCGCTGCCGGCCGGTCCGTCACACGACCTTCACCACATGGCTGGACGAACGCCACCTGGTGGGAGCACTGTCTGCCGGGAGCGCTGCGTGTCGAGGTTCCACGCGAAGGCGGGCCCCACCGCGACACGACCCGAGACACGACCACCCACGAGAACGCCCACGAGAACGCCGACGAGAGGAGCCGCCGTGACCGTGCTGACCGACGTCCCGCTGACCGACGTCCCGCCGCAGGAACGGCCGCTGCCCGGGGTGCTCGCCGGGCCCGCCACCGTCGCGGGCGACGTCGCTGCTGATGTCGCCGCAGCCGTCCACGTCCCGGTCTGCGGCGTCCTCGACGGCTCGACCGTCGCCCGGGTCCGCGAGGTGCTCGACCAGGCCGTCGCCCGCCGTCCGCTGCGGCTGGTCGTCGACCTCACCGACTGCCCGTTCGTCGACGCCAGCGCGCTGGCGATGCTGCTCGAGGCCCACCGGCGCCTCGCGCGCAGCGGCGGCGTCCTGACGCTGCGCGGCTGCTCGCCGCGGGTCCTGCGCCTGCTCTCGCTCACCGGTCTGCGCCGGGTCTTCGACCTCGCCTGAGCCCGCCGGACCGCCCGCGAAGGCCGTCGCTCAGCCCTGGGGGAGCAGGACGTCCTGCTGCTCCGGCAGCGCCGGGATGGGCGGCGTCACGAACTTGTAGCCGACGTGGCGGACGGTGCCGATGAGCTGCTCGTGCTCGGCCCCGAGCTTGGCCCGCAGCCGCCGGACGTGGACGTCGACGGTCCGGGTGCCCCCGAAGTAGTCGTAGCCCCAGACCTCCTGCAGCAGCTGGGCGCGGGTGTAGACCCGGCCCGGGTGCTGCGCGAGGTGCTTGAGCAGCTCGAACTCCTTGAAGGTCAGGTCGAGCACCCGCCCGCGCAGCCGGCAGGTGTAGGTGCCCTCGTCGATGGTCAGCTCGCCCGCCCGGACCACGCCGGGGTCGGCGCTCACGGCGGCGTCCTGCCTGCGGCCCAGCGCCAGGCGCAGGCGGGCCTCCACCTCGGCCGGCCCGGCGGTGTCGAGCAGCACGTCGTCGACGCCCCACTCGGCGGTCAGCGCCACCAGGCCGCCCTCGGTGAGCACGGCGAACAGCGGCGCCGTGACGCCGGTGGTCCGCAGCAGGCGGCAGACCGACCGGGCGCCGGCGAGGTCACGGCGGGCGTCGACGAGGACTGCCTCGTGCTGGGGCGCCGACAGCAGTGCCGCGACCTCGAGGGGCGCCACCCGGACGGTGTGGCCGAGCAGGCTCAGGGCGGGCAGCACCTCGGCGGACGGCGTCATCGCGTTGGTGAGCAGCAGCAGGGTCGCCATGCGGCGCCTCCTCGGCAGGTCCGAGGGCGCGCCCCGGACGACTGGGAGAGGCGCCGTTGCCTCGTGGACCTGACCCAGAGGATAGCCCAGCGCAACGCACGGTCCGCTCCCGGACGCGGAGTGGGAGGATCGCCGGGTGACGACACTGCGCTACTGGGCCGCCGCGCGGGCAGCGGCGGGCGTCGCGGAGGAGCAGACCTCCGCAGCGACGCTCGCCGAGGCGCTGCAGCAGGCCCGCGCCGCCCGCGACGACCGCTTCGGGCAGGTGCTCGGCGTCTGCTCGTTCGTCGTCGACGGCCGGCCCGTGGGCGCGCGCGACCACGGCGAGGTCACCCTGGCCGGCGCGGGCCTGGTCGACGTGCTGCCGCCCTTCGCCGGCGGCTGAGCCCGCGGGTCGGGGCGGCCTGTTCTGGCACGATCGTGCCCGTGACGCGCGACGCGGGCTCCCGCTCCTCGGACGGGCCAGCAGGGCGCCCGTCGAGCGTGCCGCCCGCGGCGCCCGTCGGCCCGGGGGCCCGCGACTGGTCACGCACGCGCACCTCGGACGCCACGACCCCCCCGCCCCCGGTCGCCGCGGCGGTGGTCGAGGCGGTCCGGGAGGACCACGACCCCGATCCCGCGTGGCCCGCTCCCGCCCCTCGCCGGCCGCTGCTGGTGCAGGGCCTGCTGGCCGCCCTGCCCGCCGTGGCCCTCGTGCTGGCGTCGGTCGGCGGCCCGGTCGTGCTGGCCGCCGCCGTCCTGGCTCTGCAGGTCGGCCTCGTCGCCGCGCTGCTCGCCCTGCTCGACGCGCCCGCGCCGCGCGGGAGCCTGCTCGTCGTGTCGGCCGCCGCCCTCGCCGCCGACGTCGTCGCGCTCACCGGCGACGGCGGCGTCGACCGGCTGGCGGGCGTCGTCGGCCTGGGGCTGGTCCTGGCGCTGCTGCACCAGCTCGTCCGTCGCGGGCGGAGCCGGGTCACCGAGTCGCTCGCCGACACGCTGCTGGCACTCGTGGTCGTCGCGTCCGCGGCCTGCCTGGTCGCCCTGCGCCTGACCGACGGCGGCGAGATCCTGCGGCTGGCGCTGACCGTGGCCGCGGGAGTGCTGCTGGTCGGCCGCGTCGGTGACGCGCTGCTGCCCCGACCGGCGCTCGTCGTCGGCGCCACCCGCGGCTGGCCCGGGCTGGTGCTGAGCCTGCTTGCCGCCCCAGGGGTCGCGCTGCTGCTCGACGACCGAGCGCCGCTCAGCCTGTCGCCGGCGGCGGCGGTGCTGGTGGCGCTCGCCGTCGCCCTCACGGTCGTGACCGCCGACCTGGCCGTCGACCTCGGCGGCGCCGAGCTGCGCGCCGGCGCCCGCGACGCCCGCCGCGTGACCGCACTGCCCCCCGCCGCGGTGCTGCTGCCGTACGCCCTGCTCGGTCCGGTGGCGCTGCTCGCCGCACGGCTGGTCCCGGCCTGAGGCGGCTGCCCGCCGCCGGTGCGGTCCTGCTCCTGCTGCTGACGCTCACCGCCGGAGCCGACCGGGTGGCCGCCGGCCTCGCCGAGCGCGCCCTCGCGCAGCGGCTGCAGCAGCAGGCCGGCCTGCCGGCACCGCCCGACGTCGCCGTCGAGGGCATCCCGTTCCTGACGCAGGCGCTGGCCGGGCGCTACGACCGCGTGCGGGTCAGCGCCCGGGACGTGCCGCTGGGCGGGACGAGCCGGGTGGGCCTGCGCAGCTTCACCGCGACCCTGCGAGGGGCCCGGGTGCCGCTGTCGGAGGCGCTGACCGGCGGGGTCGCGTCGGTGCCGGTCGACCGCATCGACGCCGAGACCGTGCTGCCGTACGACACCTTCTCCCGCAGGGCGTACGGCGGGCGGGTCACCGCCTCGCCCGCGGGGGACCGGCTCCGGCTGACCGGCACCGTGCGGGTGCTCGGCCGCGACCTCGCCGCCTCCGCGGTGTCGCGGGTGCGGCTCGACGGCGAGGACCTGGTGGTCACCGCGCAGTCCTTCGACGTGGGCAGCCGGTTCGTCGACCGGCTGCTGACCCGAGCGCTGCGCAACCGCTTCGACGTGCGGCTCGACCTCGGCGGCCTGCCGTACGGGCTGCGCGTGTCGGGCGTGCAGGTGCGGGCCGACGGGGTCGCCGTCACGGCGCAGTCCGACGGTGCGGTCCTGTCCTCGCGCTAGGGGCGCTACCCTTCCCGGCATGCAGCCCTGCGTCGTCGTCGCGCTCGTCAAGCGCCGCGCCGTGGACTTCTGCCGCACGGGCACCTGCCTGTGTCCGACCGCCTGAGGCCGGCCCGCGCCCTCCGGGCTGCCCAGGACCGCTCCGCGCGCTGACCGCGCCCGCCCGCCCAGGGCCCCCGTTCGACCCGACCTCCCACCCTCTGCAGAAGGAGCTCACGCATGAGCCGCGCTGACGTGCTCGTCGACGCCGACTGGGCCGAGGCCCACCTGGACGACCCGGGGGTCGTCTTCGTCGAGGTCGACGAGGACGTGTCCGCCTACGACGGCGGCCACATCAAGAACGCCGTCCGCCTCGACTGGACCACCGAGCTGCAGCAGCCGGCGGCCCGCGACCTGATCGACCGCGACGACTTCTCCGCGCTGATGAGCCGCAAGGGCATCGGCAACGACGACACCGTCGTGCTCTACGGCGGCAACAACAACTGGTTCGCCGCCTACGCCTACTGGCAGTTCAAGCTGTACGGCCACGACGAGGTCAAGCTGCTCGACGGCGGGCGCAAGAAGTGGGAGCTCGACGGCCGCGAGCTCGTGAAGGACGTGCCGGAGCGCCCGACGACGTCCTACGTCGCGTCGGACCCCGACCTGTCGATCCGCGCGTTCCGCGACGAGGTCGTCGCCTCGATCGGGTCGAAGAACCTCGTCGACGTGCGCAGCCCCGACGAGTTCAGCGGCAAGATCAAGGCCCCGGCCCACCTGCCGCAGGAGCAGTCGCAGCGCGCCGGGCACGTGCCGACCGCCATCAACATCCCGTGGAGCAAGGCGGCCGCCGACGACGGCACCTTCCGCTCCGACGACGAGCTCAGCAAGCTCTACGGCGAGCAGGGCTTCGACGACAGCCGCCCGACCATCGCCTACTGCCGGATCGGGGAGCGCTCGTCGCACACGTGGTTCGTGCTGCACGAGCTGCTCGGCAAGACCGACGTGAAGAACTACGACGGCTCGTGGGCCGAGTACGGCTCGCTGGTCGGCGTGCCTGTCCAGAAGGACGTCTGATGTGCGGCGCGCCTGACCAGGACACGCTCCCGGCGCTGGAGGTCAGCCCCCGCGAGGCCGTCGTGCACGGGTTCGTGACCCGCGACGGCTCGGCGCTGGCCGGCGCCTACGTCCGGCTCCTCGACAGCACCGGCGAGTTCACCGCTGAGGTGCAGAGCTCGGCCACCGGCTACTTCCGGTTCTACGCGGCGGCCGGGGACTGGACGCTGCGCACGCTCTACCGGGGCGGCTCGGTCGACGCCGCGGTGACCGCCGAGCAGGGCAGTGCCGTCGAGGCGCAGGTCGTCGTCCCCGACTAGTCCGGTCGACCACGACCCGTCCGCTTCTCCGGACCGGTCCCCGTCGTCGCCGCAGGCCCGGTCCGTCACGGACCGGGCCTGCGGCACGGCTGGGTACGATCAGGGCCTCGACCCCGCCGTTCAGGAAGGCCTCTCGTGCTCGAGATCGTCTACACCGGGATCCTCGTGCTGGCGTTCCTGTTCATCGGGTGGTTCGCCGTCTACGTGGTCTACAAGCTCTACGAGGGCCAGCGCTAGCGGTGCAGGCCCCCTCCGCCGGCCCCGCGCTGCACGAGCGGCTCGCGCCGCTGTCGTTCCTGGTCGGCACCTGGCGCGGGCTGGGCGTCGTCGGCTACCCGACGATCGAGGACGGCCGCTACGAGCAGGAGGTCGTCTTCGCGCACGACGGGCGCCCGTTCCTGGAGTACTCCAGCCGCACCTGGATCCTCGACGAGGACGGCAACCGCCTGCGCCAGAGCGCGCGGGAGGCGGGCTGGTGGCGGCCGGGCCGCGAGCCCCGCGACGTCGAGGTGATGCTCGCGCACCCCACCGGCATCGTCGAGGTCTACGTCGGCGAGGTGGCCTTCCGCAAGGTCGAGCTGCGCAGCGACCTCGTCGCCCGCACGGAGACCGCCAAGGAGGTCTCGGCGCTGCACCGGCTCTACGGCATCGTCGAGGACACCGACCTGGCCTACGCGATCGACCTCGCGGCGGTCGGCCAGCCGCTGCAGCCGCACCTGTCGGCCCGGCTCTCGCCCGTGGAGGGCCAGCTCTCCTAGCGGCCAGGGTCGGCCGGGCCGGGTCGTGCGGACGCGGAGGTGGTCCGGAGCGCCGGACCCGGACACGCCGGACCCCGGACACGGCGGACCCCGAGCCACTTCCTCCTGCGGAGCAGGAGGGCCGGCTGGACACGGCCGGCGGCTCGGGGTCGGGTGCCTGTCTGGGATTCGCCGAACGCCCACGGAGGCGCGCGAGGATCTCAGCTGCAGTCCTTCGCGGGCGTCCTAGCGGACAGCCACCTCACTCGTCCGATGGGTACTCAAGTGTTCGGACCACCTCCTCTCCAGTGTGCCGTCGAGCGTAGGTGAGCTCCGGCGCCCTGTCACCCCGCAATCCGGACCGCGCCGTCCCCCCGGGCGGTGGTCCCCGCCCGGTCGGGTCGGGCGGTCGGGTCGGGCGGTTGAGCGGGGCGGTGGCGGCTACTGTCCGCGCCATGGGCCGCACCGTGCCGGGCGACGCGCTCGGGGACGCGCTCGGACTGCAGGACCGCCTGCGGGCGGGGGGCTACCGCCTCACGCCGCAGCGCCAGCTGGTGCTGCGGGCCGTCGGGGAGCTCGGCCACGCCACCCCCGAGGAGCTCGCCACGGCGGTGCGGCAGGTCGCCACCGGCGTCAACATCAGCACCGTCTACCGCACGCTCGAGCTGCTCGAGCAGCTCGGGCTGGTCCGCCACACCCACCTCGGGCACGGCGCCCCCACCTACTCGATCAGCACCGACGACGACCACGTGCACCTGGTCTGCCGGGACTGCGGCGCGATCTCGGAGGCCTCACCGGAGGTCGTCACGCCCGTCGTCGAGCAGCTCGCGGCCTCGCACGGCTTCCACGTCGACGTCGGCCACTTCGCCGTGTTCGGCCGCTGCCGGCTGTGTGCCGCCGAGCTCGACGGCGCGCACGGCTGAGCCGGACCGCCGGCGGGAATCGGCCGGCGCGCGTCAGCCTTGCTCCCGACGTGAACGCCGTGCCCGCGAGTGCCCTGCTGAGCCGCCCCGGAGCCGTCCCGGCCGACGCCCCCGATGCCGGCGTCGCGGCCCACTACGGCGACCCGTACGCCGAGCAGCGCAGCCTGGAGCGCGGGCTCGCGCGGGTCGACCTGTCGCACCGGCCGGTCCTGCGGATCGCCGGGCCCGACCGCCTGACCTGGCTGCACAGCCTGCTGACCCAGTCGCTCACCGACCTGCAGCCCGGCCGCGAGACGCAGGCCCTGGTCCTGTCGCCCCACGGCCACGTCGAGCACCACCTCCACCTGGTCGACGACGGCGAGGCGGTGCTGGCACACGTCGAGCCGGGCACGGCGGACGCGCTGGTCGCGTTCCTGCGCCGGATGCAGTTCCTCCTGCGGGTGGACGTCACCGACGTCAGCGAGACCTGGGCGGTCGTCGCCGACCCGGGACTGCGGCTCGTCCCGCGGGAGGAGCTCGCGGCGTACGACGGCGTCCTGGCCGGGACGGCCGCGCACGAGGCGCTGCGCGTCGCCGCACGCACTCCGCGCCTGGGGCTCGACACCGACCACCGCACGCTGCCGCACGAGGTGGGCTGGCTCAGCACCGCCGTCCACCTGGACAAGGGCTGCTACCGGGGGCAGGAGACCGTCGCCCGGGTGCACAACCTCGGGCGCCCGCCCCGCCGGCTGGTCCTGCTGCACCTCGACGGCTCCGACAGCGAGCTGCCGGCGACCGGGGACGACGTCGTGCTCGACGGCCGCACGGTCGGCCGGGTGGGCACGGCCGTGCGCCACCACGAGCTCGGCCCGCTGGCGCTGGCCCTGGTCAAGCGGACGGTGACCGACGGCGCGGAGCTGCTCGCCGGCCCGGTCCCCGCGCGCGTCGACGACGAGCCGGCCTTCGCGCTGCCCGCCTCGCCGGCGCGGGCGGCAGCCGCGGCGCGGGAGAGCCTGCTCCGTCACCGGTAGTCCTCGCACCGTGACGACATCTGCGACGATGTGCACAGGAGCACGACTGCGAAGGAGCACCGCGTGAGCGTCGAGGGCATCCCGGCGACCCCCCGTCCCGGCAACCGGCGCATCGACCGGGTCCTGGCCGAGGACTTCCTGGCCGGTCTGCAGGGCCGGCCACTGCCGGAGGTGCGCACGCTGCGCGCGGAGGCCGAGCAGGAGGAGGTCGACCTGTCCTACCTGCGCCGCATCGTGCAGGGCCGGCTGGACATCCTGCGCGCCGAGCTCAACCGGCGCGACGGCACCGGCAGCCAGGACCTGGTGCAGGGGCTGGCCGCCATCCTGGCGGACGAGCCGCGCGCGCCGGCCCGCGGCCTGGGTCGCCACACCACCATGGAGCCGTCGCGCGCCGACAGCCACCGCCGCTACGTCGAGGCCCTGGTCGCCGACGTCGACCTGTCCGACACCTCGGCGCGCTCCACCGACGAGCTGGCGCACGCCCTGCGGACGCTGTCGGAGGAGGAGCAGGACCTGTCGGCCAAGCGCCGCCAGGTGCAGCGGGTGATGGACGAGTGCGGCGCCGAGATCACGCGGCGCTACCGCGACGGCGAGGCCGACGTCGAGACGCTGCTGGGTCAGCAGTCCGGCGGCCCGGGCCGCTCGGCCGGGTGAGCCTGCCGGTCCTGGTCGAGCTGGTCCGGTCGGGGGTCGTCGAGAGCGTCCACCGCGCCAGCGTGCTGGCCGTGCGCGGCGACGGCAGCGACGCCCTCGCGCTGGGCGAGGTCGACAGCCCCGTGTTCCCGCGCAGCTCCAACAAGCCGCTGCAGGCCGTCGCGCTGCTCGAGGCCGGCTGGGAGCCGCCGGACGCCTCGTGCCTCGCGCTGGCGACCGCCTCGCACTCCGGCGAGCCCGTGCACCTCGAGGTCGTGCGCCGCACGCTGGCCGCCGCCGGGCTCGACGAGGGCGCGTTGCGCTGCCCGCCGATGCTGCCGCTGTCGGAGCCGGCGGCGCACGCCCTGCTGGCCTCCGGCCGGACCGCCTCGCGCCTGACGATGAACTGCTCGGGCAAGCACGCCGCCATGCTGGCCGCCTGCGTCGCACGCGGGGAGCCGACCGAGAGCTACCTCGAGCCGCAGCATCCCGTGCAGCAGGCGGTCACCGCGACGCTCGAGCGGCTCGCGGGCGCAGCGGTCGAGCACGTCGCCGTCGACGGGTGCGGCGCGCCGCAGCACGCGCTGACCCTGCGCGGCCTGGCCCGCGCCTTCTCCGCCCTCGCCACCGGCGACGGGGCCTGCGCGCGGACCGCGGCCGCGATGACCGCTCGTCCCGACCTCGTGGGCGGCACCGGCCGCGAGGTCACCGACCTCATGGCCGGGGTCCCCGGGCTCGTCGCCAAGGACGGCGCCGAGGGGGTGTTCGCCGCCGGGCTGCCCGACGGCTCCGCGGTGGCGGTCAAGGTCGCCGACGGGGCGACCCGCGCGGCCGTACCCGTGCTCGTCGCGGGCCTGCAGGCGCTCGGGGTCTCGGCCGCCGTGCTGGCCCGCCTGGCCCGTACCCCGGTGCTGGGCGGGGGCGTCCCGGTCGGCGAGCTGCGGCCGGCGCCGCCTCTGCTGCGGGCGGGAGGGCGCGGGCCCGCCGGTAGCCTCGCCTGACGTG
>CADCUB010000130.1 GCA_902805775.1 uncultured Frankineae bacterium | reverse complement strand
GGTGGCGCGCGAGGCCGCGGCGGGCCGGGAGGGCGTGGCGGGGCGCGAGGGCGTGGTGGCGTCTGGGGGCGCGGTGGTGCCCGAGGGCAGCGCCGCACGGGTGCCGCGCCACCTGTCGGCTGCTGCCTGGCGGGCGGTCCTGCGGCGCGTCGGCCGCCGGGTGGTCGTGGACCGCCTGCCGCTGCTGAGTGCCGGCATCGCGTTCTTCGCGGTGCTGTCGATCGCACCGGTGCTCATGACGGCCCTGTCGGTGTACGGCGCGGTGAACACCCCCGAGCAGGCGCTGGAGCAGCTGTCGAAGGTCACCGGGCTGCTCCCGCCGACGCTGGAGGTCCTGGTGGCCGACCAGCTCACGACCATCGCCTCGGCCTCCACCCAGGTGCTCACCCGACGAGGCCTGACCGGGCTGCTGCTCGCGCTGTGGACGGCCACCGTGGCGGCGACCTCGCTGATCGAGGCGATCACGCTGGCCTACCACGAGGTCGAGACGCGCAGCTTCCTCAAGCGGACCGGACTCGGCCTGGCCATGGTCCTGTCGGGGGCGCTGCTGCTGGGCGGCCTGCTCACCGGGGCGGGGATCGTCTCGCGCTCGGTCGAGGGTGAGCCGGGCGCGGTCCGGACGATCGGGCTCGGGCTGGTCTGGCTCGGCCTGGCCGTCCTGCTGGCGCTCGTGCTCGGGCTGCTCTACCGCTGGGCGCCGGACCGCCGCCCCGCCCGCTGGCACTGGATCAGCTGGGGCGCCGTCGGGGCCACGCTGGTGTGGCTGGCCGCCTCGGTGGCGCTGTTCGCCTACGTGCAGAGCCTCGGGACCTACGAGTCGACGTACGGCTCGCTCGCCGGCGTGGCCATCAGCATGCTCTGGCTCTGGATCAGCGTCTTCCTGGTGGTCGTCGGTGCGGCGGTCAACGCCGAGGCCGAGCGGCAGACGGTGCACGACTCGACCGTCGGGCCGGAGCAGCCCGTCGGCCGGCGCGGCGCGGTGGTCGCAGACAGCGTCCCGCCGTACCCGGGCGACTGACCGAGCCGCGCTCGTCGCGCAGGGCGGCCGGTGGGTGCGGCGCGAGGGTGCGGGTGGAGTGTCCGGGTCGCAGGATCCGGGGCCGGCGGTCCCGGCGATCATGCAGTTGTTGCTCATCTCCCACGCTCAGCGGGTGAGCACGAACTGCATGATCGGCGCGGGACCGGCGGTGTGGTCCCGGCGATCATGCAGTTGTTGCTCATCTCTCACGCTCAGCCGGTGAGCACGAACTGCATGATCGGCGCGGGACCGGGCGCTCGGCGCGGGCAAGGGGGTGCTCGCAGCGGAGGCGGGCCCGGGGGAGCGGCGGGAGGTCGGAGCGCGGACGGGCCCGGCTCAGCGGGGGTCGGGCGAGTCCGCCGGGCGCATCAGCACGGAGGTCCTCGTGTCGTCGCCGGCGCCGGGCCGCTCGACGACGGTCGTCGCCTGCTCCGGGCGCGCCGGCTGCGCCGTCTCCCCGACCGCACCGTGCTCGGAGGCCGGGGCAGGAGCCGCCGGAGCGGCCGACACAGGAGCGGCCGACGCCGGAGCGGCCGACACCGGAGCGGCCGACGCCGGAGCGGGCGACGACGCAGCGGCAGGCGCGGACCCGGCCGACACCGGAACGGGCGACGACCCAGCGGCAGGCGCGGACCCGGCCGACAGCTGAGCTGCCGCACCAGACGCGGGTGACACCGGAGCCGCACCCGACGCGGGAGCCTCCGCCGGCGCTGTCAGGTGCACGCCCAGCAGCCGCTCGCCGTCGGCGGTCAACCCGGTCGCGAGCTCGCGCAGGACCGCCACCCGCTCGGGGCTCGTGGTGGTGCGCAGCTCGTCCCGCACGGCCTGCAGCCGGCTCAGCACCTGGGTGAAGTCGTCGTCGCGTGCGCTCATCCGCGTTCTCCTCGTGTTGGGGCTCCGCCACCACAGCTCCGTCCCGACCAGGGCGAGCAGGGGCACGAGCAGGGCCAGCAGCAGCAGCTCGCGACCGGTGACCAGGGCTGCGACCACGACGGCCACGGCGAGCACCGCACAGACCAGGCGCAGCGCCAGGCGCCGCCGGCGGCGGACCCGCTCCGCGCGCGCTGCAGCCTGCTCGGCGGCCTCGTCGACCTCCGCGCGCACCCTCGCCAGCGCCGACCTGCACCGCTCGCCGGCCTCTCGCACGCCTCGGGAGACGTCGTCGGAGAGGTCGAGCAGGGTGTCCTCGGCCTGCTCGATCCGCTGCAGCAGCCAGGCGACGGCGTCGGGCGCGGTGGGCAGCGCCGCCCACGCGACGTCGTCGACCGCGGTGCGCGTGCCGCTGCCGCCGAGCCCGGTCACCACCGGGACCGGGCTGTCGGCGACCGCCTCGGCCACCTCGAGCGCGTCGTACGTCGCGAGCCCGAGCGGCCGGCCCTCCTGGCGCAGCAGCAGCAGCACGTCGCCGGCGGTGCTCGCCGTGCGGACCGCCTGCGCGAGCACGTCGGGGGCGTCCTTGCCGGTCAGGACCACCGGCTCGACGTGCAGCCGCACGTCGTAGCGCGACGACGCCAGCAGCTCGCGCGCGCGCTCGGCCTGCTCCGCGGTGGCGACGACGGCCACCTCCAGCGGGGCGGTGCGCACGGTGCGGGTGCGCTGCCGCTCGGCCAGCCGCGCCTGCGCGACGTGCACCAGCGCGGCCTCCCGCGCGTCGTCCAGCTCGAGAGCCGTCGGCGTCGGGTCGAGCTCGGACACGACCAGCACCACCGCGCAGCGCGCCGCGTCGAAGCGCAGCAGGCCACCGGCGCGGGCCAGGCGTCCCTCCCGCACCACGTCCTCGAGGTCGGCGTCGTGCGTGCGGTGCAGCAGCGCGCGCACCGCCGTCAGGCTCTCGTGGGGCACCAGGCACGGCAGGGAGAACGGGTCGTCGCCGGTGGAGGGGTGCAGGGCGAAGCGCAGTCCGTCGTCGGCGTCGTACGGCGCCCCGACCTCGCCGGACACCCAGACCCGGTGCGGGAAGGCGACGTGGAACTGGCTCTCCACCAGGCGCCGGACGTCGGGCACACCGTGCGTGCCGCGCCCGACAGCGGTCGGGCGCACCTGCCGCCGTCCCGTGTCCTCGAACGTCACGCGGGGTCCCCGGCCGTTCGACTGCTCTCTCACGCCCCGCAGGCTAGAGGGGCCGGTGCCCCCGGTGCGAGCGTCCGGGTGCCGTCGGCCCGGGAGCCCGGCCCCGATAGCCTCCCCGGACCCGGCCCCGGACGAGCCTCGGAGGACGCATGGACCCGCAGGACGTGCTCCCCCCGGACGAGCCGTGGTGGAAGAGCGCCGTGGTCTACCAGGTCTACCCGCGCAGCTTCGCCGACGGCGACGGGGACGGCGTGGGCGACCTCGCGGGGCTCCGCAGCCGGCTGGACCACCTGCAGGACCTGGGCGTCGACGTCCTGTGGCTGTCGCCCGTCTACCCGTCGCCGATGGACGACAACGGCTACGACATCAGCGACTACCAGGGCATCGAGCCGGTCTTCGGCACGCTGGACGACTTCGACGCGCTGCTCGCGGACCTGCACGGGCGCGGCATCAAGCTGGTGATGGACCTGGTCGTGAACCACACCTCCGACGAGCACCCGTGGTTCGTCGCCTCCCGGTCGAGCGAGGACGACCCCAAGCGGGACTGGTACTGGTGGCGCCCCCCGCGGGCGGGGATGGAGGCCGGCGCTCCCGGGGCCGAGCCGACCAACTGGTCGTCGTCGTTCTCCGGACCGGCGTGGGAGCTCGACGAGGCGACCGGCGAGTACTACCTCCACCTGTTCTCCCGCAAGCAGCCCGATCTGAACTGGGAGAACCCGGAGGTCCGCGAGGCCGTCTACGCGATGATGCGGTGGTGGCTCGACCGGGGGGTCGACGGGTTCCGCATGGACGTCATCAACTACATCTCCAAGGCGACGGACCTCCCGGACGCCCACTCGCCGTCCGGGGAGCTGTACGCGGACGGCTTCGAGCACTACGCCTCCGGCCCCCGCATCCACGAGTTCCTGCAGGAGATGCACCGCGAGGTGTTCACCGGCCGGCCCGACCGGCTCCTGACGGTGGGCGAGATGCCCGGCGTCACCGTCGAGGACGCCCGCCTGTTCACCGACCCGGCCCGGGCCGAGGTCGACATGGTCTTCCAGTTCGAGCACGTGCGGCTCGACCAGGGCGTCGACAAGTGGGACCTGCGCCCGCTGGACCTGCGCGACCTCAAGGCGTCGTTCGGGCGCTGGCAGGCCGGTCTGGCCGACGTCGGCTGGAACAGCCTCTACTGGGACAACCACGACCAGCCCCGAGCCGTGTCGCGCTTCGGCGACGACGGCGTCCACCGGGTCGAGTCGGCCAAGATGCTGGCCACCGTCCTGCACCTGCACCGGGGGACGCCGTACGTCTACCAGGGCGAGGAGCTCGGGATGGCGAACGCGCCGTTCGCCTCCATCGAGGACTTCCGGGACATCGAGTCGCTCAACCACTACCGGCACACCGCGGGCGCCGGACGGGCCGACCCGGACGCCGTGCTCACCAGCCTGCGCGAGCGGGGCCGGGACAACGCGCGCACGCCCATGCAGTGGGACGGCAGCCCGCACGCCGGCTTCACCACGGGCGAGCCGTGGATCGCGGTCAACCCCGACCACGTCGACGTCAACGTCGCCGCCCAGCGCGACGACCCCGACTCGGTGCTCGCGCACTACCGCCGGCTCATCGCCCTGCGGCACGAGGAGCCCGCGGTCGTCGAGGGCGACTTCCGGATGCTGCTGGCGCAGGACGAGCGGGTGTACGCCTTCGTCCGCCGGCTCGGGCGCACCGAGCTGCTGGTGCTCGGCAACTTCTCCGGCGACGAGGTCCCCGCCCCGGTGCCGGACGCGCAGGACTGGGCCGCCGCCGAGCTGCTCGTGGGACGGGTCGGCGCACCCGGCACCGGCGCCTCGCCGCTGGTGCTCGCGCCGTGGGAGGGCCGCGTCTACCGGCGGGTGGTCTGACGGCGCGTCGCCCCCGGGCTGGCGGGGCAGGAGCGGGCGATGGGCGACTTCGACATCACCGCGCTGATCCTGACCGAGCACGACGCCTTCCGGCGGGCCTTCACGGAGATCGAGGCGATCACCGACCCGGCCGAGCTCGGGCCACGCTGGCGGGAGCTGGCCGACCAGCTCGAGGTGCACGCGGCGGGCGAGGAGACGATCTTCTACCCCGAGCTGCTGCAGGACGTCGACGACAGCGAGGGCGAGACCGCGCACGCCGTCAAGGACCACAACGAGATCCGTGAGACGACCTCCGCGGTCGACGAGCACGAGGTCGGCACGGACGCCTGGTGGGAGGCCTTCCGCACGTGCCGCGAGGCCACCGTCGAGCACCTGGGGGAGGAGGAGAACGACGTCCTGCCGCCGTTCGCCGAGCAGGTGGGCGCCGACAAGCGTGACGAGCTCGGCATGCGGTGGCTGCAGTTCCACGAGGAGCACGAGGACGCGCGCGGTCTGAGCGGCGAGACCGTCGACCCGCAGGAGTACGTCGAGGAGCACTCCTGACCGTCCCGCTGCGGTGATCCCGCCCGTAGGGTGCGCGGGTGCCGGTCCGGGAGGCGAGCGTCGAGGCGAGGAGCTGGCGACGGGCCGCCTTCGCGCTGTTCGCCGTGGCCGCCGGCACCAACGTCCCGACGCCGCTGCTGCTCGTCTACCGCGACACGCTCGACCTGGGGCCGGACGTGCTCACGGCGGTCTTCGGCTGCTACGCGCTCGGCCTGGTGCCCGCGCTGGCCCTGGCCGGTCCCCTGTCGGACCGCTTCGGGCGCCGCGCGGTCGTCCTGCCCGCGACCGTGCTGGCGGCGCTCACCTCGCTGCTGCTCGTCGCGGCCGCCTCGTCGCTGCCGGTGCTGTTCGCCGGGCGGGCGCTGCAGGGCGCGGTCAGCGGGGCGGTGTTCAGCGTCGCGAGCGCCTGGATCGCCGAGCTGTCGCTGGTCTCCGGCGACGGCGCCGCGGGGCGGCGAGCGGCGGTGGCCATGACGGGCGGGTTCTCCATCGGGCCGTTCGTGTCGGGGCTGCTGGGCCAGTACGCCCCGCTGCCGACGACGCTGCCGTACCTCGTGCACGTCGCGCTGGTCGCCGTCGGACTGCTGGCGGTCCTGCGGGTGCCCGAGACGGTGGCGCTGGTCCGGCCCGAGGAGCGGGTCTCGTCCGGACCGCTCGTCGAGCGGTCGGACCGCAGGGTCCTGCTCACCGTGCTCGCCCCGCTCGCGGTGTGCGTCTACGCCTTCCCGACCGTGGTCGTCTCGGCGGTCCCCCTGCTGGTCGACATCGACGCCCCGCCGGTGCTGCTGACCGGCGTGCTCGCCGGCCTCACCCTGGGCGCCGGCACGGCCGTGGCGCCCCTGCAGCGCAGGCTCGGACCGTGGACCGCCCTGACCGCGGTGCTGCTCGGCGTCGCCGGCTACCTGACCGCGATGCTCGGCGCGGGCAACGGCTCCCCGCCCGTGCTGCTCGCCTCGTCGATCCTGCTCGGCTCGGGCGGCGGCCTCGCGCTGGCCGCGGGGCTGGCCCTCACCGCCCGCCTGGCGCGCCCGGGCCGCCGGGGGGCGCTGTCGGCGGTGTTCCTGGGCTGCGCCTACGTCGGGTTCGGCGCGCCGTACGTCGTCGCCGTCGCCGCGCAGGCCACGTCGGTGCAGGTGCCGCTCGCAGCCGGGGCCGGCGTCGCCGCGCTGCTGGCTGCGCGCCTGCTGCTCGCCACCCGGCGAGGGCAGACCAGGGGGTAGAGCCAGGAAGTAGCGTGGCAGCCCATGAGCGCTGACGACCCGCGCCGGCGCGTCCCGCGCACCGACGTCGCGCTCGCCGACCCGCTGCTGGCCGAGGCCACCCGGCGCCTGGGCCCGGCACTGGTCAAGCAGGCGGTGCTCGCCGCGCAGGCGCGGGCCAGGGAAGGCGAGATCGCTCCGGAGCGGGTCGTGACCGAGGCGGCGGCCGCGCTGCCGGCCGGCGCGACGACCCTGCGGCCGGTGCTCAACGCCACCGGCGTCGTCCTGCACACCAACCTGGGGCGCGCACCGCTGTCGGCGGCGGCCGTCCAGGCCCTGGAGGTCGCCGCCGGCTGCGTCGACGTCGAGTACGACGTGGCCGACGGCAGCCGGGCGCGCCGTGGGCGCGGCACCCTCGCCGCCCTGCGCACGGCCGTGCCGGACGCCGAGGACGTGCTGGTCGTCAACAACGGCGCCGCGGCGCTCGTCCTGGCCACCACCGCGCTCGCCGCCGGGCGGGAGGTCGTCATCAGCCGCGGCGAGATGGTCGAGATCGGGGACGGCTTCCGCCTGCCCGACCTGATCGAGAGCACCGGCGCCCGCTTGCGCGAGGTCGGCACGACCAACCGCACCTCGCTGCGCGACTACGCCGACGCGATCGGTCCCCAGACCGGCTGCGTGCTCAAGGTGCACCCCAGCAACTTCCGGGTCGAGGGCTTCACCTCCTCCGTCGACGTCGCGGCGCTGGCCGGCCTCGGTGTGCCGGTCGTCGCCGACACCGGCAGCGGGCTGCTGGCCCCGCACCCGCTGCTGCCCGACGAGCCCGACGCGGCCTCCGCCCTGCGGGCCGGCGCCGCGGTGGTCACGGCCAGCGGTGACAAGCTGCTCGGCGGCCCGCAGGCCGGCCTGCTGCTCGGGCGCGCCGACGTCGTGCAGCGGCTGCGCCGGCACCCCCTCGCCCGGGCCCTGCGGGTCGACAAGCTCACCCTCGCCGCCCTCGAGGCCACGCTGCGCGGCCCGGTGACGCCGACCTGGACGGCGCTGCAGGCCGACCCCAAGGCCCTGCGCCGGCGGTGCGAGGCGGTCGCCGCGCAGGTCGGCGGCGAGGTGGTG
>CADCUB010000129.1 GCA_902805775.1 uncultured Frankineae bacterium | reverse complement strand
AGCTCACGAGCCCGGTCGCCAAGAAGGCGCAGGAGGGCACCCTCGAGCTGCTGCTCATCAACCACCCGCTCGACTGCCCGGTCTGCGACAAGGGCGGCGAGTGCCCGCTGCAGAACCAGACGATGACCAACGGCAACGCCGAGTCGCGCTTCCACGACGTCAAGCGCACCTATCCCAAGCCGATCGCCATCTCCAGCCAGGTGCTGCTCGACCGGGAGCGGTGCGTGCTCTGCGCCCGCTGCACCCGGTTCAGCCAGCAGGTCGCGGGCGACCCGTTCATCGAGCTGTTCGAGCGCGGCGCCCTGCAGCAGGTGGCCATCTACTCCGACCAGCCGTTCGAGAGCTACTTCTCCGGCAACACGGTGCAGATCTGCCCCGTCGGCGCGCTGACCGGTGCGGCCTACCGCTTCCGTGCCCGCCCGTTCGACCTCGTGTCCTCGCCGATGGTGTGCGAGCACTGCGCCTCCGGCTGCGCGCTGCGCACCGACCACCGGCGGGGCAAGGTGCTGCGCCGCCTCGCCGGCGACGACCCGCAGGTCAACGAGGAGTGGAACTGCGACAAGGGCCGCTGGGCCTTCACCTACGCCAGCCAGCCCGACCGGATCGCCACCCCCCTCGTGCGCGACTACGAGACCGGCCGCCTGCGCGAGGCGTCGTGGACCGAGGCCTTCGAGCGCGCCGCGCACGGGCTCGAGCTCGCCCGTGCCGAGTCCGGTGTCGGTGTGCTCCCCGGCGGCCGGCTCACCGTCGAGGACGCCTACGCCTACAGCAAGTTCGCGCGCGTGGTGCTCGGCACCCACGACATCGACTCGCGCGTGCGTCCGCACTCCGACGAGGAGCAGGAGTTCCTCGCCGCTCACGTGGCCGGTCGCTACGCCGGTCAGGCCGGCGTCGTCACCTACGCCGACCTCGAGGACGCCGCGACCGTCCTGCTGGCGGGCTTCGAGCCCGAGGAGGAGTCGCCGATCCTGTTCCTGCGGCTGCGCAAGGCCGTGCGCCGCAGGGGGACCCGCGTGTTCACCCTCGCGCCGTTCCGCAGCCCGGGCTCGGTCAAGACCGCCGCCCGCCTCCTGCAGACCGCTCCGGGCCAGGAGGCGGCCGTGCTGACCTCCCTGCTGGGGGCGTCCAGCGGCGTCGCGGGTGAGCTCGCCGCCGCCCTGACGGAGCCGGGCGCGCTGGTGCTCGTGGGGGAGCGGCTGACCGCCGTCCCCGGGGCGCTGTCGGCCGTCAGCCGGATCGCCGCGGCGACCGGTGCCCGCCTGGCCTGGGTGCCGCGCCGTGCCGGTGAGCGCGGGGCGATCGACGCCGGAACGCTGCCCGGCCTGCTCCCGGGCGGACGCACCGTGACCTCCGCCGGGGGCACGGACGCCGCCGAGGTCGCCGCCCTGTGGGGGCCGCTGCCGGAGCGGCCGGGCCGCGACCTCGACGGCATCCTGACCGCCGCCCGCGACGGCGGCCTGTCGGGGCTGGTGGTCGGTGCCGTCGACCCGGCCGACTGCCCCGACCCGTGGCTGGCGCTCGACGCGCTCGACGCGGTGCCGTTCCTGGTGAGCCTCGAGCTGCGGCGCTCGCCGGTCACCGACCGCGCCGACGTCGTGCTCCCGGTCGCTGCCGCGGTGGAGAAGGCGGGCACCTACCTCGACTGGGAGGGCCGCGCCCGGCCGTTCGACGCCGTCCTGCACCGGCTGGGCGGGCTGTCCGACCTGCGCGCGCTGCACGTGCTGGCCGACGAGCTCGACCGCCCGCTGGGCCTGCCCGACGTCGCCTCCGCCCGGGCGGAGATCGCCCAGCTCGGCGCGGCGACGCGCCGGCCCGCCGCACCGGCGCGCGACGCCGAGCCCGTCCCGGTCCCGGCCGCCGGTGAGGCGCTGCTCGCCTCCTGGCACTGGCTGCTCGACGACGGCTCGCTGCAGGACGGCGAGCCGTTCCTGGCCGGCACGGCGAAGAAGCCCCGGCTGCACCTGTCGGCCGCGACCGCAGCCGAGATCGGCGCCGTCGCAGGGCAGGACGTCACGGTGAGCACCGGTCGCGGCAGCCTCACGCTGCCCCTCGTGATCGCCGACCTGCCCGACCGGGTCGTCTGGGTGCCGATGCGCTCGCCGGAGGCCGCCGTGCGCCGCGACCTGGCCGTCGTGCCCGGCAACGTCGTCCGCATCTCCGCCGTCCCGCTCGGCACCACCCCGGGAGCCGCCGCATGAGCACGCTGGCCCTGCTCGCCCAGGAGGCCGACGAGCGCCACCTGCCGCTGACGAGCTTCGGCAACGAGCCGTGGTGGCTGACGCTCGGCAAGACGCTGTTCGTCTTCGTCCTGCTCGTGCTGATGACGCTGTTCTCCATCGTCTTCGAGCGCAAGGTCGTCGCGCGGATGCAGCAGCGCAGCGGACCCAACCGCGTCGGGCCGGGCGGCTGGGGCCAGTCCCTCGCCGACGGCCTGAAGCTGGCGTTCAAGGAGGACATCATCCCGGCGCTGGCCGACCGGCCGGTCTACCTGCTCGCGCCGGTGCTGTCCGCGGTCCCGGCGTTCCTCGCCTTCTCGGTCATCCCCTTCGGCCCGAAGGTGTCGGTCGCCGGCAACGAGACGGCGCTGCAGCTCACCGACCTGCCGGTCGGCGTCCTGTGGGTGCTGGCCTGCGCCAGCCTCGGCGTGTTCGGCATCGTGCTCGCCGGGTGGAGCAGCGGCTCGACCTACCCGCTGCTGGGCGGCCTGCGGTCCGCCGCGCAGGTGATCAGCTACGAGATCGCCATGGCGCTGGCCCTGATCGCGGTGTTCCTCTACGCCGGGTCGCTGTCGACCAGCGAGATCGTCGCGGCGCAGAGCGACCGGTGGTTCATCCTCACCCTGCCGCTGTCGTTCGTCATCTACGTCATCGCGATCACCGGTGAGACCAACCGCGCGCCCTTCGACCTCCCCGAGGCCGAGAGCGAGCTGGTCGGCGGCTTCCACACCGAGTACACCTCGCTGAAGTTCGCGATGTTCTTCCTCGCCGAGTACATCAACATCGTCACCGTCTCGGCGCTGGCCACCACGCTGTTCCTGGGCGGCTGGCAGCCGATCTGGCCGTTCTCGCAGGTCGAGTTCCTGTCCGAGGGCTGGTTCCCGATGGTGTGGTTCCTGCTCAAGACGCTCGTGTTCATCTTCTTCTTCGTCTGGCTGCGCGGCGTGCTGCCGCGCATGCGCTACGACACCTTCATGCGCTTCGGCTGGAAGGTGCTCGTCCCCGTCGGGCTGGTGTGGATCATGCTGGTGGCGGCGGCGCGCACCGTGGCCCTCGAGGTCGACGACCGGCGCGACATGCTCCTGTACGCCGCCGTCGCGATGGGGGTGCTGCTGGTCGTGGTGTTCCTGCTGCCCGAGCGCCGGCAGCCCGACGAGGCGCCCGGCACCGCGGTGACCGCCCGCGACGAGGGCGGCTACCCCACACCGCCGATGGACCTCGCGGTCCCGCCGACGCCCCGCTCGCTCGTCCGGTCCGCCGTCCCCGCGGGCGACCCCGCCACGAGCGAGACCTCCGACCGCTCCTCTTCGCACAGGGAGGCCTGACCCATGGCCGGCTTCCTGGACCCCGTACGCGGGTTCGGGCTCACCTTCGCCACGATGTTCAAGAAGGTGACGACCGAGCAGTACCCCGAGGAGGTCGTGCCGACCGCCCCGCGCTACCACGGGCGGCACGTCCTCAACCGCCACCCGGACGGCCTGGAGAAGTGCATCGGCTGCGAGCTGTGCGCCTGGGCGTGCCCGGCCGACGCCATCTACGTCGAGGGCGCCGACAACACGGAGGAGGCGCGCTACTCCCCGGGGGAGCGCTACGCCGCCGTCTACCAGATCAACTACCTGCGCTGCATCTTCTGCGGCCTGTGCATCGAGGCCTGCCCGACCCGCTCGCTCACCATGACCAACGAGTACGAGCTGGCCGACGACAGCCGCACCGACCTGATCTTCACCAAGACGCAGCTGCTCGCCCCGCTGCTGCCGGGGATGGAGCAGCCGCCGCACCCCATGCGGCTCGGTGAGACCGACCAGGACTACTACCTCGGCACGGCCAACACCACCTCGCCGGTCGGGGGGGACCCCGACGTGGAGGGCCGGCTCGCCGGTGCCGGTGCCCGCAGCGCCGGGCAGGGCTCCGGGCTGCGTGAGAGCCCCGAGGGCAGGACCGGCACCGCTGACAGCGACCCGGCCGACACCGCTGCGGGCAGCGGCTCACGGAGGATGTCCTGATGCCCGCCACCGCGGACGTGCTCGCCGTCACCTCGACCGGGGAGGCCGTGACCTTCTGGGTCCTCGGCCCGCTGGCGCTGATCGCCGCGATCATGATGGTGCTGTCGCGCAACGCGGTGCACGCCGCGCTGTTCCTCGCGGCCGTGATGCTCTCGCTCGCCGGGCTGTACGCCGCCCAGGACGCGCCGTTCCTCGCGGCGGTCCAGGTCATCGTCTACACCGGCGCCATCCTCATGCTGTTCCTGTTCGTCCTCATGCTGGTCGGCGTCGACTCCAGCGACTCCCTCATCGAGACGCTGCGCGGCCAGCGCATCGCGGCGGTCGTGGTCGGACTCGGTTTCGCCGCCCTGCTCATGGCCACCATCGCCAGCGCGGTCGTGGGCGAGGACGGCACCGTGGCCGCCGTCGGGCTCTCGGCGGCGAACGCCGAGGGCAACGTGCAGGGCATCGCACGGGTGCTGTTCACCGACTACCTGTTCGCCTTCGAGATCACGAGCGCGCTGCTCATCACCGCCGCCCTCGGCGCCATGGTGCTCGCCCACAAGGAGCGCACCGAGCCGCGGATCTCGCAGCGCGAGCTGGCCCGGCGGCGCTTCACCAGCGAGCACCCCTGGCCGCTGCCGGGTCCCGGCGTGTTCGCCGGCACCAACTCGACGGCGACGCCCGCCCTGCTGCCGGACGGCAGCGAGGCGCCGGACAGCGTCAGCCCGGTGCTCGAGCGCCGGTCCGCGGAGCGCGCCGACGCCCCCTCGGCCGCGCCCGGCGGCAAGGACCTGTCGTCCACGCCCGGCCGGCGCTCGGAGGTGGAGGGGTGAACGAGTCCTACTACCTGCTGCTGGCGGCGCTGCTGTTCACCATCGGCGGGCTCGGGGTGCTGCTGCGCCGCAACGCGATCCTGGTGTTCATGAGCGTCGAGCTGATGCTCAACTCGGTCAACCTCACGCTGGTCACCTTCAGCCGGACCGTCGGCACGCTGGAGGGACAGGTCATGGCGTTCTTCGTCATGGTCGTCGCGGCGGCCGAGGTGGTCGTCGGCCTGGCCATCATCATGAGCGTGTTCCGCAGCCGCCGCTCGGCGTCCGTGGACGACGCCAACCTGCTCAAGTACTGACCCGCACACCGACGAGCGCCGCCCGGCGCACCCCCGCGGCCCCTGCCCCGCCGCGGCTCGAGAGGACGAGGACCGACCCGTGCTGCCCACCTCCCCCCGCGGAGCGACCCCGTGAGCCTGCTGCTCGCCGCGGGGCCGGCCTCGGAGCCTGCCGCAGCGCCGGCCTCGGAGCTCGCCGCCGCCGCGGCCTCGCAGCTCGCCGCGGCCCCGGCCACCTGGCTCGCCACGGACGCCCCCGCCGAGGGACTGCCCACCGGCGACTACCTCGCCGCCGCGGGCACCCACACGCTGCTCTGGCTGCTCATCGCCCTGCCGCTGGCCGGCGCGGCGGTGCTGCTGCTCGGTGGGCGCCGCACCAACAGCTGGGGGCCGTACCTCGCCATCGCGGCCTGCGCCGGGTCCTTCCTGCTGGCGGTCGTGTCGCTGTTCGCCCTGCTCGGCCTCGAGGAGCGGACGGCCCAGCTGGAGCTGTTCAGCTGGGTGCCGGTCGGTGAGCTGCAGGTCGACTTCGGGCTGCTGCTCGACCCGCTGTCCGCCACCTTCACGCTGCTGATCACCGGTGTGGGCCTGCTGATCCACGTCTACTCGCTGGGCTACATGGCGCACGACCCCCGGCGGCGGCTGTTCTTCGGCTACCTCAACCTGTTCGTCGCGGCGATGCTCGTGCTGGTCCTCGGCGACAGCTACCTCGCGCTGTTCCTCGGCTGGGAGGGCGTGGGACTCGCGTCGTACCTGCTCATCTCGTTCTGGTTCTACGTGCCCGCCTACGCCACCGCGGCCAAGAAGGCGTTCATCATGAACCGCGTCGGTGACGTCGGGCTGCTCATCGCGATGTTCATCATGTTCGCCACCCTCGGCACCACCCAGTTCGCGGGTGTGTTCGCCGAGGCCGAGCTGCTGACCGCCGGGACCGCGACCGCGATCGGCCTGCTGCTGCTGCTCGGGGCCTGCGGCAAGTCGGGGCAGTTCCCGCTGCACACCTGGCTGCCCGACGCCATGGCCGGCCCGACGCCGGTGTCGGCGCTCATCCACGCCGCGACGATGGTCACCGCCGGCGTCTACCTCATCGCCCGCTCGCTCCCGCTGTACGAGGTGAGCGAGACCGCGCGGCTCGTGGTGGGCATCGTCGGAGTCGTCACGCTGGTCATCGGTGCCGTCATCGGGTGCGCCTACGACGACATCAAGAAGGTGCTCGCCTACTCGACGGTCAGCCAGATCGGCTACATGTTCCTCGCCGTCGCGATCCCCGGCGCGGCTGCTGTCGCGATCCTGCACCTGCTGACGCACGGGTTCTTCAAGGCCTGCATGTTCCTGTCGGCCGGCTCGGTCATGCACGGGATGGACGACCAGGTCGACATGCGGCGGTTCGGCGGGCTGCGCACGAAGATGCCGGTGACCTTCGCCTGCATGACGGCCGGCTACCTGGCCATCATCGGCTTCCCGCTGCTGTCCGGCTTCTACTCCAAGGACCTCATCATCGAGGCGGCCCTGGACCAGGGCGGCCTGCGGGGCTGGCTGTTCGGCCTGACCGCCATCGCGATCGCCGGCGTCACCGCGTTCTACATGACCCGCATGATGATCATGACGTTCTTCGGCGCCCCGCGCTGGACCGAGGGCGTCCACCCCCACGAGTCACCGGCCGTCATGACCGGTCCGATGGTGCTGCTCGCGGTCGGCTCGGTCGTCTCGGGCTTCCTGCTCGTCAACGTCTTCCCGCTGCAGGAGTTCCTCGCGCCGGTGCTCGGCAGCGAGGAGGCCGACCACGTCCTGCCGCCCATCGTCGTGTCGATCATCGTCACGCTGGTCAGCGCCGCGGGTGCCCTCGTGGCCTACGCGATGTACTTCCGCAAGCCGGTCCCGACGACCGCTCCGGTCGCCGTCAGCCCGCTCACCGTCGCGGCGCGCCGCAACCTGTACTTCGACGCGCTCAACGAGAACCTGCTCATGCGCCCCGGCCAGTACCTCACGCGGGCGCTCGTGTTCGCCGACAACCGCGGCATCGACGGTGCCGTCCACGGCCTGGCCGCGGGCATCGGCGGCGGGTCCGGGCGGCTGCGGCGGGTGCAGAACGGTTTCGTGCGGTCGTACGCCCTGTCGATGTTCGGAGGAGCTCTTCTCGTGGTCGCCGCCCTGCTGCTGGTGAGGATCGGCGCATGACCGACCTGCCCTGGCTCACGATCCTCGGGCTCGTGCCGCTCGTCGGCGCGCTGGTCGTGGCGGCCCTGCCGTCCGGCCGCGACGCGCTGGCCAAGACCGTCGCGCTCGCTGTCTCCCTGGTCGTGCTGGCCCTGACGATCGTCATGTGCGCCGCCTTCGAACCGGGCGGCGACCGCTTCCAGTTCGTGCAGGCCTACGACTGGATCCCGGCCTTCGGCGTGCAGTACGCCGTCGGCGCCGACGGCGTCGCCCTCGTCCTGATCGCGCTCACGGCGGTCCTCGTCCCCGTCGTGGTGCTGGCGAGCTGGTACGACGCCGACCCCTCGGCCGACCCGCTGCGCCGCGTCGCTGGGACGGCCGCGAGCGCGACCGCCGGAGCGTCGGGGTCGGCCAGCAGTCGCCGGGTGGGGGGCGGCACGGCCGTGCTCGACCCGCCGCAGCCGGCCTTCGCCGAGCCGGTCGACTCCCTCCCGCCGCGTCGCAGCGTCAAGACCTTCTTCGCGCTGCTGCTGCTGCTCGAGACGATGATGATCGGTGTCTTCGCCGCCACCGACGTCTTCCTGTTCTACGTCTTCTTCGAGGCGATGCTCATCCCGATGTACTTCCTCATCGGCAGCTACGGCGGTCCGCGCCGCTCGTACGCCGCGATGAAGTTCCTGCTCTACAGCCTGTTCGGCGGCCTGCTCATGCTCGCCGCGGTGATCGGGCTGTACGTCGTGTCCGCCGACGCGGGCGAGGGGACGTTCGCCTTCGAGCGGCTCGTCGGGCTGGAGATGTCGACCGGCGTCGAGATCGCGCTGTTCAGCGGCTTCTTCATCGCCTTCGCCATCAAGGCGCCGCTGTTCCCGTTCCACACCTGGCTGCCCGACGCCGGTGCCGAGTCGCCGGTCGGCGGCGCGGTGCTGCTCGTCGGGGTCCTCGACAAGGTGGGCACGTTCGGCTTCCTGCGCTACTGCCTGCCGCTGTTCCCGGAGGCCTCCCGCATCCTCGGGCCGTACGTCATCGCCCTGTGCGTCATCGGCATCCTGTACGGCGCGCTGCTGGCGATGGGGCAGAAGGACCTCAAGCGGCTGGTGTCCTACACCTCCGTCGCCCACTTCGGCTTCATCGGCATGGGGGTGTTCGCCTTCACCACCCAGGGCCAGACCGGCGCCGTCCTCTACATGGTCAACCACGGCCTGTCGACCGGCGCGCTGTTCCTGGTCGTCGGGTTCCTCATCGTGCGCGGCCGGAGCCGGTCGATCCCCGACTACTCCGGGGTGGCCAACGTCGCGCCGGTCCTGGCCGGCACGTTCCTCGTCGCAGGACTCAGCTCGTTGGCGCTGCCGGGCCTGTCGACGTTCGTGAGCGAGTTCCTCGTGCTCGTCGGCACCTACCCCCGCTACCCGGTGGCGGCGGTGCTCGCGGCGATCGGCGTGATCCTGGCCGCGCTGTACGTGCTGCTGATGTACCAGCGCACCATGCAGGGGCCGCTGCGGCTGCCTGCGCTGCTGGGCGACCGCATGCCCGACCTGCGCGGCCGCGAGGTCCTCGCCGTGGCGCCCCTGCTGGCGCTGATGGTGGTGCTCGGGATCTACCCCAAGCCGCTGACCGACGTCATCAACCCTGCCGTCGAGGCCACGATGCAGGACATCGGGCAGAGCGACCCGGCTCCCACGGCCGCCGACGGCGCGGAAGACTGAGGACATCACATGCCCACCGACATCCCGTCCCCGGACCTCGCCTACGCGCCCATCGCGCCGCTGCTGATCGTCTTCGCCGCAGCACTGGTCGGCGTGCTCGTCGAGGCGTTCGCGCCCCGCGGCTCCCGTCGCGCCCTCCAGATCGTCGTCAGCGTCGCCGGTCTGCTCGCGGCGCTCGTCTCCACGGTGCTGCTGGCGGGCACCCAGCAGCTGGTCTTCAACGAGGCGATCGCCGTCGACGGACCGACGCTGTTCCTGCAGGGCACGCTGGCCGTCCTCGGCGTCGCGTCGGTGCTGCTGCTGTCCGAGCGCTCGCTCGACAGCTCGGGCGGCGCCGTCGTCGCGCGGGCGGCGGTGCTGCCCGGCTCGCGCGAGGACGCCGCGCTGGCCGAGGCGACCGAGGTCCAGACCGAGATCTACCCCCTGGCGATGTTCAGCCTGGGCGGGATGATGCTGTTCCCGGCCTGCAACAACCTGCTGCTGATGTTCGTGGCGCTCGAGGTGCTGTCGCTGCCGCTGTACCTCATGGCCGGGCTCGCCCGCCGCCGCCGGCTGCTCTCCCAGGAGGCGGCCGTGAAGTACTTCCTGCTCGGTGCCTTCGCGTCAGCGTTCTTCCTCTACGGCGTCGCGCTGCTGTACGGCTACGCCGGTGGCGTCGAGCTGCGCGAGATCGCCGATGCCACGGCCAGTGCCGCGGGCAACGAGGGGCTGCTGTTCCTCGGGCTGGCGATGCTGGTGGTCGGCCTGCTGTTCAAGGTCGGTGCCGTGCCCTTCCAGGCCTGGACGCCGGACGTCTACCAGGGCTCGCCGACACCGGTGACCGCGCTCATGGCGGCGTGCACGAAGATCTCGGCCTTCGGGGCGCTGCTGCGCGTGCTGTACGTCGGGTTCGGGCGCGCGGAGTGGGACTGGCGGCCGATGTTCTGGGCTGTCGCGGTGCTCACGATGGTCGTCGGCGGCGTCCTGGCCATCACCCAGACCGACGTGAAGCGGATGCTGGCGTACTCCTCGGTCGCGCACACCGGCTTCCTGCTCGTCGGCGTCGACGCGCTGAGCCGTCAGGGCCTGTCGGCCACGCTGTTCTACCTGCTGGCCTACGGCTTCACGACCATCGCCGCGTTCGCGGTGGTGACGCTGGTGCGCGACAGCAGCGGCGAGGCCACCCACCTGGCGTCCTGGGCGGGGCTCGGGCGCAAGAGCCCCGTCGTTGCAGCGACCTTCGCCTTCCTGCTGTTCGCGCTGGCGGGCATCCCGCTCACCAGCGGCTTCATGGCCAAGTTCGCGGTCTTCACCGCGGGGGTCGAGGGCGGCGCGACGGCGCTGGTCGTGGTCGGTGTGGTGATGAGCGCCGTGACCGCCTTCTTCTACGCACGGGTCGTGGTGCTCATGTTCTTCAGCGAGGCCCCCGCCGCCGGCCCGACGGTCGCGGTGCCCAGCGTCTTCACGGCGGTCGCGATCGGCGCGGGCCTCGCGGTGACCGTCGTCCTCGGCGTGGTGCCCCAGGCGGTCCTCGACGTCGCCGACCGGGCGTCCCGGTTCGTCTCCTAGTGAGCACGTGCAGATGAGCGTGTCCGCCGGGGCGTTCGAGGCCGCCGACCCGACCCTGTCCCAGTCCGTGAAGAACGGGCTGGAGGAGGTCGAGGCGCGTCTGCGCGAGGTCGTCGTGAGCGCCCACCCGATGCTCACCGCGACCGCCACCCACCTGGCCGAGGCGGGCGGCAAGCGCTTCCGGCCGCTGCTGGCCCTGCTCGCCGCGCAGCTCGGCGACCCGGAGGCGCCGGGCGTCGTCGACGCGGCCGTCGTGGTGGAGCTGACCCACCTCGCCTCCCTCTACCACGACGACGTCATGGACGAGGCCGACGTGCGCCGAGGAGCACCGTCGGCCAACGCCCGGTGGAGCAACACGGTCGCCATCCTCACCGGCGACTACCTGTTCGCGCGGGCGTCCGACCTGACGGCCGGGCTCGGCACCGAGGCGACCCGCCTGCAGTCGCGGACCTTCGCGCGTCTCGTCGAGGGCCAGATCGCCGAGACGGCCGGGCCCGCCGAGGGGCAGGACCCCGTCGAGCACCACCTGGAGGTGCTGTCGGACAAGACCGGCGCGCTCATCTCGACCTCCGCCCGCCTCGGCGCGATGATGGCGGGGGCTCCTGCGGCCGACGTCGAGACCGTCACCCGCTTCGGCGAGGTCATCGGGCTCGCCTTCCAGCTCTCGGACGACCTCATCGACGTGCGGAGCGAGACGGGGGAGTCGGGCAAGACGCCCGGCACCGATCTCCGGGAGGGGATCCGCACGCTGCCGGTGCTGCTCGTGCTGTCCGGCACGGGGGAGGGCAGCGACGACGCCCGCCTGCGCTCGCTGCTCGAGGGCGACCTGACCGACGACGCCCGACTGGCCGAGGCACTGCAGCTGCTGCGCGCCCATCCGGCGATGGACGCGGCCGCGGACCGGCTCTCCCGCAGCCTCGACGAGGCGCGGTCGGTCGTCGCCGAGCTGCCGCCCGGTCCGGCGCGCGACGCCCTGCACGGCCTGACCGACTACGTCCTGGCCCGTACGGGCTGACCCGTGTCGCCCACCGGCCCCTCGGCGCTCGTCCTGGACCGCGGGCGGCGCTGGTCCCTGACGGTCGTCAACGTGGGCCTGGCCTGCTGCGCGGTCGAGGCGATGGTGGCCTCGCTGAGCCGCCCTCCTGCCGGTGAGGTGCCCTACGCCGGCCCCGGCCGCGAGGTCGACGTCCTCGTGGTGTCCGGCACGGTCACCGACAAGCTCGCCCCGCTGGTCCGCCGGCTCTACGACGCGGCGCCCCCGTCGGTCAAGGTGCTCTCCTTCGGCGCGTGCGCCAACAGCGGCGGCCCGTACTGGGACTCCTACTGCGTCACCCCCGGCGTCGACCGCATCCTGCCCGTCGACGCCTGGGTGCCCGGCTGCCCGCCTCGGCCCGCGGCGCTGCTGGACGCGCTCGAGGCCCTGGCCGAGCCGCCGCTCCCGGCGGGCAGCCGCCCGCTCGACGCGCCGCTCGTCCGCCCGACGGCCGGCGCCGTCGGGCCGCAGGACCTGCGGGGACGGGCGCTGTGAGCGCTCCCGCGCCGAGCTCCGGCCCGGTCGACCCGGCGGACCGGCTGGCCGGGCTGCTGCCGTCGGCGGCGGTGTCGACCGCCTACGGCGTGCTCACCGCCGACGTGCCGCGCGAGCAGTGGGTCACGTCGGTCAGCGCCGTACGGGACGACCCGGTGCTCGACGGCAGGTTCTTCGACTGCCTCGTGGTGGTCGACCAGTCGCCCGGCGGCTTCCAGGTCGTGGTGCGGCTGTGGTCGGTGGTCCGGCGCCGCGCCGTGCACCTGCGCACGGAGTGCCCGCGGGAGGCACCGGTTGTCCCGTCGCTGGTCGGCGTCTTCGCGGGGGCCTCCTGGCACGAGCGGCAGGGTGAGGAGATGTTCGGCGTGGTCTTCGAGGGAGCACCCGACCGGCGCCCGCTGCTGCTGCCCGACGGCGGTGTGGTGCACCCGCTGCGCAAGGAGCACCGGCTGGCCGCACGCAGCGCCCTGCCCTGGCCCGGCGCGCAGGACCCGGCCTACTCCGGGGAAGGCGGTCGCCCGCCACGCCGCCGGCTGCAGCCGCCCGGCGCGGCGCCCGAGGGGGGCTCGCGGTGACCGGTCCGGAGGTCGAGCCGGTGCCGCCGCGCAGCCGCGGGACCATCGGGCTGCTCGAGGAGAACTGCACCGTCTGCATGCTGTGCGCCCGCGAGTGCCCCGACTGGTGCCTGCACATCGAGGGTCACACCGAGCTCGCGCCGCCCGAGCGCCCGGGCGGTCGTCCCCGCGTGCGCAACGTCCTGGACCGCTTCGCGGTCGACTTCTCGCTGTGCATGTACTGCGGCATCTGCATCGAGGTGTGCCCGTTCGACGCGCTGTTCTGGGCGCCGGAGCTGGTGCCGGCCGAGACGTCGCGACCGGCCCTGGTGGAGGAGCGTGACGTGCTGCGGGAGTGGCTCGCGGCCGTCCCGCCTCCGCCCCCGCTCGACCCGCTCGCCGAGCCGGCGGAGGAGGTGGCCGCGGCCGAGCGCCTCGACCGGGTGGCCGCCGAGCGCGCCCAGCGGTGAGGGCGCAGCACGGAACGCGCTGAGCGCAGGCGGCGTTCTACGTCGTGCACCGCACACGACCCGGAGGACACCGTGCACGCCCACAAGAACGGCCTGAAGACCGCAGCCCTGCTGGGGCTGCTGTCGGCGATCATCCTGCTGGTCGGTGCCCAGTGGGGTTCCGGCGGGCTGCTGGTCGCGCTCGTCGTCGCGCTGGGCGTCAACGGCTACTCCTACTTCTACAGCGACACCCTGGCGCTCAGGAGCATGCGCGCCTACCCCGTCAGCCAGGTCCAGGCGCCGCAGCTGTACGCCGTCGTGGCCTCCCTGGCCTCGGTGATGCGCATCCCCATGCCGCGGCTCTACATCAGCCCCACGCGCGCGCCGAACGCCTTCGCCACCGGGCGCAACCCGCAGAACGCCGCCGTGTGCGTCACCGAGGGCATCCTCGAGCTGCTCGACGAGCGCGAGCTGCGCGGCGTGCTCGGGCACGAGCTCGCCCACGTGGGCAACCGCGACATCCTCATCAGCTCGGTCGCCGCTGCCCTCGCGACGGTCATCACGTTCCTGGCCAACTTCGCGCAGCTGTCGATGCTGTTCGGCGGGCGCGACCGCGAGGGGGGCAACGCGCTGTCGAGCCTGGCGCTGATCATCCTCGGGCCGCTGGCCGCCGGCCTGATCCAGATGGCCATCAGCCGCAGCCGCGAGTACCAGGCGGACGCCACCGGCGCGCAGGTCACCGGCGACCCGCTGGCGCTCGCCAGCGCGCTGCGCAAGCTCGAGCACGGCACCGCGGCGCGCCCGCTGGTGGAGGACCCCTCACTGGCCCCGACCAGCTCGCTGATGATCGCCAACCCGTTCCGCGGCGGCGGCATCGGCAAGATGTTCAGCACCCACCCGCCGATGGCCGACCGGATCGCCCGGCTGGAGCAGATGGCCGGCTACCGCTAGGACCTCAGCGGTAGTTGGTGAACTGCAGCGCGAAGTCGAAGTCGGTGCCCTTGAGCAGCGCGATGACCGCCTGCAGGTCGTCCTTCTTCTTCGCGGACACCCGCAGCTGATCGCCCTGGATCTGGGCCTGCACGCCGCGCGGCCCCTGCTCGCGCACGACCTTGCTCACCTTCTTGGCGTTGTCCTGGCTGATGCCCTCGCTGACCGTGGCGGTCAGCCGGTACTCCTTGCCCGACTGCTGGGGCTCGCCGGCGTCGAGGGTCTTGAGCGAGATGGACCGCTTGACGAGCTTCTCCTTGAAGACGTCGAGCAGCGCCGCGCAGCGCTCCTCCGACCCGGCCCTGACGACGATCGACTCGCCGCTCCAGGCGATCTCGGCGCCCGTGCCCTTGAAGTCGTAGCGCGTCGCGGCCTCCTTGGCGGCCTGGTTGAGGGCGTTGTCGACCTCCTGGCGGTCGACCTTGCTCACGATGTCGAACGACGGGTCGGCCACGCTGCGCTCCTTGCTATCGTCTCCCGCGCACCCGAGCGGGTGCGCGCAGGGCGGGTTGCCCGAGTGGTCAAAGGGAGCAGACTGTAAATCTGTCGGCACAGCCTACGAAGGTTCGAACCCTTCACCCGCCACAGCCTCGGCCCCCGACCGGACGGTCGGGGGCCGTCCTGCGTCCGGGGGTGCTGTGCGCGTCCGGGCTCTGCGCGGCCGCGGCGCCCGCCCTGCTCCGCTCGCCCCCGGTACGCGCGGGCGCCTCGCGGCCGCGTCGCCGCCCTGCTGCGGTTGCCCCCGGGACGCACGGGTGCCTCGCGGCCGCGTCCCCCGCCCCCGTCGTCACGGGCACCTCGGGCGCTCGTGTAGTCTTCCTGCTCGGCCCTCGCCGCCCCCTTAGCTCAGTCGGCAGAGCGTCTCCATGGTAAGGAGAAGGTCTACGGTTCGATTCCGTAAGGGGGCTCCGCTCCACGTTCCGCGCTGCGGCACGTGGGTCGCCCGAGGCGGTGTAGCTCAGCCTGGTAGAGCAAGCGGCTCATAATCGCTGTGTCACCGGTTCAAGTCCGGTCACCGCTACACCCCCCGGCCCCCGGGCCGGGTACTCTGGCACGTACCGCACGCCCGTACCGCACGCCGTTGACAAGAGAGCAGGCACTCCCGCATGGCCGCCACCGACGTCCGCCCGAAGATCACGATGGCCTGCCAGGTGTGCAAGAACCGCAACTACATCACCAAGAAGAACCGTCGCAACGACCCGGACCGCATGCAGCTGCAGAAGTTCTGCCCGAACTGCCGGCAGCACACCGAGCACCGCGAGACCCGCTAGTCCGCGCACGCTCCGTCGGCCGGTCCCCGCAGGGGACCGGCCCTCGTCGTTCCGGCCCCGGCCTTCGTCGTTCCGGCCCTGCCCTCGTCCTCCCGGTCGTCCGGGTGGCCGCTAGGGTCGGGCGATGCCGCTGAACCGCGACCACCTGGGTCGCTCCACCACGTCGAGCGAGCCGTTCGAGGTCACCCGGGGCGACATCCGGCGGTTCGCCACCGCCCTCGGCGACCTCAACCCGGCCTACCACGACCGGGCCGCCGCCCAGGCACTCGGCCACCGCGACCTCGTCGCGCCGCCGACCTTCCTCGTGACGCTCGGGTTCTCCACCGCTGCGGGCCTGATCACCGACCCCGAGCTGGGTCTGGACTACTCGCTCGTGGTGCACGGCGAGCAGCGCTTCGAGCTGCACCGGCCGGTCTACGCCGGTGACCAGCTCGACACCGAGTCCCGCCTGGACGCCATGCGCGACGCGGGGCGCAACGAGCTGCTGTCGATCGTGACCGAGGTGACCGCCGGCGGTGAGCGGGTGGCGACGACGACCAACACCCTGGTCAGCCGCGGCACCGCCGCGGCCCGCCCCACGACCCCCGAGAAGGCCTGACATGCCGTCCTACGCCGAGGTCGAGGTGGGCACCGAGCTGCCGGCCCAGTCGTTCGCGCTCACCCGGGCCGACCTGATCCGCTACGCCGGCGCCAGCGGCGACTTCAACGTCATCCACTGGAACGAGCGTGTCGCCAAGTCCGTCGGGCTGCCCGACGTCATCGCCCACGGCATGCTGACGATGGCCACCGCCGGCCGCGTCGTCACGGACTGGACCGGCGACCCCGGGTCGGTGACGGAGTACGGCGTGCGCTTCAGCCGTCCCGTCGTCGTGCCCGACGACGACCGGGGAGCCACCGTCGACGTGCAGGGCGTCGTCGAGGACAAGCTGGACGGCAACCGCGTCACGGTGGTCCTGACCGCCACGGTCGACGGCAACAAGGTCCTGATGGCCGCCCGGGCGGTCGTCCGGCTGCCCTGATGACCCGTGTCCCGACCGCGCCGGTCGACGGCCGCACCGCACGGGGACTGCGGACCCGGCGTGCGGTCGTGGACGCCCTGCTGGCACTGCAGGAGGAGGGCGACCTGGAGCCGACCGCGCAGCGCGTCGCGGCCCGCGCCGGTGTGGCCCTGCGAACGGTGTTCGGTCACTTCAGCGACATGGAGACCCTGTGGGCGCAGGCAGGGGAGCGGGAGCTCGCGAAGATCACCGAGCTGGCCGACGTCCCCTCCGCCGACCTGCCCCTCGAGCAGCGCATCGACCGCTTCTGCGCCTCGCGGGCCCGCGTGCTCGAGGCACTGCTGCCGGTGATGCGCGCGGCACGGCTGCGCGAGCACTCCTCACCGGCCCTGCGCCGCAACCGCGAGCTGTTCACCGCGGCCGGGGACGCGGAGGTGGCCGCCGTCTTCCGCACCGAGCTCGCGCCGCTGACGTCCGACGAGCGCACGGTGCTGCTGACAGCGGTGGAGGTCGCCGCGGGAGGCGCCACCTGGGAGCTGCTCCGTCACGACCGCGGCCTGCCGGTCGAGCAGGCCGCAGCGCTGGTGCGGCGGACCGTCCGGCGCCTCGTCCCCACCCGCGGAGGTCCCCTGTGAGCACTCCCGCCCTGGCCTCGCCCGGGTCCCTGGCCCGGCGGGCCGAGCAGGCGCTGGAGCGCCTCGGCGACCACCGCAGCCTGTTCTTCGAGGGCACCTGGCACAGCTCCGGCGAGCTCGCGGGTCGCGCCCGCCGGGCGGCCGCCGGTCTGGTCTCGCTCGGAGTGCGGCCGGGCGACCGGGTGGTGCTGTGCATGGCCAACTGCCCGGAGGTCGGGATCGCCTCTGCGGCGCTGTGGCGCGCGGGCGCCGTCGTGACCCCCGTGCTGTTCCTGCTCACCGAGGCCGAGCTGCGGCACGTGTTCGCCGACTCCGGAGCGGTCGCGGCGGTGACGACACCCGAGTTCCTGCCCAAGGTGCGCGCCGCCGCCGGCCGGGTGCCGGTCGTCGTCGTGGGCGCCGACAGCGCGGACCCCGCCAGGCCCACCTGGGAGCAGCTGGAGACCGGGGACGAGCTGCCCCTGGTCGATCGCGGCCCCGACCACCTCGCCGCGCTGCTCTACACCGGCGGCACCACCGGGCGCAGCAAGGGCGTCGCCCTCACCCACGCCGGCCTCGACGCGGCGGGCGAGGCCGCGGCGCTGGCCGGCCGGGCGCCGGGTCGCACCCGCAGCCTGCTGCCGCTGCCGCTCGCGCACGTCTACGGGCTCATGGTGTCGGTGGCCGCCCTGCACGCGCAGGAGCCGTCCGAGGCCGTGCTCATGCGCTGGTTCGACCCCGCCGGGTTCGTCGCGCTGGCCGAGCAGCACCGCAGCCAGACCAGTGCGCTCGTCCCGTCCATGATCGCGCTGCTGCTCACCCAGCCGCTCGAGGAGCACGACCTGTCCTGCCTGGAGCGGGTCAGCAGCGGCGGAGCTCCGCTGCCGGTCGAGCTCGCCCTCGAGCTCGAGCGCCGGGTGCCCGGCCTCGAGGTGCAGGAGGGGTACGGCTGCACCGAGTCCAGCGCCCTGATCAGCGCTCAGCCGCCCGACGGACGGCGGCTGGGGTCGGTCGGCAAGCCGGTGCCCGGCGTGTCGGTGCGGATCGCGGGTCCGACCGGTCAGACCCTGCCGACCGGGCAGGACGGCGAGATCTGCGTGCGCGGGCCGGTGCTCATGACCGGCTACTGGCGGGCCCCGCAGGCCACCGCCGAGACGCTGCGCGACGGGGAGCTGCGCACCGGCGACGTCGGCCACCTCGACGAGGACGGCTACCTCTACGTCGTCGACCGGATCAAGGACCTCATCGTCCGCAACGGCTTCAACGTCTACCCGCGCGACGTCGAGGACGTGCTGCTCGCCCACCCGCAGATCACCGGGGCGGCCGTCGTCGGCCGGCCCGACCCGCTCACCGGCGAGGAGGTCGTCGCGTTCGTGACGCTCGCCGCCGGCTCGACACTGCACCCGGAGGACGTCGTGGCGCACGCCCGTAAGCACCTCTCCCCGACGAAGTACCCGCGGGAGGTGCGGATCGTCGACGCCATCCCGCTGACCAGCGTGATGAAGACCGACCGCAAGGCGCTGCGGGCGCAGGTGCGGGCGTGAGCCCTCCCATGCGGGCCGCGCGCTTCGACGCCGCCACCCGCCGGCTGGCCGTCACCGACGTCCCCGTGCCGGTGCCGAGCCCCACCGAGGTGCTGGTGCGGGTGGAGGCCTGCGGCATCTGCCTGTCCGACGTGCACCTGCTCGACGGCTCCCTGCCGGGTCCGCTGCCCGTGGTCACGCCGGGCCACGAGGCCGCCGGGACCGTGGAGCAGGTCGGGGCGCTGGTCCAGGGCTGGCGCCCGGGTGACCGCGTCGTCATGGCCGGCGGGCGACCCTGCGGCCGCTGCCGCACCTGCGTGCGCGGGCGCCCCGCCGAGTGCGAGGCGTTCGAGATCATGGGCTTCAGCTTCGACGGCGCGTGGGCGCAGTACGTCGTCGTCCCGTCCTTCGCGCTGAGCTCGGTCCCCGACGGCGTGCCGTTCGAGCAGGCCGCCGTCCTGGCCGACGCAGTCTCGACCCCGTACGCCGCCCTGACCTCCCGAGCCGGTCTGCGGGCGGGCGAGGCGGTGGGACTGTGGGGGATCGGCGGTCTCGGCGTGCACGCCGTGCAGATCGCGCTGCTGGTCGGCGCTGCCCCGGTGATCGCCCTCGACCCCCGCCCCGGCGCGCGCGAGCGGGCTCTGGCGCTCGGGGCCGACGTCGCGCTCGACCCGACCGAGGGCGACGTGGTCGAACGGGTCCGGGAGATCACCGGCGGGCGGATGCTCGACGTCGCGGTCGACCTGGTCGGGGCCAACGCGGTCCTCGCGCAGGCGGCGGCGTGCCTGGGCCGCTTCGGGCGGTGCGTCATGGTCGGGCTGTCGCTCGAGCCCGTGACGCTCGGCCCCGGGCTGTTCTTCGGCCTGCTGAGCCAGTCGCTGCTGGGCCACCTCGGCTACGACAAGCACCACCTCGACGAGCTCGTCGACCTCGTCGCCGCCGGCCGGCTCGACGTCTCGGGGTCGGTCAGCGACCTGCTGCCGCTCGAGGACGTCGTCTCGGGCGTCGACCGGCTCGTGAGCAGGACCGGCGACCCGGTCCGTCTGGTGGTGCAGCCGTGGGCGGGCCTGAGATGACCGCGGTCCCCCCGGAGCCGCCCGCGCGGGTGAGCGCGCTGGCGGAGCGCCGGGCGCAGGCGCGCGCGGCCCGGGACTTCGCCGAGAGCGACCGGCTCCGCGAGGAGCTGGCGGAGGCCGGCTGGGTGGTGCGCGACGGCCCTGACGGCTACTCGCTCGCCCCCCGCCCGCCGTACGCCGTCCTGCCGTCGGTCGCGGACCTGCCCCGCCGGCGGGAGGACGCCGATGCCCGGCGGTGCACCGTCGGCCTGCTGGTGGAGGGCTGGCCCGACGACGTCCGCACCTGCGTCGAGGCGCTGCTGACCCACGCGCCGCCCGACGTCGTCGTCGTCCTGCTCGAGAACGGGCCGACGGACGCCGGCGCCGCGGTGCACGAGCTGGCGACCGCGCACCCCGGCCGGGTCGAGGAGCTGCACGTCGAGCGCGCGGCCGGCTGGGGACCGGCCCGGCAGGCCCTGCTGGACGCCGACGTCGCGGCCGTCCACGTCCTGATGGACCCGTCCACGGTGCTCGAGGGCGACGCGCTCAGCCCCCTGCTCGCCGCCTTCGACGACGACGACGACCCCGCGGTGGTGGGCGCCGGCTGGCGCGGCGCAGCGGTGCAGGACGGCTGGCGCGAGTTCGCCGACGCCGGCCCCGGCGAGGTGGAGGCGCTGCTGGGCTACCTGTTCGCCGTACGGCGCAGCGCCGCGCTGCAGGTCCCGCTGCCGGGTGCCCGCTTCTACCGCAACGCCGACCTCGAGTGGTCCTTCCTGCTCCGCGAGGCCGGGGGGCGGCTCGTCGTGCCGCCGGGGCCGCTGCCCGTGCGCCAGGACCGCCACCGCGGCTACCACGACAGCGACCCGGCCCGGCGGGACAAGGAGTCCAAGCGGACCTACGACCGCTTCCTGCAGCGCTTCCGCGGCCGGGAGGACCTGCGCCTGCCGCGGAGCTGACGCCGGGCAGCGACCCCCGGAACGCGAACGCCGCACCCCGGACCGCGACCCGCACCCCGGACCGCGAACGCCGCACTCCGGACCGCGATCATGCAGTTGCTGCTCATCCGCTGAGCGTGGGGCACGTGCAACAACTGCATGATCGCGCGGCGGGTGCCGCAGCCCTCCTACTGGGCCTCGGCGAGCAGGTCGCCCATGCGGCGCACGCCCTTCTCGAGGTCCTCGTCGCCGAGGGCGTACGACAGGCGGAAGTAGCCCGGCGTCCCGAAGGCCTCCCCGGGCACGACGGCCACGCCGGCCTCCTCGAGCACGAGCTCGGCGAGCTCCGCGGAGGTCTGCGGGGTGCGTCCGCGCAGCGTCCGGCCGAGCACGCCCTTGACGGAGGGGTAGCAGTAGAAGGCGCCCTCGGGCTCCGGGCAGGTGACGCCGGGGATGGCGTTCAGCAGCCCGACCATCGTCCGCCGGCGCCGGTCGAAGGCCGCGCGCATCTCCGCGACCGCCGACAGGTCGCCGGCCAGCGCCGCCGCCGCTGCCCGCTGGGAGACGTTCGCGACGTTGCTGGTCGCGTGCGACTGCAGGTTGGTCGCGGCCTTGACCACGTCGACCGGGCCGATCAGCCACCCCACCCGCCACCCGGTCATGGCGTAGGTCTTCGCGACGCCGTTGAGCACCAGGCAGGTGTCCGCCAGCTCGGGCACCGCCACCGGCATGGAGACGTGCTCGGCCCCGCCGTACACCAGGTGCTCGTAGATCTCGTCCGCGACGACCCAGATGCCGTGCTCCAGGGCCCAGCGCCCGATCTCCTCGACCTCGGCGGGGGAGGCGACGGCGCCGGTGGGGTTGGACGGCGAGCACCACAGCAGCACCTTGGTGCGCGGGGTGCGGGCCGCCTCGAGCTGCGCGACCGTCACGCGGTAGCCCTGGTCCTCGGTCGTCACCACGTCGACCGGGACCCCGCCCGCGAGCCGGACCGCCTCGGGGTAGGTGGTCCAGTACGGCGCGGGCAGCAGGACCTCGTCGCCCGGGTCGAGCAGCGTCGCGAACGCCTCGTAGACCGCCTGCTTGCCGCCGTTGGTGATCAGCACCTGCGCCGGGGTGACGGTCAGCCCGCTGTCGCGACGGGTCTTGTCGACGACCGCCTGCTTGAGCTCGGGCAGCCCGCCCGCGGGGGTGTAGCGGTGGTTGGCCGGCACGGCGCAGGCCGCCTGCGCCGCCGCCACGACAGGGGCCGGTGTCGGGAAGTCGGGCTCGCCGGCCCCGAAGCCGACGACGTCCTCGCCCGCGGCCTTCTTGGCCTTGGCGCGCGCGTCGACCGCCAGCGTCGCCGACTCGGCGATCCCGCCGATGCGGGCCGAGACCCGGCTGCGAGTGGCGGTGGGGGCGGCGGTCGGGGTGCTGGTCATGCGGTCATGCAACCGTGCTGCCGACGGCGACGTCCAGCGGCCCCGGCGGGACCGCCTGCCGGCGACCGGTTGGAGCGGACGGTGCCAAGCCGTACACTCGACGGTCTGGGGGCTCGACGCCTCTGCTCAGGCGCGCCCGCGCGCCGCGGTGGACTCCCGTCGCCCGGGCCCCCGGAGGGGTGTAGCTCAGTTGGCCAGAGCGCCGGTCTCCAAAACCGGATGTCGCAGGTTCGACTCCTGTCACCCCTGCTGGCCACCTCCACGTCCGCCCGACCGATGCTCCGTGAGGATGACGATGAGCGACAGCGCGGGGACCGACACCGGTCTCGCCACGCCTGACCGCGGTCGTCCGGCGGGCAGCCGGCGGCAGAAGCGGCCCAGCAGGCTGCGGCTGGCCACGACCTTCTACAAGCAGGTCGTGGCCGAGCTGCGCAAGGTCATCTGGCCGACGCGCCGCGAGCTGCTCACCTACACGAGCGTCGTGCTGGTCTTCGTGCTGTTCATGGTCGCGGTCGTGAGCCTGTTCGACTTCGCGTTCAGCCAGGGCGTGCTCAGGGTGTTCGGCTGACCGGTCCCGCACACCTCGCCCGACCGCCCGCGCACCGCCCCACGACAGAACAGGACGTCCACGTGTCCGAGCCCACCCCGCCCGCCGAGCGCTCCGCCGACGAGGTGTCCGAGGGCGCGCAGAGCCAGCTCCGGTCGGAGCAGGCCGAGGCCGTCGCTGCTGCGCCGGTCGGCCTGACCGCCGCGAGCGAGGCCGGCACGGGTGCGGCCGACCTGGACGAGCTCGGTGCCGGTGGCGTCGACGACGCTCCCAGCGGCTACCTCGACGACGCTGCTCCCGAGGGCGTCGGCACGGCCGCCGCCGACGCGGAGCACGACGCCGCCGCCGACGCCCGGGGCCTGCCGGCCGCCGCTGCCGACCAGGTCAGCGACGACGACCTCGACCCGGCCGACCGCCTGCGCCAGGAGCTGTCCGGCCAGCAGGGCGACTGGTACGTCGTGCACTCCTACGCCGGCTACGAGAACAAGGTGAAGACCAACCTCGAGAGCCGGATCTCCAGCCTCAACATGGAGGACTACATCTACGCGATCGAGGTGCCCACCGAGGAGGTCACCGAGATCAAGGGCGGCAAGCGCCAGCAGGTCGTGCGCAAGAAGCTGCCCGGTTACCTGTTCGTCCGGATGGACCTCACCGACGAGTCGTGGTCGGTCGTCCGCAACACCCCGGGCGTCACGGGCTTCGTCGGCCAGACCTCGCGCCCCTCGCCGCTGTCCATCGACGAGGTCGTCAAGATGATCGCCCCGCCGAAGCAGAAGGTCGTCGTGGCGCAGAAGGCCGTCGACTTCGAGGTCGGCGAGTCGATCACCGTCACCGACGGGCCGTTCGCGACCCTGCCCGCGACGATCAACGAGATCAGCCTCGACAGCCAGAAGCTCAAGGTCCTCGTGTCCATCTTCGGACGCGAGACGCCGGTCGAGCTGTCCTTCAACCAGGTCGCGAAGCTCTAACCGCTCCGCGCCGATCACCTCCGCTCACCTCAGGAACAGGTCTCATGCCTCCCAAGAAGAAGCTCGCCGGCGTCATCAAGCTGCAGATCAAGGCCGGCGCCGCGACGCCCGCGCCGCCCGTGGGCCCGGCCCTCGGCCAGCACGGCGTCAACATCATGGAGTTCTGCAAGCAGTACAACGCGGCCACCGAGGCGCAGCGCGGCGACATCGTGCCTGTCGAGATCTCGGTGTTCGAGGACCGCTCGTTCACCTTCGTCACCAAGACGCCGCCGGCTGCGCGCCTGATCCTCAAGGCCGCCGGGATCGACAAGGGCTCGGCGACCCCCCACACCAAGAAGGTGGCGACCATCTCGCAGGCCCAGGTCCGCGAGATCGCGACGACCAAGCTGGCCGACCTGAACGCCAACGACGTCGACGCCGCGGCGAGCATCATCGCCGGCACCGCCCGGTCGATGGGCATCACCGTCACCGACTGAGCGTTGCACCGAGGAGCGCTCGCCCTCGGCGAGCCGCACCCGCACGACCCGGTGGGAGGGCGTGGACGGTCCACGCCCGCATGACCACGACTGCCTCGAGGCAGACAGGAGCACTCCCGTGAAGCGCAGCAAGGCCTACCGCGCCGCCGCCGAGAAGGTGGACCGCGACACCCTCTACACCCCTCTGCAGGCCGTCCGGCTGGCCAAGGAGACGTCCACGACGAAGTACGACGCGACCGTCGAGGTCGCGATGCGGCTCGGCGTCGACCCCCGCAAGGCCGACCAGATGGTCCGCGGCACCGTCAACCTGCCCCACGGCACCGGCAAGACCGCCCGCGTCATCGTCTTCGCGACCGGGGAGCGCGCCGCCGAGGCCGAGGCCGCCGGCGCCGACCGCGTCGGCTCCGACGACCTGATCGCCGAGATCCAGGGCGGGTTCCTCGACTTCGACGCCGCTGTCGCGACGCCGGACCAGATGGGCAAGGTCGGCAAGATCGCCCGCATCCTCGGCCCCCGCGGCCTCATGCCCAACCCCAAGACCGGCACCGTCACCGCCGAGGTCGGCAAGGCCGTGAGCGACATCAAGGGCGGCAAGGTCAACTTCCGCGTGGACAAGCAGGCGAACCTGCACCTGGTCATCGGCAAGGTGTCGTTCGACGAGGCCAAGCTCGTCGAGAACTACGGCGCCGCGCTCGACGAGATCTCGCGCGCCAAGCCGGCCAGCTCCAAGGGCACCTACCTCAGGAAGGTCAACGTCAGCACGACCATGGGTCCCGGCATCCAGGTCGACCCCAAGAGGACCCGCAACCTGCTCGAGGACGCCGCCGCCGAGGCGTAACCCCGCGCGTCCCCCAGCCCCTGCTGGAACCCGCAGCCCCCCGCACGAACCCCCTCCGCGGCCACCCGGTCGGGGAGGGGGAGCAGGACTGCTAGGATCGTCCACGCCCAAGACCGCCGGTCGCCACTGCTCGCAGTGGTCGAAGGCCCCGCACTCGTGCGGGCGGCCCGCGCAGGTGACACGGACAGAAGACCGCCCGCACTCTCGACACGCGGGTCCGGACCTCCTGACGCCCCGTGCGCACCCGCGCCGGGGCGTCCTGCGTTGCGGGGCAGCTCAACGCCTGACCTCAGGCCGTCGAGCCGGCTCCTGACCGAGAGGAGGCGCATGTCCGTCGACACCGCCGTTCCCGCCGATGTGACCGACGTGCAGCACCGCCGCGCGACGGTCCGGCCCGACAAGGCCGAGACCGTGGCGGAGCTGACCGAGGCGTTCCGCGGTTCCGCCGCGGCCGTGCTCACCGAGTACCGCGGCCTGACCGTCAAGCAGATCAGCGCGCTCCGCACGGCGCTGGGTGCCGACACGTCGTACGCCGTCGTCAAGAACACGCTGACCAAGATCGCCGCCGGTGAGGCCGGCCTGGAGGGCGTCGACGCCCTGCTGACCGGGCCGACCGCGGTGGCGTTCGTCAAGGGCGAGCCCGTCGAGGCCGCCAAGGCCCTGCGCGACTTCGCCCGCACCAACCCCGCCCTGGTCGTCAAGGGCGGGGTCATGGAGGGCAGGACGCTCACGGCCGACGAGGTGCGCCGGCTCGCCGACCTCGAGTCCCGCGAGGTCCTGCTCGCCAAGATGGCCGGTGCACTGCTGGCGTCGCTCAGCGGCGCCGTCCGGCTGTTCAACGAGCCGCTCGCGAAGACGGCCCGCCTGGCCGGTGCGCTGCAGGACAAGGCCGCCCAGGACCCGTCCGTCATCGGCGGCGCGGGCACGGCGGCGACCGACCTCGTCGAGGCCGCCGTGCAGGCCGAGGAGCAGGCCGCCGCTCCGGAGCCTGTGGGCGACGACGCCGCTACCACCAGCTCGACCAGCGACACCCCTGCCTGACCGGCTACGGCCGACCTGCACCACTCCCACCCGCAGCCGTGACCGGCACCGATCTGAAGGAGACGCCACCATGGCGAAGCTCAGCACCGACGAACTCCTGGACGCGTTCAAGGAGATGACGCTGATCGAGCTCAGCGAGTTCGTGAAGCAGTTCGAGGAGACCTTCGGCGTCACCGCCGCCGCGCCGGTCGCCGTGGCGGCCGCTCCGGCTGCCGGTGGCGCCGGCGACACCGCCGACGCGGCCGCCGAGCAGGACGAGTTCGACGTCATCCTCGAGGCCGCCGGCGACAAGAAGATCCAGGTCATCAAGGAGGTCCGCAGCCTCACCAGCCTGGGGCTGAAGGAGGCCAAGGACCTCGTCGACGGCGCTCCCAAGCCCGTCCTGGAGAAGGTCGCCAAGGACGCCGCCGACAAGGCCCGCGCCTCCCTCGAGGCCGCCGGCGCGACCGTCACCGTCAAGTAGCACCCCGCCTGGCCTGCCAGGCGCACGTCCTGCGAGGGGCGGTCCGACGTCGTCGGGCCGCCCCTCGCGGCGTCCGGGTGGGTGACGCTGCGTCAGGGTGCTTGACGCGGAGGCCGCCGGTGGTCACCCTGAGCGGCACCCAGGAGCCTGCGGCATGCTGCCGAGCGGCCCCGTTCGACAGGGCTGCCCGCAGCGACTATGCTGCCTTGTTGCGCTGCCTCCCGTCATATAGCCGCGCGGACCGTATGTCCGCGGTGGTCGGTCGAGTGTGCAGGCGCCAGCCAGACCCGTTGAGGCAGCCGTCGCCGCTGCCGCCGGAAGGACCTCCTCTTGGCAGTCCCCGCCCTCCCCGGAACACCCCTCCGCACCGCGAAGACCTCACGCGTCTCGTTCGCCAAGATCCGTGAGCCCCTCGAAGTCCCCAACCTCCTGCACCTGCAGACCACGTCGTTCGACTGGCTGGTCGGCAACGACGCGTGGCAGACCCGCGTCCAGGAGAGCATCGACGCCGGTCGGGACGACCTGTCGACGAGCTCCGGCCTCGAGGAGATCTTCGAGGAGATCTCCCCCATCGAGGACTTCTCCGGCTCGATGTCGCTGAGCTTCCGCGACCACCGCTTCGAGCCGACCAAGTACTCCGTCGAGGAGTGCAAGGACAAGGACATGACCTACGCGGCGCCGCTGTTCGTCACCGCGGAGTTCACCAACAACACCACCGGTGAGATCAAGTCGCAGACCGTCTTCATGGGCGACTTCCCGGTGATGACCCCCAAGGGCACCTTCGTCATCAACGGCACCGAGCGCGTGGTCGTCTCGCAGCTGGTGCGCTCCCCGGGCGTCTACTTCGACAAGCAGATCGACAAGGTCACCGACAAGGACACCTTCTCCTGCAAGGTGATCCCCTCGCGTGGCGCCTGGCTCGAGTTCGAGGTCGACAAGCGCGACGCCGTCGGCGTGCGCATCGACCGCAAGCGCAAGCAGCCCGTGACGGTGCTGCTCAAGGCGCTCGGCTGGGACGACGCCAAGATCCTCGAGCGCTACGGCGACTACGCCTCCATGCGCGGCACCCTGGAGAAGGACAGCACCACCGGCCAGGACGACGCGCTCATCGACATCTACCGCAAGCTGCGTCCGGGCGAGCCGCCGACGCGCGAGTCGGCGCAGACGCTGCTCGAGAACCTCTTCTTCAACGCCAAGCGCTACGACCTCGCCAAGGTCGGCCGCTACAAGGTGAACAAGAAGCTCGGCCTCGAGCTCCCGGTCGACCAGGGCGTCCTCACCGAGGACGACATCCTGGCCACGATCGACTACATCGTGAAGCTGCACGCCGGCGAGCCGGGCTTCGAGACCGACGACATCGACCACTTCGGCAACCGCCGTCTGCGCACGGTCGGCGAGCTCATCCAGAACCAGATCCGCCTGGGCCTGGCCCGCATGGAGCGCGTCGTCCGCGAGCGCATGACGACCCAGGACGTCGAGGCGATCACGCCGCAGACGCTGATCAACATCCGCCCGGTCGTGGCCAGCATCAAGGAGTTCTTCGGGACCTCCCAGCTGAGCCAGTTCATGGACCAGACCAACCCGCTGTCGGGCCTGACCCACAAGCGCCGCCTGTCGGCGCTCG
>CADCUB010000128.1 GCA_902805775.1 uncultured Frankineae bacterium | reverse complement strand
CGGAGCCGGCGCCGGCGAGCCGCGCCTTGAGCCGGCGCTGGCCGTCGACCTCTGCGCGGCAGCCGGCGCAGTGGGCGAGGTGGCGGTGGGCGCGCTCACGGGCGGCGTGGTCGAGCTCGCCGTCCACGAGCGCGGCGGCGACGTCACCGAGGCAGGGGCCGCTCACGGCACCCGCTCCGCTGCGCGGCTCATGCCGGCTCCGGTGTCGGGGCGCGGTGGGCCAGGGCCGCGCGCAGCTGGGAGCGGCCGCGGTGGATGCGGCTGCGGATCGTGCCGATCTTCACGCCGAGCGTGGCGGCGATCTCCTCGTACGACAGCCCCTCGAGGTCGCACAGGACCACGGCCGCGCGGAAGTCGGGCGGCAGCGCGTCGAGCGCGGCCTGGACGTCGTGGTCGAAGTGGGTGTCGTCGTACACCTGCGCGGGCCCGCGGTCGTTGCTGGGCAGGCGCTCGGCGTCGTCGGGCAGCGCGTCGAAGCGGATGCGGGCCTTGCGGCGGACCTGGTCGAGGAACAGGTTCGTCGTGATGCGGTGCAGCCAGCCCTCGAAGGTGCCGGGGGTGTAGTTGGCGAGCGACCGGAAGACCCTCACGAAGACCTCCTGCGTGAGGTCCTCGGCGTCGTGGGGGTTGCCGGTGAGGCGGTAGGCCAGCCGGTAGACGCGCGCCGAGTGGGTGCGCACGACCTCGTCCCAGGACGGCGCCGTCCAGGCGTCCCCGACCCCGTCGTGCACGGTCGTGGGCTGGGGGACCACCTGACCGCTGCGGTCGAGCACACCGTCGTCGAGCACTGGGCCTCCGTCGTCCTGCCTCGCGGCGGGGGCGTGGAGCACGCCCGTACCGCCGATGCGGACCATGGTGCCCATCCCCCTGTGAGGTCGACGTGAAGCGGCGTGCGCACCGCACCCTGTCAACGCCGCCCTCCGGAGGACCGTTCCCGCCGACCGGCTGGGCCGGTGCCCCGATAGGCTCGGCCGTACGGGCCGCCTGGTCCGGCGCACGCACGTTGGAGGCGGTCATCGAGTCCGGCAGCAGCACCTCGGAGCAGCGGTCCAGGGGCGGCGGCGCGGCCGCGCTGTCCGAGTGGATCGCCGCGTGGCAGCCGGAGGACCCGGCGGTGCAGTCGGCCCGCCAGCGCGCCGCGGAGGTCGGCGTCTCGGCCGTCGACGTGCCGACCGGCGGCGTCCTGCGCCTGCTGGCCGCGGCCACCGGCGCCAAGGCGGTCGTCGAGCTCGGCACCGGCGCAGGCGTGTCGTCGCTGTGCCTGCTGCGCGGCATGCGCTCGGACGGGATCCTCACGACCGTCGACAGCGAGCCCGAGCACCAGCGGATGGCCAAGGCGTCGCTGCAGGAGGCGGCGGTCCCGAGCGGGCGCGCCCGGCTCATCGGCGGTCGCGCGCTCGACGTGCTCCCCCGCCTGTCCGACCGGGCGTACGACCTCGTCTTCTGCGACGCGAACCGGTCCGAGAACCTCGACTACCTCGACGCCGCCCTGCGCCTGCTGCGCCCCGGCGGGACGGTCGTGTTCGCCGGCGCGCTCGCCGGCGGCAAGGTGGCGGAGTCGTCCGCCCGCGACCAGGACGTCCTGGCCCTGCGCGAGCTCGCGAAGGTGGTCCGCGACGAGCCCCGCCTGGCCTCCGCCGCCGTCCCCGTCGGCCAGGGCCTGCTGGCCGCCTGCCTCGTCGACTAGTCCCGCCGGCCCCCGTCAGGGCGGCGCGTAGGGCAGCCCGAGCATCTCGCCGAGGACGGCGAGCTCGCGCTCGAACAGCGGCTCGGCGTCGGTGAGCGCGAAGCCGACGTGGCCGAACGCCTCGACGACGACCGCCCCGTACAGGCGCACCCAGCAGTGCAGGAACACCTCGAGGGCGCCGTACGGCATGCCGCCCTCGACGCCGCGCCAGGCCGTCAGCTCGTCGACGAGCCGGGGGTCGATCTCGTCGTCGGCACGGACCGGGAACGGCTGCTGCGCCCACAGCTCGGCGAACAGCCCGAGGAAGACCGCGCCGAAGCGCCGGCCCGCCTCGTCGGTCTCGCTGCCGGGGGGCGTGTCGATCCCGGGCAGCGGGCTGCCGAACAGCAGCCCCAGCTCGGCGCGGTGGGCGAGCCCCCACGTGCGGAACGCCCGCGAGACCGCCAGCAGCCGGGCGGCGACGTCGGGACCGACGGCGTCCCGGGCCCGCTCGAGCGCGGCGGTCAGCTCGCCGTACAGCTCGGCGATGAGCTGCACGAGCAGGTCCTCGTGCGAGGCGACGTAGCGGTACAGCCCGGGCGCGGTCATGCCCATCTCGCGCGCGATGGCGCGCAGCGTCACCGCGGACGGCCCGCTCGCCACCAGCAGGGCGCGCGCCGTCGCGAGGATCTCCTGCGCCGTCGCGGTGCGGGCGCGCTCACGGCGGCTCGGCACCGCCGCCACCTTGACGGCCTCCCCCGGACGTGTCACGTTCTCCCTGTTCACGTTGCTTACACCGTTCACTCCAGCGTACGGCGTCGACCTCCAGGAGGCCTCATGTTCGCCAGGCTAGGCGCCACCGTCCACGACCACCGGCGGGCCGTCCTCGCCTTGGCCGCCGTCGCCGTCGCGCTCGCCGCGGTGCTGGGCACCAGCGTCTTCGGCCGGCTCGTCGACGGCGGCTTCGAGGACCCGGGCAGCGAGTCGGAGCGGGCCGCCGCCGCTGCGGAGCAGGCCTTCGGCCGCACCGACGGGGACGTGCTCGCGGTCTACCGCAGCGACGACCTGGCCGTGACCGACCCGGCGTTCGAGGCGTCGGTGACCGCTGTCCTCGACGCGCTGCCGGCCACGGACGTCGCCGCCACCACGTCGTACTGGTCGACCGGCTCGCCGGCGCTGCTGTCGGCCGACGGCCGCTCGACGCTCGTCGTCCTGCAGCTGGCCGGTGACACCGACGTCGAGCGCGCGGAGGCGTACGACCGGGTCGCGGACGCCCTGGTCCCGGACGGTGACGTGGAGGTCCTCCGGGGCGGGCCGGTGCCGACCGGCGCCGACATCGGCGAGCAGGTGGAGGCCGACATCGTGCGGGCCGAGACCCTGTCCTTCCCCGTGCTGCTCGTCCTGCTGGTCGTGGTCTTCGGCGGCCTCGTGGCAGCCGGGCTGCCGCTGCTCGTCGGCGGGGTGGCCGTCCTCGGCGCCTTCCTGTCCCTGCGGCTGCTCACCGAGCTCACCGACGTGTCGGTCTTCGCGGTCAACATCGTCACGATGCTCGGCCTGGGCCTGGCCATCGACTACGCGCTGTTCGTCGTGAGCCGCTTCCGCGAGGAGCTCGCCGCCCGGCCGCGGTCGCAGGACCCGCTGCAGGAGCGGGCCGCGCTGCGCTCGGCGCTGGTCGCCACGATGGACTCCGCCGGCCGCACCGTCGCGGTGTCCGGGCTCGTCGTCGCCGTGGCGCTCACGGCGCTGCTGTTCTTCCCCCAGCTCTTCTTGCGCTCGATGGGCCTCGGCGGCATCTCGGCCGTCCTCGTCGCCATGGGCGCCGCGCTGACGCTGCTGCCGGCGCTGCTGGCGGTGCTCGGCCGGCGGGTCGACGCCCTGCGGCTGCCGCTCCCGCGGCGGGCCGCGCGAGAGGGTGAGGCCGGCGGCTGGGCGCGGCTCGCGCGCACGGTCATGCGCCGTCCGGTGCCGGTCGCCCTCGCCACCGTCGCGCTGCTCGTGGCCCTCGGCGCCCCCGCGCTCGGCATCGTCTTCGGCGGCGTCGACGCGCGGGTGCTGCCCGCGGGGACCGAGAGCCGCGTGGCCGCCGAGGCCCTCGCCGAGGGCTTCCCGCAGGCGACGTCGTCCCCCGTCTCCGTCGTCGTCGAGGGCGCGGACGCGACCGCCCTGGCGTCGTACGTCGACGCGCTGGACGAGCTGCCCGGCGCGACCGGCGCCGAGCTCGTCCGCGAGTCGGCGGGCACCGCCCTCGTCGAGGTCGGCTACCGCGGACCGGCGCTCGCCGACCCGGCCGACGCGCTCGTCGACGCGGTGCGGGCGGTGCCCGCCCCGGCCGGCGCCGAGGTGCTCGTCGGCGGGGAGACCGCCGGCCTGCAGGACCTGCTCGACAGCCTGGCGTCGACGGCGCCGCTCGCCGTCGGGGTGGTCGTCGCCGCCACGCTGGTGCTGCTGTTCCTCGCCTTCGGCTCGCTCGTGCTGCCGGTCAAGGCGGTCGTCATGAACGTGCTCTCGCTGGGGGCGACGCTCGGCGTGCTCGTCTGGGGCTTCCAGGACGGCGGCCTGGCCGACCTGCTGGGCTTCACGCAGACGGGCACCGTCGAGGCGACGCAGCTGGTGCTCATCCTCGCCATCGCCTTCGGGCTGTCGATGGACTACGAGGTCTTCCTGCTCTCCCGCGTGCGGGAGGAGTGGGACCGCACGGGCGACAACGGCCGTGCCGTCGCCGCCGGCCTGCAGCGCAGCGGACGCATCATCACGAGCGCCGCCGCGCTGCTGATGGTCGTCTTCCTCGCCTTCGCGACGAGCGGCATCACGTTCATCCAGATGATCGGCGTGGGCGTCGCGGCCGCCATCCTCGTCGACGCCACGGTCGTCCGCGCGCTGCTCGTGCCGGCGACCATGCGCCTGCTCGGCGGGGCGAACTGGTGGCTGCCGGCGCCGCTGCAGCGGCTCTGGGCGCGCGTCGGCCTCCGGGAGGGCGGCGAGGTCAGCGTGCCCCCGCAGGGCCTGCCCGCCGACGAGCGCCGCGACCTCGCGGGGCTCGGGCGCTGAGCCCGCGGACGGGTCAGGCGGCCGCGCGGGCGGTCGCCAGCTCGGTGAGCCAGGCGGTGAGCAGGCGCACGCCGTAGCCGGTGCCGCCCTTGGTGCGCTCGTCCTCGTCGCTGCCGGTGAACGCCGGGCCGGCGATGTCGAGGTGGGCCCACGGCCGGCCGCCGGTGAACTCGCGCAGGAACAGCGCAGCGGTGATCGAGCCGCCCATCAGCTTCAGCTTCGGCTGGCCGATGTTGCGCAGGTCGGCGACGGGCGAGTCCAGCGTGCGGCGGTAGTCGTCGACCAGCGGCATCCGCCACACCGGCTCGCCGGAGGTCTCGGCCGCCTCCTGCAGCTGCGCGGCGAGCGCGTCGTCGCTGGCGAACAGGCCGGCGCAGCGCTTGCCGAGAGCGATCGGCATCGCGCCGGTGAGGGTCGCCACGTCGACGATGACGTCGGCGTCGAGATCGAGGTCGGCGTACGCGAGAGCGTCGGCAAGCACCAGGCGGCCCTCGGCGTCGGTGTTGAGGACCTCCACGGTCCGCCCGCCGTACTGGGTGAGGACGTCGCCGGGCCGCTGGGCCGTCCCGCTCGGCATGTTCTCGGCGACGGCGGCCAGCGCGGTCACCCGGATCGGCAGCCCGAGGTCGGCGACCGCGCGCAGGGCGGCGAGCACGGCAGCGGCGCCGCCCATGTCGCTCTTCATCTCCAGCATCGACGCCGTCGGCTTGAGCGACAGCCCGCCGGTGTCGAAGGTGATGCCCTTGCCGACGAGCACGACGTGCCGCGAGCCTCCCCCGTCGTAGCGCGCCTCGACCAGGCGCGGCGGCCGGGAGGAGCCCTGGCCCACCCCGAGGATCCCGCCGAACCCGCGGTCGGCGAGCGCGCGCTCGTCGAGGACGTCGACGTCGAGCCCGTCGAGCAGCGCCACGGCGGTGGTGGCGAGCCAGTCCGGCGTCTTCTGCAGCGAGGGGGTGTTGACCAGGTCGCGGGCGAACGCCGTCGCCCGCACGACCACCACCGCCGCGTCGAGCTCGGCCTGCCGGTCGCCGGCACCCACCAGGGTGATCGACTGCAGCGCCCGCGCCGCCGGCTCGGCCTTGCGGCTGAAGGAGTACGACGCCAGCAGCAGCCCCTCGGCGAGTGCCGCGAGGCGCGGCCCGTCGACGTCGAGCCCGGACAGGTCGACGACCAGCGAGGCGGCCTCGCGCGCCCGGCGGGCCAGGGCCGCTCCGGTCCGGCGCAGGTCGGCCGGTGCAGCTGAGCCGGTGCCGGCGAGCAGCACCCGCTCGAGCTCGCCCGGTGCGGTCACCGGGACCGCCACCACCTCGCCGGGCTTGCCCTTGGCCGACTCGCGCGCGAGCAGCGCCGCGAGGTCGACGCCGGCGAGGTCGGGGGGCGGCCCGAGCAGCCGGGCCGACTCGCCCTCGGGGGCTGTCGGCAGTGCCAGGACCGGCGCTGCCGGCCGCTGGTCTGCGAGGACCAGGGCCGGCAGCGGGGTGGACAGGGGCGGGGTGCTGCCGCCGGAGGGAGCGGGCGGCACGCTAGGCGAGGACGGCCTGGAGAGCGTCGGCGAGGCCCTTGACCTCGTCGGCGTTGAGCTCGACGACGAGCCGTCCGCCACCCTCCAGCGGAACGCGCATGACGATGCCGCGGCCCTCCTTGGTGACCTCGAGCGGACCGTCGCCCGTCCGCGGCTTCATGGCCGCCATTGGCCAACCTCCATCGTGTCGTGACTGCGTCGAACGTGACGGCCAGGCAGCCGCCACCAGGGCCACCATTGTCCCGCACCGGGCGCTCGGCGCGAAACGGGGTCCAGACTGGCCCGGCGGGCGGGCCGTCGGGGCCCTGCCGCACCACCTGCGAGGAGACGCGCACCGTGTCCGACACCGTCCTGCTCGAGCGCACCGGCGCCGTGGCCGTGATCACCCTGAACCGTCCCGAGGCGCTGAACTCGCTCGTGGTGGAGATGAAGGTCGCCCTGCGCGAGGCGGTCGAGCAGGTCGCCGACGACGACGGGGTGCGCGCCGTCGTGCTGACCGGCGCCGGTCGCGCGTTCTGCGTCGGGCAGGACCTGCGCGAGCACGCCGACCTGCTCGAGGCCGGTGATCCGGCGCCGCTGAGCACCGTCAGGGAGCACTACAACCCGGTCGTCACCGCGCTGGCGCAGATGCGCAAGCCGACGGTCGCCGCGGTCAACGGCACCGCGGCGGGCGCCGGGCTCGGGCTCGCCTGCGCCCTCGACTTCCGCATCGGTGCCGCCGGTGCCCGCTTCACGACGGCGTTCGCGGGCATCGGGCTGACCGCCGACTCCGGGCTGTCCTGGACGCTGCCACGCCTGGTCGGCAGCGGCCGGGCGACGGCCCTGCTGCTGCTCGCCGAGCCGTTCCACGCCGAGCAGGCACTGGAGATGGGCCTGCTCAACGCGGTCGCGGCGCCCGAGGCGGTCCTGCCCGCCGCGCTCGAGCTGGCCACGCGCCTGGCTGCCGGACCGACGACGGCGTACGCGTGCATCAAGGCCTCCCTGCGGGCGGCCGCCGACAGCACGCTCGTCGAGGCCCTCGCCGAGGAGGACCGGCTGCAGACGCTCGCCGGCCGCACGGAGGACCACGCCGCGGCGGTGCGCTCCTTCCTGGCCAAGTCGCCGGCGACCTTCGTCGGGCGCTAGCCGGGCGGCCGTCCGAGCGACGGGACCCGGCGGGCCCGGCGGCCGGTGGGTGCAGCGGGCCCTTGCGACGGCCCCGCGCTGCCGGCCGGTGCGGCCGGTCGCCGGTGCCGAGGCTCTCAGGCGGTGCGGGCCGCCGGGCGGCCGGCCTCGACCCACCGGGCGAAGCGGCGCAGCGACAGCCGCACCCCCCACGCGAACAGCGGCCGGACGACCGGCCACCCCAGGCGGCCCAGCGCGCCGAGCGGCAGGTCGAGGTCCTCGCTCCACACGAAGCGCGACCGGCCCTGCCCTCGCGGCTCGACCTCGAAGGCGCCGGTGCCGCGCACCACCCGGCCGAGGTGGAGGACGTGACAGCGCCGGGGCGGGTCCCAGGCCGTGATCTCCATGACGTCGAGGAAGCCGAGGCGCCCGACGCCGGTGAAGGCCTCGATGCGGCCCCCCACGCCCTGACCGCCCTGCGCGGTGGGGCGCACGGTGGTCCCGAGCATCCACGTGCCCTGCCCGGCCCAGTCGGTGGCTCCGGCCCAGGTCTGCTCGACGGGGGCGTCGACGTCGACGGTCAGCACCAGCGAGGCGGTCATGCGAGCAGTGTCGATCTCACGCGGACCGGTCGCCACCGGAGGGCAGCCCACCACCCGCCACCGTGACCCGCTCCGCCGGCCCACCCGACGTCGTGACCCGCTCCGCCGGCCCGCCGGTCGTGACCGGCTCCGCCGTCCCACCCGCCGCCGAGACCGGCTCCGCCTGCCCACCGGTCGGCGGGGACGTCGCCTGCGCGGCGTCCACCGCGGGCCGCTCGTCGGGCACCACCGCCACGCCGTCCGCCGCGGGCCGCTCGTCGGGCACCACCGCCACGCCGTCCGCCGCGGGCCGCTCCTCGGGCACTCCCGGCGCCCCGAGCTGCGCCAGGCGCCGGTCACGGTCGGCGAGCTCGGCGGCGAGCCGGTCGAGCACCGCGTCGACCTCGCTCATCCGGTAGCCCCGGGGAGCCATCGAGAAGCGGACGCGCTCCACGTCGTCCGCGCGCAGCGGGCCCTCCGGGAGGTCGAGGTCGGGCAGGTCCTGCGGGGCGTCGGCCAGACCACCGCCGTCGCGGGTCGCCACCACCGCGGCGGCGAACAGCACGAGCGCCACACCGAGCAGCGCGAGGACGGTCACCACGTGACGATGCTGCCACGCCCGAGCGGGCAGAACCCTGACGTGACCTCTGCCCCGGACACCACCTCCCCCGACGCCACCACCGCCTCCGACACCAGCGCCCGCGCCCCTGCCGCGGCTGGTCCCGACGTCGTCGACCTCGACGTGCCGCTCGCCCCCGAGCTGCACGCGACCCACTCGGCCACCGGTGAGGAGGTCGCGACGAGGGACCTGTCGGCCCTCGCTCCGCCCGCCCGGCCGGCCCGTCGGTGGACGCCCAAGCGCGTCGTCGTCACGCCGGCGGCGCTCGACCACCCGCACGGACGCCGCATCGTCGAGCGGGTCGAGGGCCTGGGGCTCGAGGTCGAGCGCCTCAAGGCCAACCGCCTGACGGGGGTGCGCGGCGCGGACGAGCGGCAGACGTACGCCCTGGCCAAGGCGACGATGGCGATCGTCGTCAGCCCGCCCTCCCGCCGCAAGCTGCAGCCGATCTCCCCCAGCGCCGACTGGCGCTTCGACCTCGCCGAGGGCTGCCCGGCGCACTGCCAGTACTGCTACCTCGCCGGGTCGCTGTCGGGCCCGCCGGTCACCCGCGTCTACGCCGACGTCGACGAGATCCTCGAGGGCCTCGCGCCGTACGTCGGCCAGGGCACGATCACGAGCCGCAGCGACGCCCGCCGCGACGAGGGGACGACCTTCGAGGCGTCCTGCTACACCGACCCGCTGGCGCTCGAGCACCTCACCGGCTCGTGGGAGCGCTCGGTCCGCTTCTTCGGGCAGTGGGACGCCGACGTGCAGCTGCGGTGGACGACGAAGTACGCCGACGTCGACCGCTTCGTCGGACTGCCCCACTCCGGGCGCACCCGGGTGCGCTTCTCGGTCAACGCGCTGCCTGTCTCGACGCGCATGGAGGGCGGGACGGCCAAGCTGGAGGAGCGGGTCGCGGCGCTCGGGACGCTGGCCCGGGCCGGGTACCCGGTCGGGCTCACCATCGCCCCGATCATGCCGTTGCCCGACTGGCGGTCGGAGTACGGCCACCTGCTCGACCTCGTCGTCGAGGCCGTGCGGGACGTGCCCGACCTCGACCTCACCGCCGAGCTGATCACCCACCGGTTCACGCCGGGCAGCAAGGAGGTGCTGCTGGGCTGGTACCCGCGCACCAAGCTGGAGATGGACGAGGCCTCGCGCACGCAGAAGCGCGGCAAGTTCGGGGGCGTGAAGTACGTCTACCCGAAGGAGATCATGCGCGAGCTGCGCGGCTGGTTCGAGGACACGATCGCCGAGCGCCTCCCGGCCTGCCGCGTCCTGTACTGGACCTAGGCACCGCAGGCCCGGGGGCCCTGGTCCGCGCGGCACCGGCTCCGCCGTCGCAGCCACCGGACAGCCGCCGAGGCCGCGCACCGGCGGCACGACGCTCGGGACGCGTCAGTAGCCGCGGTCGAGGTCGACGAGGCCGACCAGCGGCTCACCCGCCCCCGCGCGCCGGACGTTGTCGGTGATGCGTCGGGCCAGCAGCGGCTGGGCCGTCTGCCACGGGTTGGCGGTGTGCGGCGTGACCAGGCACCGGTCCAGGCTCCACAGCGGGTGCCCCTCGGGCAGCGGCTCGGGGTCGGTCACGTCGAGCGCCGCACCGCCGATGACGCCCTCCTGCAGCGCGTCCACCAGCGCGTCGGTGTCGACGTGGGCGCCGCGGGCGACGTTGACCAGCCACGCGTCCTGCCTCATCGCGGCGAGCTGGTCGGCGCCGATGACGTGCCGCGTCTCGGGGGTGAGCGCCAGGGCGAGGACGACGACGAGGGCGTCGCCGAGGACGTCGTCGAGCGCATCCATCCCGACGGTCCGCGCCGCGCCCTCGACCGGTTCGCCGGAGCGACGCACCACGGTGACCGGGCAGCGGAACGGCGCCAGCAGCCCGAGCAGCGAGGTGGTGATACCGCCGGCCCCCAGCACGACGACCGGCGCGTCGTACAGCGTGGCCGCCGCCTGCTCGCCCCAGGACCGCGCCCGGGCGCGCGTCGGCAGGGAGCGCAGGCCGGCCAGTGCCAGCGCGAGCGCGTGCTCGGCGACCGGGTCGGCGTAGACGCCCTTCGCGCAGGACCACGTGAGCGCGGGGTCGAGGACGTCGACGAAGCGCTCGACGCCGGCGAAGGGCAGCTGCGCCCACTGCAGCGACGGCGCGGAGCGCACCGCCTCCTGCAGCCCGGACGGGTCGTCGGGCGCCATCCACACCAGCCCGTCGGGCTGCTCGGCGAGCTCGACCAGGGTGCCGCCGCCCTGCTCGACCGCGGCGACGACGTGCGAGGGCCGGGACGGTGCGACGGCGACCCGGGTCATGGCCGCAGCCTAGGACCGGGCGCGTGGCACGCTGCGGCCCGGACCCGAGGAGGCGCAGTGCGTGCAGTCGTCGTGAGCAGGACCGGTGGCCCCGAGGTGCTCGAGGTGCAGGAGCGCCCCGATCCGGAGCCCGGGCCCGAGGAGCTGCTCGTCGACGTCGAGGCGGCCGGCGTCAACTTCATCGACGTCTACCAGCGGGAGGGGCGCTACCCGCTCGACCTGCCGTTCGTGGCCGGCAGCGAGGGGGCCGGCGTGGTCCGCAGCGTCGGCGGGCAGGTCGCCGACGTCCGGCCCGGCGACCGGGTGGCCTGGGCGATGCTGCCGGGCACGGGCTACACCAGCGTCGCCGTCGTCCCCGCGGCCCGGGCCGTCGCGGTCCCGGACGGCGTCAGCACCGAGCAGGCGGCCGCCGTGCTGCTGCAGGGCATGACGGCGCACTACCTGTGCGACGCGACGTACGCCGTGCAGCACGGCGACGACGTCCTCGTGCACGCCGCGGCGGGCGGCACCGGGCTGCTGCTGACGCAGATGGTGACCGCGCGCGGAGGTCGGGTCATCGCCACGGTGTCGACCGACGAGAAGGCGGAGCTGGCCCGCGGCGCGGGCGCGGCGGAGGTCGTGCGGTACGACCGGGAGGACGTCGCCGAGCGGGTGCGCGCGCTGACCGGCGGCCGCGGCGTGCCGGTCGTCTACGACGGCGTGGGGAAGGCGACGTTCGAGGCGAGCCTGGCCTGCCTGGCCCGGCGGGGGGTGCTGGTGCTGTTCGGGGCGTCGAGCGGGCCGGTGCCGCCCGTCGACCCGATCCGCCTCATGAGCGGCTCGCTCTACCTCACCCGGCCGACCCTCGCCGACTACGCCGCCGACCGCGACGAGCTGCTGGCGCGCTCGTCGGCCGTCTTCCGCCAGGTGGCGGCCGGCACCCTCGACGTGCGGATCGGTCAGCGGTACGGCCTGGAGCAGGCGGCGCAGGCGCACGAGGACCTGGCGGGCCGGCGCACCACGGGCAAGTCGCTGCTGCTGCCCTCGGGGGGCTGAGGGGGTCGGGACCGGCGCTACGGCTCGGCCTCGAGCACCTCCTCCGCCAGCGGCTGCAGGACGACCGGGGCGGCCAGGCCGGCCTCGACGAGGTCGAGCGCCGAGCCGACCGACTCCGCCCACTGCAGGGCGCCGAGCGCCGGCCGCCGTACGAAGCCACGCTCGGCCAGCAGCTCGAGCTGCGCCCGCAGCGGGGCGAACAGGCCGTCGACGTCGAGGGCGACGACCGGCTTGACGTGCATGCCGAGCGAGCGCGCGACCCACACCTCGAACAGCTCCTCGAGCGTGCCGAGCCCGCCGGGCAGCGCCAGGAAGGCGTCGGCGCGCGCGTCCATGAGCGCCTTGCGGGTGCGCATGTCGTCGACGACGAGCAGCTCGTCGGCGGCCCGATCGCCGACCTCCTTGTCGAGCAGCGCGCGCGGGATGACGCCGACGGTGCGCGCGCCGCCGGCCCGCGCGGCCCGGGCGACGGCGCCCATCATCGACAGCTCGCCGCCTCCGGAGACCAGCGAGTGGCCGCGCCGGGCGAGCTGCGTCCCGACCTCCCCCGCGAGGTCGACGTACGACGGGTCGATGCGGGTGCCGGACGCGCAGTAGACGCAGATCGCCGCCATCAGGCGGTCACGCGTCGTCGCTGCCGATGTGCTCCGCGCCGGTGGCGACCGGCGGCTTGTCGTCGCGCTCCTCGTACGCCGCGTCGATGTAGCGGACCGCCTCGGCGACGTCGTCGGTGACGAGGAACAGCTCGAGGTCGGCGTCGGCGATCAAGCCGCGCGCGGCGAGCGTCCCGCGCATCCAGTCGAGCAGCGGCGACCAGAACTCTCGCCCCATGAGGATGACCGGGAACTGGTTGACCTTGCGGGTCTGCACGAGCGTCAGGGCCTCGAACAGCTCGTCCATCGTCCCGAAGCCGCCGGGGCAGATCACGAAGGCCTGCGCGTACTTCACGAACATCGTCTTGCGCGCGAAGAAGTAGCGGAACTCGATGCCGAGGTCGACCCACTCGTTCAGGCTCTGCTCGAACGGCAGCTCGATGCCCAGGCCGACCGACAGGCCACCGGCCTCGCTCGCGCCGCGGTTGGCCGCCTCCATGATCCCGGGACCGCCGCCGGTGATGACCGCCCAGCCGGCGTCCGCCAGCGCGCCGCCGAGCTCCTGCGCCGTGGCGTAGTCGGGCGAGGTCCGCGGCGTACGGGCGCTGCCGAAGACGCTGACCGCCCGGGGCAGCTCGGCGAGCAGGCCGAAGCCCTCGACGAACTCGGCCTGGATGCGCAGGACGCGCCACGGGTCCGAGTGCACCCAGTCCGACGGCCCGCGCGAGTCGAGCAGCCGCTGGTCGGTCGTGGTCTCCTGCACCTGACCGCGCCGCAGGATCACCGGCCCGCGCTGCTTCTGCGGGGTGTGCTCGGCGTCCGCAGCAGCGGAGCGGACGGGGCCGTTCAGGCGCTCGGGGTCGATGGAGGCGGGCATCGGACCAACCTAGCGGCGGCGCGTGCCGGGCCGGTGGCGGCGCGTGTCCGGCAGCGGGGGGCCGGGTGGCCCGCCCCTAGTCTGCGACTGCCCGCCGCCCGGCCGGGGACGGCCGAGAGGAGGACACCCGTGTCGAGCACTCCCGCGTCCGGCGACGCGGCGCGCACCCGGATCCTCGTGGCCACCGCCGAGCCGCTGGGGCCGCAGCTGGCCGGTCCGGCGATCCGGGCCTGGCAGATCGCGTCGGCGCTCAGCGGCGAGCACGACGTCCGCCTGGTGACCACCGGACGGTGCTCCGCCGAGAGCCCGCACTTCGAGGCGCGCCAGCTCGCCGGGGAGGCCGACGCCCGCGGGCTCGAGGCGTGGTGCGACGTGCTGCTGTTCCAGGGCAACGTGCTCGAGCAGCTGCCGTTCCTCTACGCCACCGACAAGGTCGTCGTCGTCGACCTGTACGCGCCGTTCCACCTCGAGCAGCTCGAGCAGACCCGCGCCCAGCCGGCCGACGACCGCCGGCGTCGGCTGGAGAACGCCGTCGCCGAGGCCGACCGGCAGTGCCTGCGGGGTGACTTCCTGCTGTGCGCCAGCGACAAGCAGCGGGACTTCTGGCTGGGCCACCTGGCCGCCCTGGGCCGGCTCAACGCGCTCACGTACGACGCCGACAGCACGCTGCGCTCGCTCGTCGACGTCGTGCCCTTCGGGATCCCGCCCGAGCCGCCGCCTCCCGGGGCGCCGGTGCTCAAGGGCGTCGTCGACGGCATCGGGCCCGACGACAAGGTCGTCCTGTGGGGCGGTGGCGTCTACAACTGGTTCGACCCCCTGACGCTGATCCGCGCGGTCGACCAGCTGCGCGCCCGCCGCGCCGACGTCCGGCTGTTCTTCCTGGGCATGCGCCACCCGCACCCGCAGGTGCCCGAGATGCGCATGTCCCGGGCCGCCCGCGCCCTGTCGGACGAGCTCGGGCTGACGGGCACGGTCGTGCACTTCCACGAGGACTGGGTGCGCTACGACGAGCGCGGCGCGTACCTGCTCGAGGCGGACGTCGGCGTCAGCACCCATCTCGACCACGTCGAGACCGCCTTCTCCTTCCGCACCCGGATGCTCGACTACCTGTGGGCCGGGCTGCCGATGGTCTGCACCCGCGGTGACGTCTTCGCCGACCTCGTCGAGGCGCACGGGCTCGGGCTCACCGTCGACCCGGGCGACGTCGACGGCCTGGCAGCGGCGCTGGAGCGCCTGCTGTCCGACGACGCCCTGGCCACCCGCTGCCGGGCCGGCGTACGCGCCCTCGCGCCCGACTACTCCTGGGACCGGGTGCTCGCTCCGCTGCTGGCGTTCTGCCGCGCGCCGAAGCGGGCCCCCGACCTGGCCGACGACGCGACCCGGCGGCGCCTCGCGCACGGTCCGGTGCGGCCGTACGCGCACCGGAGCCGCCTGCGACGCGAGCTGGACATCGCCGCCGAGCACCTGCGCGACGGCGGGGTGCGGCAGCTGGCGCGCAAGGCCGTGAGCCGCGTCGTCCACGTCACCGGCCGAGGGCAGCCGCCCGCGCCCTCGGGCTGACCGTTGGCTAGCCGACGCGCAGAGCGGTCACCCGCTGCACGACCTTGCCGCCGCGGTCGACGCCGCGCACCACGAGCCGGCCGTCGCGCACGCCCTGCACCGGCAGCACCTTGGCCTCGACGGCTCCGCTGGCCGGGACGCGCACCTGCGCCAGCACGACCGTCCGGCTCGTCCGGCGGGTGACCACGCGGGTGCTCGGGACCGTACGACCTGCCTTCCGCACCGTGGTGCGCACCCTCACCTGCGTGACGACCGGGACCACCTCGGAGATCGACACCGACGAGGCGGGCCGGAAGTCGGCGAGCCGCACCGTCACCGCCTGCTTCGCGGCGACGCGCGGCGTGACGACCTGGACGCGGGCGGCGGGCACGCGTGCGGCCGGCGCGGGGGCGGCGACCAGCAGCCGGTGGGGGTCGACGAGCCCGGCCCCAGTGCGGGGGTCGCGGCCCGGCGCCTCGAGGTCCCGAGCGGTGGTCACCAGCGCCGAGGACACCTCGGCGGGGCCGGCCTGCGGGTGCGCCGCGCGGTAGAGCGAGGCGACCGCACTGACGGCGGGTGCGGCCATGGACGTGCCCGACAGCGCGGCGTACGCGCCGTTGCCCCAGGTGGAGACGATGCCGCCGCCCGGTGCGGCGATGTCGACCGCCGGGCCGCTGTAGGAGAACGGCGACGACAGGCCGTTCGCGTCGGTCGAGGCGACGGCGAGGACGCCCGGCGAGGCCGCCGGGTAGTTGACCGCGTTGCCGGTCCGGCGGTTGTTGCCCGCAGCAGCGACGACGAGGGCTCCGCGGTCGGTGGCGTAGGCGACGGCCGCGTCCAGCGCGGCGCTGCGCCCGGGTCCGCCGAGCGAGAGGTTGATGACCTCGGCGCCCTTGTCGGCCGCGTGCACGATGCCCCGGGCGACACCGGTCGAGCCGCCGCTGCCCGAGCGGTCCAGCACGCGCACCGGCAGGATCGCCGTGCCGGGCGCGATGCTCGCCACCCCCTTGCCGTTGCCGCTGAGCGCACCGACGATGCCCGCGACGTGCGTGCCGTGGCCGTGCGGGTCGGCGCAGCCGCCCAGCGCCTCGCCGGTGAAGTCGGCGCCGAGGTCGCAGCGGACCTGTCCCGGCGCGAAGTCCTCGTGCGCACCCAGCACGCCGCTGTCGACGACCGCGACGAGGTGCCGCGCGCGGTCGTTCGTCGCGGGGAGGCTGTCGACGCGCAGGCGGTCCAGGCTCCACTGGCGGGGGCGCAGCGGGTCGTTCGTGGCCAGCGAGGTCATGGGCGTGTCGATGGCGACACCGTCGCTGCCCGGGACGTCCTGGGCACGCAGCACGGCCTGCCTGAGCGTGGGCGCGACCACCTCGACGAAGCTGGGGCGGCCCTCGCCGTCGAGCACGATCGCCGAGACGGCGCCGGAGCGGGCGTCCGCGTCGGTGACGCCGTCGGGGACGGCCGTGGTGGTGGTCGGCTCGGTCGCGTCGGCGGTGGCGGCGGGGGCGGGGGCGTCGGTAGCGGCGTCGGTCGCGGCGGCGGTCGCGGCGGCTGCGCTCGGCTCGGAGGCGGAGACCGGCGCGGCGGTGACCGCCAGCGCGCCGGTGCCCGCGAGGCCGGTGGCCAGGGCGAGCGTGAGGGCGGCGGTGCGGCGGCGGGTGCTGCTCATGGTGTGCGTCCTTCCGGGGCCAGCGCGCAGCCGGAACGACTGCTCCTGTGACCTCGACACGGACGGGCCCCGACTGAACTGCGCCGGGTGCCGGAGAGGTGGCGGACGCACGGCACGGTCACCAGCCGCGGACCGGCCGGGCTGCGCCCTGCGTGTCCTGCGGGGACTAGGCGCTCTGGCCGGCGTCCGCGAGGCCCGCGGCCTGGGCGGCGTGCGCGGTCCCCCAGGTCGAGGCGGCCGCTGCGGCCTGCCCGACGGCGGCGACCTGCTGGACCACGGAGGTCTGGGCGGGATCCCCAGCTGCGGCGGGCCCGGCCGCGACGGCCGACGTGCTGTCGGAGGCGTCCGCCTCGTCGGCCCCAGCGCTCCGGTCGGCCTGCCCGGCCTCGGCGGGACCACGGGCGTCCCCGGCCTGACCGGCCTGACCAGCCCCGACGGCCTGACCGGCCTCGCCGGCCTCGCCGGCCTGACCAGCCCCGCCGGACTGACCGGACTGCCCGGACTGCCCGGTCCCTTCCGGCTGTCCCGCCCCGTCGGGCTGACCGGTCCCACCGTTGTGACCGCCCTCCCCTGCCCATGGCGCACCCGGTGCCGGGTCCGTCGCAGGCTGGTCCGTACCGCCCTCGACCACGTTGCCGAGGACCGGCGGCTCGAGGACCGGCGGCACCGGAGCGTCCACCGGCGGGTCGGACGGCGCCGGGATCGACGGCGCGCCGCTGGGACCGGGAGCGGGGCTCGAGGCGCCGTCGTCCGGCAGGGGCCCCGTCGTCGGAGCCTCCCCGGTCGGGTCGGGCAGCGGCTGCGTGCCGGTCGCCGGGGCCGTCGGGCCGCTCCCGACAGGGGACGGCACGTCGGTGGCGGGGGCGGGCGGGGTCGACGTCGAGGGAGCGGACGGGGAGCCGGCCGGTGCGGTCGGCGCGGGGTCGGCTGCGGGAGCGGAGGGCGTCGGCGACACCGCTAGCGAGCGCGGCGGCCCAGGAGGCGCCGAGCTGACCTCGCCGTCCTCGAGGAACCACTCGGAGGCACCGCCGGAGCCGTCGACGCCGGTGCGCGAGCCCGCTGCCGGAGCGTCGCCCGCCCGGGCCCCGGACCCGCCGCCGGGAGCCGCGGGCGAGACCTTCGCCACGACCTGGTCGACCGCCGAGCCGACGCTGCGGGCGAGGCCCGTGACGTCGATGATGTCGGGCAGGTCGACGCCGACCACCGGGATCGCCTTGAGGTTCGGCCCGCTGCCGAGGCCGAGGACGAGCAGGACGAGGAACGCCGCGAGCCCGCCCGACCCGGCGCGCAGGGTGGCCCCGAGGCTCACACCCTCGCCCGAGTCGGTGCCGGGTGCGAGCGAGGTGCCGACGAGCAGCCTGCGCAGGGCACGGCGGGCCCGGAACAGCAGGTGCTTGACGCTGTCCTCCGGCACGTCGAGCTCCTCGGCGATCACCGGGAGGGGCTTCTCCTCGATCTCGCGCTTGACGAGCGCCGCGCGGTGCAGCGGGGACAGCATCGACAGCGCCTCGCGCACGAGGGCTGCGTCCTCGGCGCGCACGACCGGGTCGGCGTCCTCCTCGTCGGCGAACTCCTCGAGGGGGACGCTCGCGATGTCGACGAGGTGCGGCCGGCGGGCCTGCTCGCGGTAGCGGTCGATGCACAGGTTCGTGATGGTGCGGCGGCAGTAGGCCAGCGCCTGCATCTCCGTGTCGAGCTCCGGCAGGGCGAGGAACAGGCGCAGGAAGGCCTCCTGCACGACCTCGTCGGCGTCCCTCGCGTCGCGCAGGTAGTGCCGGGCGTGCAGGGTGAAGGTCGCCCGGTGGCGGATGTAGAGACCGGCGAAGTCGTGCGGGTCGGAGTGCAGCAGGCGAGGTGCCTCCAGCGGCGAGGCAGTGCAGACCTCGTCCTCGCGCACGCCTCAACCCCTCCCGTCGCTCCGACACGGACGTCCTCCGTCCGTCGGACAGTCTGCCTCAGGAGAGGGCGGGATCGTCCCCACCAAAAGGTGCTTGTGAGTGCACCCGATCGACGGCGGTCGCCCGCAGCGCTCCGCCCCGCCCGCACCCCGATCATGCAGTTGTTGCTCGGTGCCTGAGCGTGGCGGGCGTGCCACAACTGCATGATCGCCCAGCAGGGCCCGCGACCGCCGCTCGGCCCAGCACCGCCGCTCGGCCCAGCACCGCCGCTCAGCCCAGCACCCACCGCTCACCCCAGCATGTGCACGGCCTCCACGCGCAGCACGGCGGTGCCGGCGGCGTCCGAGGCCGCCAGGTCGACCGTCGCGTCCAGCACCCAGTCGTGGTCGCCGCGAGGGTCGTCGAGCGTCTGGCGCACGACCCAGCGCCCCGGCTCCTCCGTGACGGAGAACAGCGCCGGACCCCGCGCGTCCGGGCCCGTGCCCAGCACGTCGTGCTCGTCGAAGTAGGCCCGCACCGCCGTCTCCCAGGCGTCCTGCCCGAAGTCGGGGTCGAGCTCGCCCAGGTCGATCCACCGGCGCAGCGCCATGAGCTCGACGCGCCGGAAGACCGCGTTGCGCACCAGCACGCGGAAGGCGCGCCGGTTCCCCGTGACCGGCGGCGGCGCCTCGTCGACCGGCTGGCGGGCCGGCAGCGCCACCTCGCCGGGGTGCCGCAGCGCCTCCCACTCCTCGAGCAGCGACGAGTCGACCTGGCGCACCAGCTCACCGAGCCAGCTGGTGAGGTCCTCGACCTCCTCCGTGCGGGCGGCCGCCGGGACGGTCCGGCGCAGGGCCCGGTAGGCGTCGGCGAGGTAGCGCAGCACGAGCCCCTCGGAGCGGGCCAGGCCGTAGAAGCCGACGTACTCCACGAAGGTCATCGCGCGCTCGGACAGGTCGCGCGCCACCGACTTCGGCGACAGCTCCTCGTCGGCCACCCACGGGTGGCCGGCCCGGTAGGTCTCGAGCATCGGTTCCAGCAGCTCGGCGAGCGGCCGCGGCCAGGTGACGTCCTCGAGCGCCTCCATGCGCTCCTCGTACTCCATGCCCTGCGCCTTCATCTCGGCGACCGCCTCGCCCTTGGCCTTGCTGCGCTGCGCCGACAGCACCTGCCGCGGGTCGTCGAGCGTCGCCTCGACGACCGACAGGACGTCCAGGGCGTACGTCGCGCTCTCGCGGTCGAGCAGCTCGAGAGCCGCGACCGCGAAGGGCGACAGCGGCTGGTCCAGCGCGAAGTCGCGCTGCAGGTCGACCGTCAGCCGCACCGTACGGCCGGCGGCGTCGGGCGGGTCGACGCGCTCCACCACCCCGGCCCGCAGCAGCGCCCGGTAGACGTGCACCGCCTGGCGGACGAGCCGCAGCTGCCGCGGACGGGGCTCGTGGTTGTCCAGCAGCAGGTGGCGGGCGTGCGCGAAGACGTCCCCGGGGCGCTGCACCAGGTTGAGCAGCATCGCGTGCGACACCGCGAACGACGACGTCAGCGTCTCCGGCTCGGCCGCCACCAGGCGCTCGAACGTCGGCCTGCCCCACGACACGAACCCCTCCGGGGCCTTCTTGCGCTCGACCCGCTTGAGCTTCTTGGGGTCGTCACCGGCCTTGGCGATCCGCCGGGCGTTCTCCACGTCGTGCTCGGGCGCCTGCACCACGACCGTCCCGGCGGTGTCGAAGCCCGCCCGCCCCGCCCGGCCGGCGATCTGGTGGAACTCGCGGGCCTTGAGGTGCCGCGTGCGCACGCCGTCGTACTTCGTGAGCCCGGTGAACAGCACGGTGCGGATGGGGACGTTGATGCCGACGCCGAGGGTGTCGGTGCCGCAGACGACCTTGAGCAGGCCGGCCTGGGCGAGCAGCTCGACCAGGCGGCGGTACTTCGGCAGCATCCCGGCGTGGTGCACTCCGATGCCGTGGCGGACCAGCCGCGACAGCGTGCCGCCGAAGCCCTTGGTGAAGCGGAAGTCGCCGATCAGCTGGGCGATCGCGTCCTTCTCCTCGCGGGTGCTGACGTTGATGCTCATCAGCGCCTGCGCCTGCTCGACGGCGGCAGCCTGCGTGAAGTGGACGACGTAGACCGGTGCCCGGTGGGTGCTCAGCAGCTCCTCGAGCGTCTCGTGCAGCGGCGTGACGACGTACTCGAACGACAGCGGGACGGGGCGCTCGGTCGAGGCGACCTCGACGGTCTCCCGTCCGGTGCGGCGGGCCAGGTCCTCGCGCAGCCGCGAGGTGTCGCCGAGGGTGGCCGACATCAGCAGGAACTGCGCGGACGGCAGCTCGAGCAGCGGGACCTGCCACGCCCAGCCGCGCTCGGGGTCGGCGTAGTAGTGGAACTCGTCCATGACGACCAGGCCGACGTCGGCGTCGGCGCCCTCGCGCAGGGCGAGGTTGGCCAGGATCTCGGCCGTGCAGCAGATGATCGGTGCATCGCCGTTGACGGTCGCGTCGCCCGTCATCATCCCGACGTGAGCGGCGCCGAACTGCGCGCAGAGCGCGAAGAACTTCTCGCTCACCAGCGCCTTGATCGGCGCGGTGTAGAAGCTGACCCGGTCGTCGGCCAGCGCGGCGAACTGCGCGCCGGTCGCGACCAGCGACTTGCCGGACCCCGTCGGGGTCGCGAGCACCACGTTGGATCCGCTCACCAGCTCGAGCAGCGCCTCGTCCTGCGCCGGGTAGAGCGTCAGGCCCTGCTCGGCCGTCCACTGCAGGAAGGCGTCGTAGACGGCGTCGGGGTCGGCCGGGCGCGGCAGCCGCGACGTGAGCGTCACGGCCGCGCTCGCCCGGAGACGTGTGCCGCCCGGATCCGGTCGCGCACGCCGGACACGTGTCGCGGAGCCGCGACCGGTCCTGCGCGAGACACGTCCCTCCGCACGGCGAGCGCCCGACCGGTGCTCAGGAGAGGTACGCCCGCAGCGCGCCCTCGGCCGCGGTGATCTTCGCGGTCTCGACCGACTCCTCGCGGGTGTGCGCCAGGTTGGGGTCGCCGGGGCCGAAGTTGACGGCCGGGATGCCGAGCGAGGCGAACCGCGCGACGTCGGTCCAGCCGAACTTCGCGACCGCCGTCCCGCCGACCGCCTCGACGAAGTGCGCCGCGGCCGGCGCCGACAGCCCGGGCAGCGCCCCGGGCGCGCTGTCGACGAGCTCCACGGCGTACGGCTGGAGGACCTCGCGCACGTGGTCGTAGGCCTGCGACTCGGTCCGGTCGGGAGCGAACCGGAAGTTGACGAGCACGGTGCAGGCGTCGGGGATGACGTTGCCGGCGACCCCGCCCTCGACGTGCACGGCGTTCAGGCCCTCGCGGTAGGTGCAGCCGTCGATGTCGACCTCGCGGGCGTCGTAGCGCACCAGCGCCGTGAGCAGCGGCGCCGCGGCGTGGATGGCGTTCTCCCCCAGCCAGCTCCGGGCGCTGTGGGCCCGGCGGCCGGGGATGTCCACCCGCACGCGCAGCGTCCCCTGGCAGCCGGCCTCGACCGCGCCGTCCGTCGGCTCCATGAGCACGGCCAGGTCGGCGTCGAGCAGCTCGCGCCGGGTCGCCACGATGCGGTTGAGGCCGTTGCGGTCGGCCTCCACCTCCTCGTTGTCGTACAGCACGAACGTCAGGTCGTACGCCGGGTCGGTCAGCGTGGCGGCGAGGTGGAGCAGCACGGCGTCGCCGCTCTTCATGTCGCTGGTGCCGCAGCCGAACAGCCGGCCGCCCTCGAGCCGGCTGGGCAGGTTGTCGGCGATCGGCACCGTGTCGAGGTGACCGGCCAGCAGCACCCGCCGTCCGCGGCCGAGCGAGGTGCGGGCGACGACGACGTTGCCGTCGCGCACCACCTGCAGCGAGGGCACCGCCTGCAGGGCCTCCTGCACGAGGTCGGCGAGGGGCTCCTCGGTGCCGGACACGCTCGGCACGTCGACGAGCGCGGCGGTGAGCGCGACCGGGTCCTGCGCGAGGTCGAGCACTAGACCGGGACCTCGGCGTCCTCGTCGTTGGTCGCGACCGTCTCCGACGGGAACGCGCAGAACTCGTGGCCCTCGGGGTCGGCGAGCACCCACCAGGACCGCTCACCCGGCTCGGCCAGCACGGTGGCGCCGAGCGCGAGGAGGTCCCCGACCTCCTGCCCCGGACGCAGGTCGACGTCGAGGTGGAGGCGCACCTTGCCCGACCTGGGCTCCGGCACGCCGTTGACCCAGATCGTCGGACCGGGGCTCGCGGGGTTCTCGCGCAGCACCACGTCCGGCGTCGTGCCGTCGCCCTGTCCTGCGTCGGCCGGCTCGCGCCCGAGCACCGCGCCCCAGAAGGCGCCGACGGCGGCCGGGTCGCGCGCGTCGAGGCAGACGGCGCGCAGGGTGGCGGGGCCGGTCACCGCGACACCTCGGTCTGCTCCGCGAGCTGTCGGCACACCCGCTCCTCCGTCGCCGGGCGCCGGGCGCACGCCCCGCTCACGGGGCGACGCCGTGCTCGCGCAGGACGTCGTTGAGCGCCAGCTTGTCGTGCTCCTGCCCCGGCTCGAGGTAGCGCAGCACGAGCAGGCACGGCATCCCGAACTCCCCGCCCGGGAAGGACTTCACGCGGCTGGACCCGACGCAGACCGCCCGCTCCGGAGCGACCCCGCGGGCGAGCTCGGCGCCGGTCTCGGCCTCGAAGACGCGGGTGCTGGCGGTGAGGATCGCCCCGGCGCCGAGCTTGGCGCCGCGCCGCACCCGGGCGCCCTCGACGACCATCGAGCGGGACCCGATGAAGGCGTCGTCCTCCACGACGACGGGCGCGGCCTGCGGCGGCTCGAGCACCCCGCCCAGCCCGACGCCGCCGGACAGGTGCACGTTGCGCCCGACCTGCGCGCAGGAGCCGACCGTCGCCCAGGTGTCCACCATCGAGCCGCTGCCGACGTAGCCGCCGATGTTGGTGTAGCTCGGCATCAGGACGACCCCCGGCTCCATGTGGGAGCCCCAGCGGGCGATCGCGCCGGGAACGACCCGTACGCCCTCGAAGCGCGTCTTGAGCGGCACCCGGTCGACGTAGCGGAAGTCGCCGGCCGCGCTCTCGGCCATGTCGAGGACCTTGAAGGCCAGCAGGATCGCCCGCTTGGCGCGCTCGTCCACCACGACCTCGTCACCGACGACCGAGGCGACGCGGGCCTGTCCGGCGTCGAGCTGGTCGACCGCCGCGACGACGGCCCTGCGGGCGTCCGCGTCCGCCGGGCCGAGCTCGGCGCGGCGCTCCCACAGCTCGTCGACGACGGGGCTGATCGGGCTCTCGCTCATGGCCGCCACCCTAGTGTCGCGCCGCTGCCCGGACCGCGGTCAGGACAGCTGCCCCAGGCGCTCGACCGCGGTGGCGATGCGCTCGTCGCTCGCCGTGACGGCGAACCGGACGTGCCGGGCCCCCGCGGCGCCGTAGAACTCGCCGGGCGCCACCAGCACGCCGACCTCGGCCAGCCGGCCGACCGTCTCCCAGCACGGCTCGCCGCGCGTGCACCACAGGTAGAGCCCGGCCTCGGAGTGCTCGACCGTGAACCCCGCCGCCCGGACCGCCGGCAGCAGCACCTCGCGCCGGGCGGCGTAGCGGGCCCGCTGCTCGGCGACGTGGCCGTCGTCCTGCAGCGCCGCGACCAGCGCGGCCTGCACCGGGCTCGGCACGAGCAGGCCGATGTTCTTGCGCGCCTCGACGACCGCCGCGACGGCGCCCGCGTCCCCGGCCACGAAGCCCGCCCGGTAGCCGGCCAGGTTGCTGCGCTTGGACAGCGAGTGCACGGCCAGCACGCCGTCCGGCGAGCCGCCGCACACCCCCGGGTCGAGCACCGAGACGGGGTCGGCCTCCCAGCCGAGCTCGAGGTAGCACTCGTCGCTCGCGACGAGCACCCCGTGCTCGCGGCCCCAGGCGACCACGTCCGCCAGCCGCCCGGCCGGCAGCACCTGCCCGGTCGGGTTCGACGGTGAGTTCAGCCACACCAGGCCGACGCGTGCCGGGTCGCAGGCCGTCGGGTCGTCGGTCGCGACCGGCTCGCAGCCCGCCAGCCGCACGCCGACGTCGTACGTCGGGTAGGCCAGCGCCGGCAGCAGCACCTGCGTGCCGGGCGCCAGGCCGAGCAGCGACGGCAGCAGCCCGACCGTCTCCTTGCTCCCGGTCGTCGGCACGACGTGCCGGGCGTCGACCGCAGTGCCCAGCCGCGCTCCGACCCAGGCCACGAGCGCCTCGCGCACGGCGGGCGAGCCGATCGTCAGCGGGTAGCCGGGTGCGTCCGCCGCGGCGCGCAGCGCCTCCTGGACGACCGGCGGGGTCGGGTCCACCGGCGTGCCGATGGACAGGTCGACGACGCCGTCGGGGTGGGCCCGGGCCACCTCGCCGTACGGCGCGAGCCGGTCCCACGGGAAGCCCGGCAGCGCCGCGCGCGCGGACCAGCCCGGGCGCTCAGCGCTCATGCGCGACTAGTGGCCCTCGGTGTTCTTGCCGAGCGGGACGGCCATGACCACGGGGTGGTCGAGGTCGACCGGGCCGACCTTGCTCGCGCCGCCCGGCGAGCCGATGGTCGTGGTCTCGGTGAAGAAGTCGACGTTCGCGCGGTAGTAGTCCTTCCACTGCGCCGGGGTGTCGTCCTCGTAGAAGATCGCCTCCACCGGGCACACGGGCTCGCAGGCTCCGCAGTCCACGCACTCGTCCGGGTGGATGTACAACGAGCGCTTGCCCTCGTAGATGCAGTCGACAGGGCACTCCTCGATGCAGGCCTTGTCCTTCACGTCCACGCAGGGCTCGGCGATCACGTACGTCACAGCGGTGGTCCTCTCACAGTGCGGTCGCTCTAGTGTCGCTGACGTGACGGCGAAGCAGCGACCCGGGGGCGGCGGCGAGCAGCCCGGCGTCCGCCTGGCGATGCGGCTCGGGGACGACGACGTGGGGCGGCGGGTCGTGGTGCGCCGCCGCCTGCCCGACGGGCGCCTGACGGACGTGCTCGGCGTGCTGGAGCGGTGGGACGACGAGGCCGCCGTCGTGCGCTCGCGCACCGGCGACGCCACCGTCGTCGCGCGCGGCGACCTCGTCGCGGGCAAGCGCATCCCGCCGCGACCCGCCCGCCGGGCGCCCGTGGTCCCGTGAGCCGAGTGCCGTGAGCCGAGTGCCGTGACCCCGGGTGGCGTGAGCCCCAGCCGTGCGCGCTTCGCCGAGGTCGTGCGCAGCGAGCCGGTCGACGTCGGCCTGGCCTGCCTGCTGATCGGCGGCGAGGTCGACCCCGGGCTCGACGTCGACGTGTCGCTGGAGCTCCTCGAGCAGCTGGCCGCCGCCGTGCGGCCGCACCTGACCGGCACCCGCCCCGAGGACGCGGCGGAGGCCCTGCGGCGCGTCCTCGGCGTCGAGCACCGCTTCGCGGGGACCGCCGAGGACTACGAGGACGTCCGGTCCTCGTTGCTCCACGAGGTGCTGCGCCGCCGGCGGGGGCTGCCGATCCTGCTGTCGGTGGTCTGGATGGAGGTCGCGGCCCGCCTGGGCGTCCCCGCGTACGCCGTCGGCCTGCCGGGGCACGTCGTCGTCGGCCTGGGCGACCCCGACGACGAGCACGTGCTGGTCGACCCGTTCACCGGCGGCGGGGTGCTGTCGCGCGCCGCCGTCGGCGAGCTGGTGCTGCGCACGACGGGGGGACGGGTGCAGCCCGAGCTGGTCCGCCCGATGCCCCCCGCGGACCTGCTGCTGCGCGTGCTCAACAACGTGCGGCTGCTGGCGTCCCGCCGCCCGCCGGGACTGGAGGCGGCTGCGATGCGGCTGTGGGCGGTCGAGCTGACGCTGCTGCTGCCGCGCCACCCCGTCGAGCTGCGGCGCGAGCGGGGCGAGCTGCTGGTGCGCCTGGGCGACCACCTGGGCGGCGCGGAGGAGCTCGAGACCTACGCGATGGTCGTCGACGGCACCGACGACGCGCAGGCGACGGCGGCGCGCCGGGAGGCCCGTCTCGCCCGGGCGCAGCTGAACTGAGGCGCCCGTAGGGTCTGCGGCGTGCTGCGCCTGACCGACACCCAGACCAAGGCCGTGCGCGAGGTGACGCCGGCGACCCCCGGGCTGCTGCGGGTCTACGCGTGCGGCCCGACGGTCTACCGCTACGCACACGTCGGGAACCTGCGGACCTTCCTGCTCACCGACCTCATCCGGCGCACGGTCGAGGCGCGCGGCGTGCGGGTGCGGCTCGTGCAGAACATCACCGACGTCGGCCACCTCGCCGACGACTCGGCGATCGACTCGACCGGCGAGGACAAGCTGCTCACGCAGGCCCGGCTCGAGGACAAGAGCCCGTTCGCGATCGCGCGGTTCTACGAGGACGCCTTCCACCGCGACCTCGCGGCGCTGAACGTGCGGCCGGCCGACGCCTATCCGCGGGCGTCGGAGTGGATCGACTCGATGGTCGCGCTGATCTCCCGGCTGATCGAGCTCGGGCACGCCTACGTCGGCGAGGACGGCACCGTCTACTTCGCGGCCCAGTCCTACGCGGCGTACGGGCAGCTGTCGGGCAACCGGCTGGACGACCTGCGCGCCGGGCACCGGCTCGAGGCGGCGGAGGTCGGCAAGGGCAAGCGGTTCCACGCCGACTGGGCGCTGTGGAAGCGGGCCGGTGCGGGGCGGGAGATGACCTGGGAGTCCCCGTGGGGCGTCGGCTTCCCGGGCTGGCACATCGAGTGCTCGGCGATGTCCCTGGACCTGCTGGGCGAGGTCATCGACCTGCACACCGGCGGCATCGACCTGCGCTTCCCCCACCACGAGGACGAGCGCGCGCAGTCGAACTGCGCCGTCGGCAGCTCCTCACCCGGCGGCGAGGTCGTGCGCCACTGGACGCACGGGGAGCACCTGCTGTTCGAGGGCCGCAAGATGGCCAAGTCGACGGGCAACGTCGTGCTCGTCTCCGACGTCGTCGCCCGTGGCCACGACCCGCTCGCGCTGCGCCTGGCGTTCCTGTCCTCGCGCTACCGGCAGCAGGCCAACCTGTCCTGGGACGCGATCGCCGGCGCCGCCCGCACGCTCGACCGCTGGCGGACGGCGGTGGCGGCGTGGGCCGAGACACCGTCGCAGCCGCTGGCGCAGTCCTGGGCCGACGAGGTGCTCGACGCCTTCGAGGACGACCTCGACACCCCGCGGGCGCTGCAGGTCCTGCGCCGGCTGGAGAAGGCCTCGGACGTCGGCGACGGCGCCAAGTTCGAGACCTTCGCCTGGGCCGACCGGCTGCTCGGACTGGACCTCGTCCGTCTGGTCGGCCAGGCGCCCGTCAGCGCCACGCTGCCGGCCGGGGCGCAGGAGCTGCTCGACGCCCGGGCGGCGGCCCGCGCGGCCAAGGACTTCGCCGCCTCCGACCGGCTGCGCGACGCGCTGACCGGCCTCGGCGTGTCCGTCAAGGACACGCCGAGGGGGCAGGAGTGGTCGGCGCGCTGAGCCGCGCCCACGTCGTGCCCGGGAGCCGGCTCAGGGCTCCAGGGCGATCGGCCACAGCAGGGCGGCGGCGTTCTGGGTGGTCCCCACGGGGGCGAACAGGTGGGTGCCGTCGCGGTGGCGCAGCGACACCGTGCGGCCGTTGAGCACCGTCGTCTGGCGGTAGACCCCGCCCGGCGTCAGCGTGTCGCGCGGAGCCCGGTTCAGCCGCACGTGCGCCGGGTTCTGCGCCGCGAGCCGGCTCATCGCCGTGGTGAGCGAGGCGGTCAGCTGCCCGTGCCAGGTCCCGCGGGCCATGGCCGGAGGCAGGACCAGGTAGGTCAGGACGCGGTTGTTGCGGTTCCAGCGGATGAGCGTCATGAGGTCGGCCGTGTAGGTGTTGGTGATCTGCTGGCGCTTGGCGGGGCTCAGCACGCCCGGGGGCCGACCGCCGATGCGGCTGGTCATGCAGGCCGAGGTCGCGTTGCCCACGAAGGCGAACTGCACCCGCTGGGTCCCGAACGCCTTCATCCGGCCCCCGTACTTCGGCAGCAGGTCGCAGGGCGCACCACCGGGCAGCTCCCAGACGTCGAGAGCGGTGGCGCGCGTGGCGGCCAGGGCACCGAGCAGCGGCTTGGTCTGCATGATCAGGGAGTCGCCGTAGATCGCGAGCCGGCGCTGCGGCTCGTTGGCGTCCCAGGTCGAGCCCTTGCCGTAGTACGGGGACCGCGCCGGCGCGGGCGCCGCGGGGGCCGACGGAGCGGTCAGGGCCGAGGTCAGGGCGGGCCCGGTCGTCGCAGGCGGGCTGAGCGGGCTCGGGACGACGATCGCCGGCGAGGGCGCGGTCGCCGGCTGCTGCGCTGCGGTCGGCTGCGCGGGGCTCGGCTGCGTTGCGGTCGGCTGCGCGGTGGCCGGGGCCGTCCCGGTCGC
>CADCUB010000127.1 GCA_902805775.1 uncultured Frankineae bacterium | reverse complement strand
CGGGTGGTCGTTGCGGCGGCCCCTACCGCGGCTCGGCGAGGGCCCTGACCCTTGGTCAGGCGACGGCTCGCCAACGGCTTCGACCATGATCAAGGCGACCGCACCCAGCGGGCCCCGACCTCGGTCAGGCGACGGCTCGAGCGCCTCTGCCCAGGACCCGACCACGGCCGCCGGCAGCCCCCCGATCACGGCATGACCACGACCTGCCGGGGCCCAGGACCTGGGCTCAGCCACATCGCGGCAGCCCCCGCTCGTGACTCGGGCTTCATCCCCGACACCGTCCACAGACCCTGCTGTTCGAACACGTGTTCGAGTACGATGAAGCATGGCTCACGCGGAGGAGATCGAGGCCCTGGAAGCGGCCGCGCCCTGGGACCGCCCGGCGTTCCGGGCCGGACTGGCGGCGTTGTCCGCGTCGACGGCCGCAGCGGCCCGGCAGCTTGCGGCTGATGCCCGAGTCCTGGCGTCGCTGGCTGAGCAGGTGCCACGCTGCCCAGGCGACGAGCGTGGCGGTTCTCCGTGGACGTCGTTCAGGGACGAGGTCGCCGTGGCCCGATCCGTGTCGGGGCAGGCCGCGGCGGCGGAGGTCCGCACGGCGGTGCGGCTCACCTCGGTCCTGCCGCACACGCTGCACCTGCTCGAGGCCGGCCGGATCACCGCGACGCGGGCCCGGACCCTCGCGCAGGAGCTCGAGCCGTACGACGACGAGCTGGCCAGCCAGCTCGACGCCGACCTGGCCGACGTCGCGGCGGGGCTGGCGCCGTGGCGGATCAGCCAGGAGGTGCGCCGAGCCGCGCTGGCTCTGGATGCCGACGCCGCGGCGCTGCGCAAGGCCGCAGCGACCGCGGACCGCGACGTCACCCTGACACCGGCTCCGGACGGGCAGGCGTGCGTGCTGATCACCGGCCCCGCGGTGCCGCTGACTCGCTGGTACGCCACGCTGGATGCGCGCGCCAGGGCGCTGCGCGCGGCGGGGGATCCGCGCAACCTCGCGATGCTGCGTTTCGACCTGGCGACGAGCACGTTCCCCTGCCTGACCCACCCACCGGCCGACCCGACTGCCGCTGCCCCTGTCGTGCCCGCCTGGCTGCTGACGCCGAGCGGGCTGCGAGGCACCGTGCCGGGACAGCCGGCACGCGGACGGCCGTGGCCCCCTCCGGCCGGTCATGAGGGGAGTGATCCGTCCCCCAGCGATGTGTCCTCCGGCCCTGGGCCGTCGCATGCTCCGTCCGCGGACGACGAGGACCCGGCGGCTGCCGGCCTTCGGCTCTCGGGAGTGGAGGCGGCACCGGCCGACTGCCGGATGAGTCGGCCGGTGCAGGCGGTGATCGTCGTGCCGGTCGAGACGGCCCTGGGCCTGAGCCAGGAACCGGCGTGGCTCGACGGCTACGGCTGGCTGGACGCGCCCAGCAGCCGGCAGCTGCTCGTCGACGCCGAGCTCCGCAAGGCCTGCACAGCGAAGAGCAGCGGACAGCTGGTCGACCTGGCCGACCGGGACGTACGACCACCGCCGACACCGGACGGGGTGCGGCAGGCGCTGGTCGACATGATCACGGGGGAGTCGGTGCTGTCCGACGTCGGCTGGCGTACGGAACCCGAGCACGACCCGTCCGCGCCGCTGCGCGCTTTCACCGCCCTGCGTGACCGCAGCTGTGACGGGCCGACGCAGTCCCGTACGCCCGCGGAGCGCTGCGACCGCGACCACGACCGGCCTCACCCGGTCGGGCCGACCGCGGCGTGGAACCTCGTGTGCCGCAGCCGCCGGGCCCACCAGCTCAAGCACTACGGCTGGACCCCGATCCGCACGGCGTCCGCCACCATCTGGACGAGCCCGGCCGGGCAGGTCGTCGAGGTGCCTCGCCAGCACCGTCCTGCGCCGGGCATCGACAGGGAAGCCGCCGGCGGGACGCCGTTCCTGCCCGACGCCGATGAGCTGGCCGAGGTGGACGCAGCGCTGCTTAGGCCGCTCACCGACGACGACATCCCGCCGGTCCTGCCGCTGGGGCAGCCATTCGCACCGACGCAGTGGTCGTTCCTGGCCGGCAGCGATGACGCCCCGTTCTGATCCGAGCGGGGAGCGACGTGTCCTGCATCGCTCCGCAGGCGCCTCGATCACGGCCTGCCGGCGCTCGACCGGCGTGATAGGCAACGGGCCTGCGGCGACGCTGCGTGGGCGAGGACCTGCCGCACGGAGGAGGAGCCATGCTGCTGTCGGCGCTCGTGGGCAGGCTGGAGCGTGCTCAGGCACTGGACCCGGCGGTCGACGCCGCGAGCGGCGTGATGAACCGCGTCCTGCCGCGCGGCCGGTTCAAGGACCTGCTGCACGGCACCTGGCTCGGTCACCCGGTGCACCCGCTGGCCGTCGCGCTGCCGATCGGGCTGTGGTCAGGGGCGCTGCTGCTCGACCTGACCGGTGGCGATCGGGCGTCGGCGCGGCGGCTCGTCGGCGCGGGCGTGCTCGCGGCAGTGCCCACGGCGGCCTCGGGTTGGGCCGACTGGTCCGAGCTCGGCGTGGCCAAGCGCCCCAAGCGGGTGGGGCTCGTGCACGCCGGCGCCAACGCCCTGACGATCTTCGCCTTCGCGGGCAGCTGGCTCGCTCGCCGCGACGACGACGCGGCAGGACGGGGGCTCGCGCTCGCGGGTGCGGCGGGCTTGACCGTCGGCGGTTACCTGGGCGGCCACCTGGCGTACTCGCAGGCGGTCGGGGTCAACCGCAACGCCGACGAGGTCGCCAAGCCGCGGGAGTGGACCGACGCCTGCGCCGCGGACGACCTCGTCGAGGGGACGCCGCTGCGCGTCGAGGTCTCCGGACAGGCGGTCGTCCTCGTGCGCTCGGGCGCAGCGCTCTCGGCGATCGGGGCCACCTGCAGCCACTGGGGCGGCCCGCTCGACGAGGGCCGGCTCGTCGACGGCTGCATCGAGTGCCCGTGGCACGCGAGCCGGTTCCGTCTCTCGGACGGCAGCGTCGCGCAAGGTCCGGCCACGGCTGCGCAGCGTGCCTACGACGTCCGCACGGCGGGCGAGCGGCTCGAGGTGCG
>CADCUB010000126.1 GCA_902805775.1 uncultured Frankineae bacterium | reverse complement strand
GTCCGAGGCCAGGTAGACGACGGCGTGCGAGATGTCGACGGCTTCTGCCCACGTCACCGGCAACAGGTTCATGGCGGTGAACTTGTCGCCGAAGTCGGCGACGGTCGGGTTCTCGACACCAGGGGCGAAAGCGGCGTGGATCGCGGCGTTGTCGATCATCTTGGTGAAGGTCGAGCTCGGGTGGATGCTGTTGGCTCGGATGAAGTGCGGAGCAAGCTCGTTCGCGAGTGTGCGCATGAGCCCGACCTGCGCGTGCTTGGCCATGTTGTAGTGCACCTGGTTCGGGAAGCCCTTGAGCCCTGCTGTCGAGCTCGTGATGATGATCGAGCCGCCCTGACCCTGCTCGACGAGCCTCGGGACCGTGGCCCGGCAGGTGTAGTACGCACCGTGCATCTGCACGTCGATCATGTCCCGGTAGGTCTGCTCCGGCATCTCGGTGAAGGGAGCGGCCGACCACACGCCCGCATTCGCACACACGATGTCGAGCCGTCCCAGCTCGGCAACTCCGGCGTCCGTCGCCTGCTGCAGACTCGCGAGGTCGCGGACGTCGGCCGCCCGGCTGAAGCAGCGCCGCCCCGTCTTCTCGACCAGGCGCGCCGTCTCCTCGAGCTCCCCGGCAGTACCCAGCTCGTACGGCACGGAGGCGATCTGCTCGCAGATGTCCAGGGCGATGATGTCGGCGCCCTCCTCGGCCAGCCGCACCGCGTGCGAGCGGCCCTGGCCACGCGCCGCTCCCGTGATCAGGGCGACCTTGCCCTCGACTCGTCCCATCTGTGCACGCTCCTCCGTCGACAGGCGGCTAACAAACACCTGTTCTACCGTGAGGTCAAGAAGCTGCCGTGCGCGATACACCGCGCTCAGATCCCGCACAAGCGCCCGGCAGGCTTCCCCCGACCCGCCGCTCCATGACCCTTGCCGGCGACCGTGCAGACCCGTGGCGTGGTGGCGTCGACCCTTGCCGTGACGGTGCCGACCCTTGCCCTCGCTGTCAGCACCCTCGCCCGCTGGCGGTCTGCGCCAGGAGCGAGGTCGCCACAGCCGTCCCCAGGACCGCAGCCCTCAGCTTCACCAGTCGTTGTCGACCCGGCTGACTGACAACGGCGCCCACGCCCGGCATGACCCGCCCGGTAGGAGGCCTCTAGCCAGAACGACAGCGTGCCGCTTCGGGCCGTCTGGAGCGGTTGAGCACTGCGGAGCCTGCCTGCAAGGTGCCTACGAACGATCAGAGACCCTCCCCCGACGATCCGGGAGAGGGCCTCTGACCTGGTACTTCGTTGTAGCGGGGGCAGGATTTGAACCTGCGACCTCTGGGTTATGAGCCCAGCGAGCTACCGAGCTGCTCCACCCCGCGTTGCTGTGCTGACGATCGTAGTCACCCGCGGGGGCCGGTGCAAACGCCGGTGTCCCGGCTTGCCGCCGGCCGGCTCGCCACCGAGCATGGACGGTGATGACACGCGCACTCCCGGACGCCCCGGAGGCCGGGCCGTCGCACCAGCCCGGGCGCGCCGCCCGGCTGCAGGCCGCGCTCGACCGCGACGGCGGGACCTGCACCTGGTGCGGGCGGTCCTTCGGCCCCCTGCTGCCGGCCACCACGGAGCACGTCGTCCCGCGGGTGAAGGGCGGTCCGTCCTGGGCCGAGAACGAGGTCGCCGCCTGCCGACGGTGCAACTCCGCCCGGGGCCACCTCGGGCCGGTCGACTGGCTCGAGGAGTGCCGCCGGCGCGGCTGGCACCCCGACGCCGGGCGGCTCGAGGCGGCGCTGACCACCCTGGCCGACGCGATCGAGCGGCGGGGCGGGCAGCGGCGGGCGCGCCCGTACCTCGACGCGCAGCTGCGCCGGATGGCACGCCGCGGCCACCTCGCCGGCTGAGCTGGTCAGCCGGCGAGGCGCCCGAGCATCAGCCGGTGGGGGCGGCGCCCTCCGCAGCAGCGAGCCGCTCGAGGGCGACCCGCAGCCGCTCCTGCGCCCTGCCGTACGCCGCGAAGTCGTTCGCCCGCAGCGCCGCCTGCCCGGCCTCGAACGCGGCCGTCGCCTCGGCGACGAGAGCCGGGATGTCGCCGGCCGGCGGGGCGTCCGTCGGCTCCGGGCTCGGTGAGGCCGTCCCCGTGGGCGGGGTCGTCGGCTCGTTCCCCGGCTCCTCGGTCGGCTCGGCCGGCGCCGCGGCACCGAACAGGTCCGCCAGGGACCGGGCGAGGCTGGTGTTGGCGGCGACCTCGTTGCCGTAGCTCACGAGCACCCGCTGCAGGGTCGGGAAGCTCTCACCACCCTGCGCCCGGACGTACACCGGCTGGACGTAGAGCAGTCCCTGGCCGGCGGGCAGCGTCAGCAGGTTGCCGAAGGTGACCTCCGCGCGGTTCTGCCGGAACGGGAACAGCGACTCCGCCACGACCTGCTCGGAGACGAACTGGTTCGCCACCTGACCAGGCCCGTTGGGCGGCGCCTGACGCGGGAACTTCAGCACCCGGATCGCGCCGTAGTCCTCAGGATCGGACGACACCGACGCGAACGCCGCCAGGTTGGGCCGGTTCAGGCCGTTGAACGACGTCGACAGCCGGAAGCTGCGGGCGTCCTGCCCCGGGAACTGCAGCAGCGAGTAGAACGGTGGCTGCGACGGGCCGTCCGCGATCGGGTCCACGACGTCCTGGCCCTGCGCCGGCTGGGCCTGCGGCCCGCTCACCGCGCCGGCGTTGGCGTCGTTCAAGGCCCGGGCCGGGTCCGCCGGCACCTCCCAGAAGTCCTCGCGGGAGAAGAACTCGTCGGCGTCGGTGACGTGGTAGCGGGTCAGCAGCTCGCGCTGGACCTTGAACAGGTCCTCCGGGTAGCGCAGGTGCGCGCGCAGCTCGTCGCTGATCTCGCTCTCCGGCTGGACGAGGTCGCCGCCGAAGGCCTTGTTCCACGAGCGCAGCACCGGGTCGGGGTCGCCGAACTCGTACAGCGTCACGGTGCCGTCGTAGGCGTCGACCGTCGCCTTGACCGAGTTGCGCACGTAGTTGACCTGCTGGCGCAGGGCCACCCCGGTGCCCTGGCTGTCGGCCGTCGCCACACCGAAGTTGGTGCGCTGGCTGTACGGGTAGCCGCTGCTGGTCGTGTAGCCGTCGACGATCCACACGATCCGCCCGTCGACCGCCGCCGGGTAGGGGTCGGTGTCGAGCTCGAGGAACGGCGCGACCTTCTCCACCCGGTCGCGCGGCTCCCGGATGTTCATCAGCCGGCTGTCGTCGGTGATGGCGTCGGACAGCAGCAGGTTCGGCTCGCGGTAGTTCAGGGCGTACAGCAGCTTGTGCCCGATGCTCGAGAGCCGGACGCCGCCCTCGCCGTCGTAGTTGAACGTCGCCTGGCCCTCGGCCTCGCCCTCGCCCTCCTCCTGCTCGCCCTCGGCGGGCTGCTCGGGCGCTTCCCCGCCGTCGATGCCGCCGATGGGGCCGTCGATCTCGGGCTGGTCGGTGTTGACGATCGAATAGCTCGGCGACAGCTCGCCGAAGTAGATGCGCGGCTGCTCGAGCGCCACCGGGCTGTCCGGCGAGTCGGGGTCGACGAAGATCGGCCGGCCCTCCTCGTCGACGCGGTCGGCCGGCGCGGCGATCAGGCCGTTGCCGTGCGTGTAGGCCAGGCGCTCGTTGATCCAGTTGCGCTGGTTGCTGGCCAGGTTGCCGATCTGCACCTCACGCGCCGCGACGATGAAGTCCTGGGGCTCCCCGTCGACCTCGTAGCGGTCGATGTCGAGGGAGCGGTTGACCCCGAAGTAGAAGGTCCGGCGCTGCAGCTGCTCGAACGTCGGAGCCAGCTCGTTGGGGTCGAGCAGGCGGGCGCTGTTCACGCGTGAGGCCTGCGCGCGCAGCTGCTCCGGCGTCGCGTCCTGCGAGGCCTGGTAGTTCCTGACGTCGGTCTGGTCGATGCCGTACGCGGCGCGCGTCGCCTCGATGTTGCGCTGGATGAACGGCTGCTCGCGCCGGTTCTCGTTCGGGTTGACCCGGAACTGCTGGGTGTAGGCCGGGTAGACACCGCCGATGACCACGGCGCTGACGACGAGCAGCCCGAGGGCGCCGGCCGGCAGCAGGATGTTGCGCACGACGATGTTGGCGAAGAACAGCAGCGAGCAGATCAGCGCGATGCCGATGAGGATGTTCTTGGCCGGCAGCACGGCGTTGACGTCGGTGAAGCCCGGACCGTTGACGTAGCCGCGGCTGGAGAAGGCGAGCCCGTAGCGGTCGAGGTAGTAGGCGAACGCCTTGAGCAGGACGATCAGCCCGACCAGCACCGACAGGTGGGCCCGGGCGGCCGGGCTGACCTTCTCCCCCACCGTCTGCAGGCGCACGCCGCCGAACAGGTAGTGGACGACGGCTGCGGCGATCAGCGACAGCACCACCGCCGTGAGCAGGAAGCCCAGCACGAAGCGCTGGAACGGGTAGGTGAAGGCGAAGTACGACACGTCGCGGCCGAACTGCGCGTCCTCCACGCCGAACTGCGTCCCGTTGCGCCACAGCAGCCAGGTCTCCCAGCGCGCGGCCGCCGACAGCCCGGCGAACAGGCCGAACACCCCGCTGCCCGCGAGCAGGATCGTGCGCAGGAACGGCTCGACGGCCACCCGGTAGCGCTCGAGGTTCTGCTGCTCGAGCGACATCGGGCGGAACGGCGGGCGCACCCGGTAGGCGATGTAGACGTTGGCGCCGACCAGCACCGCCATGAGCAGTCCGAAGCCGACGAACAGCAGCAGCCGCGTCGTCAGGACGGTCGTGAAGACCTCGGTGTAGTCGACGCTGCGGAACCACAGCAGGTCGGTCAGCAGGGACACCACGACCCCGCCGAGCGTCAGCACGACGGCGAGGACCACCAGGACAGGACCGAGCAGTCGAGGGCGGGCTGGCAGGCCCGCCCCGGGGGTGCGGACGGCCACAGCCACCTCATCTCTTCCGGAACTCTCGTACCTCTCAACCCTTGCACAGCCGCTGCGGTTCCTCCTGTGCGACGACAGCGGCGAGACTGGTGTCATGACCGTGCCCGGGGATCCCCTGCAGTCCGTCGTCGCAGAGGTGGAGGGCCACGTGGCCGAGGCCGGCTGGGACCAGCCGCCGCAGCTGTTCGCGCTGGTCCAGACCGAGCAGCTGCTGCGCGCCGAGCCGCAGCTGGCCTCGACGATGGGCCTGGTGGCGGGTGACCCGGCCTCGCTGACCCCGATCGCGCAGGAGCCGCTCGGCGACGCGCCCCTCGACGAGCAGCTCGCGGCCATGGTCTTCGGGGAGGAGGTCCTCGGCGTCGTGCTGGCGCACGAGGTCGTCGTCCTGCCACCCGCAGCGGAGGCGGCGATCGCGGAGGAGGACGACCCCGCGGCCGCCGCCGCGCAGCACCCGGACCGCCGCGACGTGCGCATGGCGGTCGGGGTGGTCCGCGGCGGCCGGCAGGCGTGCGTGCTGCGGCTGCGTGGCCAGACGCCGGAGCAGGACGAGCGGGTCACCGGTCCGGACCTCGCGCCGGCACTGGCCACGGCGCTGCTGGCGACGCTCGACGAGACCTGACCGGCGCACCCCGGCGGCTCAGCCGGCGGCGCAGAGCTCCGGCTGCTCGCCCTCGCGCAGCGCCTCGAGGGCGGCCAGCGCCTCGGTCAACGACCCGACGCTCACCAGCGGCAGGCCGGACGGAGGGTCGAGCAGGGCCTCGGCGCAGTTGCCCTCGGGGACGAGGAAGGCGTCGGCGCCCTTGGCCTTCGCGGCGATGAGCTTCTGCGGGATGCCGCCGATCGGGCTGACCCTGCCCTCCGTGGAGATCTCCCCCGTGCCGGCGATGAAGCGGCCGCCGGTCAGGGACGGCCTGTCGAGCTTGTCGAGGATGCCGAGGGCGAACATCAGGCCGGCGCTCGGCCCGCCGACGTCCTGCAGGCGGATCTCGACCTCGAAGGGGGCGTCGACGGGCTCCTCGCGCGTGACGATCCCGATGACCGGGCGCGGCTCGCCGTCGACATCGGCCTGCTGCGGAGCGAGGTCGACAGCGCCCGGTCGGCCGCGGCGCTCGAAGCCGATCCGGACCACCCCGCCCCGGTCGGTCGCGGTCACCGCGGCACGCAGGTCGGCGGCGTCGCGCAGCGCGCGGCCGTCGGCCGTGCGCAGCACGTCGCCCGCCTGCAGACGACCGGACGCGGGCGCTCCGTCGTCGACCCGATCGACGATCACGTCGGCGGTGCGGAACCCGAGCTGGCGGGCGGCGGCGGACACGGCGCTGTTCTGCGACAGCGCCATCTGCTCGGCGGTCTGCCGCTCGACCTCCTGCTCGGTCTGGCCGGGCGGGTAGACGACCTCGCGCGGCACGACGGCGCGGTCCCGGTCGAGCCACCCGGACAGGGCCTCCACGAGCGTCAGGCGCGGCTGCACCCCGACGGTCGTGAGGTCGAGGTGGCCCTGCGTCGGGAAGGTCGGCCGTCCCTCGACCTCGAGCACGGGCTTGCCGTCGACCTCCCCCAGCGTGTTGTAGGTCGGGCCGGGGCCGAGGGCGACGTAGGGCACCCGGGCGGCGACCGCACCGCTGGTCAGCAGCGCCACCAGGACGCTGGCGAGCAGCAGGGTCGCAGTGCGCCGGGACACCGGACAAGCCTAGGTGCCGGGCGTGACGACGGCGCTGCGCGCGGGAGGGCTCCGACGCGACCGGTCAGCGCCGGTCGGCCTCCGGGGTCCTCGCCGCGGCCACGGACACGCCGAGCGCGGCGCGGAACCGCGCGTACTCCTGGACCGAGTCGGCCGCGTCCTGCGGGCCGCGCGCGGTGGTGGACCACCACGACCACACGAGCGCCGCCAGCGTCGCGAGCGGCACCGGGAGCAGCCACAGCAGCCAGTCGGGGAGCACGTCGCCGAGCGTACGGCGGCGCGCCTCGATCAGGGCGTTCCGACCCACTCCTGCGCGCCGTCGTCGAAGACCTGCCGCTTCCACACCGGCACCTGCGCCTTGAGGTCGTCGATCAGCCGCCGCGCCGCGTCGAAGGCCTGGCCGCGATGGGCCGCCGACGCGGCGACCACGACCGCGACGTCACCGACCTCCAGCAGCCCGGTGCGGTGCACCGCCGCCAGCCCGTGCACCGGCAGGTCGGCCGCCACGGACTCGGCGACCGCCTGCAGGGCGCTCAGGGCGTCCGGATGGGCGACGTACTCGAGCTGGCGCACGCCGCGGCCGCCGTCGTGGTCGCGCACGAGCCCGGTGAAGGACACGACGCCACCGGCCGCCGGGTCGTCGACGGCGGCGAGCACCTCCGCCACGTCGAGGGGCGTGTCGCGCAGCGCGAGCAGCCGCAGCACCGTCGGGGACGTCGTCATGCACGGACCGTACGACGCCGCGGCAGCGCCGGGCGCAGGGCGGTCCGGCGTTCGCGCAGGGCGCACCGCCGGCCCCGGCGAGGCCGTCCCCGGTGACCTGCCCCGGCGTAGCGTGGCGGCATGACGAGCGTGCGCGCATGACCCGGCCGCCCTTCGGCTTCGGCCCCGCCGACCGGCCCGACGAGCCGGGTGGGGGCGACGACCCGTTCGGCCTGTCGGCGATGTTCGGCGGCGCGGGCGGACCGTTCGGCGGGGACATGGGCAGCGTGTTCGCGCAGATGCAGAAGCTCATGAGCTGGACCGGCGGCCCGGTCAACTGGGACCTCGCGAACGAGGTCGCCACTGGCGCGACGCGCCCCGACGACGTGCCGGTCACGGCGGAGCAGGCCCGCGAGGTGGCCGAGGCCTGCCGGCTGGCCGACCTGTGGCTGGACGCCGCGACGACGCTGCCTGCCAGCGGCAGCGAACCCCAGGCCTGGACGCGGACGGGCTGGGTGGCCTCGACGACGCCCGCGTGGCGCTCGCTGGTCGACCCGGTCGCCGGGCGGGTGGTGGCGGCGATGGGGACCGCGCTGGAGCAGGGGCTGAGCGGGGCTCTGCCCGGCGGTGTCCCCGAGGGCCTGCCGCCCGAGGTCGCGGGGCTGCTCGGCGGCCTGGGCGGCCCGGGCGGCCTCGGGCCCCTGCGGGGCGTGATGGACCAGGTCGGCGGCTTCGTCTTCGGCGCCCAGGTCGGTCAGGCGCTCGGGGCGCTGGCCCAGGAGGTGCTGTCGGCGACCGAGATCGGCCTGCCCCTGTCGACCGCGGGCAAGCCGGCACTGCTGCCGGCCAACCTGGCCGCGTTCAGCGCCGGCCTGGAGGTCCCCGCTGACCAGGTCCGGCTCTACGTCGCGCTGCGCGAGCTGGCCCACCAGCGGCTGTTCGCGTCGGTGCCCTGGCTGCAGGCCCACCTGTTCGACGCGGTCGACGCCTACGCCCGGGGCATCGAGGTCGACCCGGGCGCCATCGAGCGGGCCGTCGGCTCGATCGACCCGTCGGACCCCGAGTCGATGCAGCGCGCCATGGGCGAGGGGCTGTTCGAGATCGAGCCGACCCCGGCTCAGCAGGCCGCCCTGGCCCGGCTCGAGACCGCACTCGCGCTCGTCGAGGGCTGGGTCGACGCCGTCGTCGACGCGGCCTGCTCGGCCACCTTGCCGTCAGCCGCGGCTCTGCGCGAGACCGTGCGCCGCCGTCGTGCCTCGGGCGGACCGGCGGAGCAGACCTTCGCCACGCTGGTCGGTCTGCAGCTGCGGCCGCGCCGGCTGCGCGAGGCGGCGGCGCTGTGGGCGGCGGTGGCCGAGAACGGCGGCCCGACCGCCCGCGACGCGCTGTGGGCGCACCCGGACCTGCTGCCGTCGGCGGAGGACCTCGACGACCCGGCGGCGTTCGTGGCGCGCACGGCGCCGGGCAACGCGACCGAGACCGACTGGGACGCGGGTCTGCGCGACCTCGACAAGGACCTCGACGGCACCCTGGACGACGACTCCTCCGACGGTCCGGGCGAGCAGCCTCCCGCCTGACCGCCCGGCGTCTGCGGGCCTCGCTGCGCCCTGCGCGGGGCTGCCCGAGCGGTGGAGGACGGCCCACGCGTCGGCGCCCGGACCCCACGGCCGGTCCGGCCCCGGACAACTTCTCGTCCACAGGCCGTCGAGGGCGTCTGCGCAGGTCCGTGGCCTCGCGCGGGCGGTACGGACGGGCTCTGCACCGGTCCGCCAGCGGGCATCCACAGGGACACGCGGACCGGTCCCCACCTCGTCCACACCGTCGTCCACAGGCTGTGGGCGAACGCGTTGACGACCGTGCTGCGGGGCTCGTAGCGTCGTCGCGACGGAGCCCCCCGGCGCTCCGGTCCCGTTCGCAAGGGGAAGGCGAACGGGCCCGGCGCCGGGGGGCTCCGTGGCCTGTCAGGGGGCACTCGGGGCGGCGGGCGCCAGGAGTGGCACGCGACGCGAGTGGTGGGCGGCCGGCGGGCCGTGAGGGACCGGTGGCCGCGGGCTACCGGCCCGTGAACACGGGGCGGCGCTTCTGCGCGCGGGCACGCAGACCCTCCTGCAGGTCCTGTGTGGCCAGGGTCACCGGCTGCGCCAGGGCCTCCCAGCGCAGCGCGTCCTCGAAGGTGGCGTGCCCGCCGTCGGCCAGGGCGATCTTGTGGAACCGCTGGGGCACCGGTGCGCCGGCCGCGACCTGCCCGGCGTGCTCGAGCGCCCGAGCTACCAGGACGTCGTCGTCGTACACCGCGCTGGCCAGCCCCAGCCGCAGCATCTCGGGCGCGTCGACGACGCGGCCGGTCAGGAGCAGCTCCCGTGCGGCGGCCAGGCCGACCACCTCGGGCAGCAGGAAGGTCGTGGCCATCCCGGCGGCCATGCCGAGCTGCGCGAACGGCACGGTGAACGTCGCGGCAGCACCGGCGTAGCGGATGTCGCAGGACAGTGCCAGGGCGGCGCCGGCCCCGACAGCGGCGCCGTTGACAGCGGCGATCGAGGGGACGTCGAGCCCGCGCAGTCCGAGCCACGTCGTGTAGAAGGGCAGCATCCGGTCGCGCAGGTCGGCCGGGGTGGCATCGGGCTCGGAGGCGAGCCAGCTGACGTCACCGCCCGCGCAGAAGGCCTTGCCCGCGCCCGTCACGACGACGCAGCGCACGCTGCGGTCGCCCCGGAGCGAGGAGACCGTCTCCGCCCACTCGGCGGTGAGCTCGGCGGTCATCGCGTTGCGCTTGTCGGGCAGCGCCAGGGTCAGCAGGACGACACCGTCCTCGTGCCGATCGACGGTCAGGCTGCTGGGCACGGGCGCGCTCCTCTGGTCCGGTGGGGTCCCCGGCGGGGGCGCCCGAGGCTAACGGCACGCCGCACGTCAGGGCGGGCGTCACGGCGGGCTCGGACGACGTGCCGCCGCGTCCGGGCGCGGTTCGGTCACCGCTCGCGCCTCCGGGGCTACGCTCCCGACGGAACGCCCGCGCGCCAACCAGGCCGCGGACCTGCTGGGGCACGGGCCCCGTCGACCCGAGTGGAGGACCGCGTGGCCGAGAGCTACAACGGTTACTGCGTCAAGTGCAAGGAGAAGCGCGACTTCGATGGCGAGGTCAAGGTCAGCGAGTCCGGCCGCCGGATGGCACAGGGCCTGTGCCCGGTGTGCGGCACCAAGATGAACCGGATCCTCGGCAAGGCCTGACCACCGGCACGACACGCGGCGCGGTCCCTCCGGGGGCCGCGCCGCTCGTCGTCCCCGTGCCCGGCGGAGCAGCCCGCTGTGGACAGGGCCGCCCCTGTGGACGGGATCGGGCTCCCGCGGGACCGCGGTGCCAGCCTGGGGCCTCCCGACGCTCGCTGGAGGCTTCCCGTGCGGCCCGTCCTGACCCCTGCCGTGCTCCCGCTGTGGCGGGACGCCACCACGCTCCAGCTCGGACGCGGCAGCGGGCGCTCGGCGGTCGTGCGAGGCCTCGACCCGTCGCTGCGGACCACCCTGCGCCTGCTCGACGGGGCGCACGACCGCGGCCAGGTGCTGCGCGCAGCAGCAGCGGCAGGCTGCCCGGCCGAGCGCGCGCAGGCGCTGCTCGACCTGCTCGAGCACACCGGCCTGCTCGACGACGCAGGCCGGGAGCGGACCCCGCTGGTCGACCTCAGCCGGCCCGAGCGGGCGCGCCTGTCCCCCGACCTCGCCTCGTTGGCGCTGGTGCGCGGTGACGGGGGCCTGCCCGCGCTGGCCCTGCGGCGGGCGGTCCACGTCGAGGTGCGGGGCGCGGGCCGCGTCGGTATGCCGCTCGCCCTGACGCTGGCCGCGGCGGGAGTCGGGACCGTCTCGGTCGAGGACGACGCGCCGACCCGGCCGGAGGACACCGGGGTCGGTGGGCTCGGGCTCGAGGCGACCGGACGTCGGCGCGGTGAGGCGGCCCGCGAGCTGCTGCAGCGCACGGCGCCGTCGATGGCCGAGGCGGCCGGCCGGCGTCCCGACCTCGTGGTGCTGGCCGTGGGCGAGGGCGACGCCCGCGAGCTCGCCCGGCGCCTCGTCCTCGACGCCACACCGCACCTGCTGGTGGAGGTGCGCGACACCACCGGTGTGGTCGGACCGCTCGTCCTGCCCGGCCGGAGTCCGTGCCTGCGCTGCCTCGAGCTGACGCGCTGCGACCTCGACCCGGCCTGGCCCGTGCTGGCGGCGCAGCTGTCGTCCGCCGGATCGGGGCAGGCGGCCTGCGACGGTCCGCTGGCCCTGGCCGTCGCCGCCCAGGGCGCGATGCAGGTCCTCGCGATGGTCGACGGGACGAGCGATCCTGCGGCGCTCGGCGGGACGCTCGAGATGGCCCTGCCCGACTGGAGGTGGCGCCGCCGCAGCTGGCCGCTGCACCCCGACTGCGGCTGCGCCGCCCCGCCGCCGTGACCTGGCAGGAGGCCGGAGCCCGCAGCCGGGGCGACACGCGCGTCCCGGACGGCACTCTCTTGCCGCGGCAGCGACACTGGTGGGGTGAGCGACATCCCCCGGCGCGCGGTGACGCGGTCGGCCAAGCTGGCCGGTCTGCCGCTGGGCGTCGCCGGGAGGGCGACCCTCGGGCTCGGCAAGCGGCTGGGCGGTCGTCCGGCGGAGGTGGTGACTGCCGAGCTCCAGGCCCGGACCGCCGAGCAGCTGTTCCAGGTCCTGGGGCAGCTCAAGGGCGGCGCGATGAAGCTGGGGCAGGCGCTGTCGGTCTTCGAGGCCGCCCTGCCCGAGGACCTCGCGGCCCCCTACCGCGCGGCCCTGACCAAGCTCCAGGAGGCGGCGCCTCCGCTGCCGGCGGCGACCGTGCACGGAGTGCTCGCCCTCGAGCTGGGCCCGACGTGGCGCGAGCTGTTCGCGGAGTTCGACGACCAGCCTGCGGCGGCGGCGAGCATCGGCCAGGTGCACCGGGCGGTCTGGGCCGACGGGCGCGAGGTCGCGGTGAAGATCCAGTACCCCGGTGCGGGCCCAGCGCTGCTCGCCGACCTGCGCCAGCTCAGCCGCGTGGCCCGGCTCTTCTCGGTGTTCACCCCCGGCCTCGACGTCAAGCCGTTGATCACCGAGCTGGAGGAGCGCGTCAGCGAGGAGCTCGACTACCGCCTGGAGGCCGAGTCGCAGCGGACCTTCGCGGCGGCCTACGACGGCGACCAGGAGATCCGCGTGCCGGAGGTCGTCGCCGGCACCGAGCGCGTCCTCGTCACCGAGTGGATGGAGGGCATACCCCTGTCGCGCACGATCGCCGACGGGACACCGGAGGAGCGCGACCGCGCCTCGCTGCTGCTCGCGCGCTTCCTGCTGTCAGGACCGGTGCTCGCCGGTCTGCTCCACGCCGACCCCCATCCGGGCAACTTCCGCCTGCTGCCGGACGGCCGGCTCGGCGTCATCGACTTCGGGGCCGTCAACCGCTTGCCCGACGGTTCGCCGGAGCCGATCGGACGGCTCGCCCGGCTGGCCCTGCTGGGCAGGGCCGACGAGGTGCTCGCCGGGCTGCGGGCCGAGGGCTTCGTGAAGGGGTCCATCGACGTCGACCCCGGACAGGTGCTCTCCTACCTGCTCCCGCTGCTCGAGCCGGTCGACCGGCCGTCGTTCCGGTTCAGCCGCGCGTGGCTGCGCGAGCAGGCCGTACGCCTCGGCGACCCGCGCTCACCCGCCGCGCAGCTCGGTCGTCAGCTCAACCTGCCGCCGTCGTACCTGCTCATCCACCGGGTGACGATGGGGACCATCGGCGTGCTCTGCCAGCTCAACGGCGAGGCCGACTACCGCTCCGAGCTCGAGAGCTGGCAGCCGGGCTTCGCCGCCCCCGCTCGCTCCTGACCGGCCGGCGCGTCAGGCCGGTCCGGGGCGTCCGGACGGTCAGGCGGGGCCGAGGTAGCGGAACCGCGCCACCCCGGGCGAGGCCTCGCCCAGGAAGTCCCCCAGCGTGCGGACCGCGAGGCGAGGGCCGGGCACGTCGTACAGCGGCACGTAGACGACCACGGTGCGACCCTCGTGGTCGGCGTCGTGAGCCAGGCCGAGCACGAGGTAGTCGCGGCCCTTCCAGTGGCGCCAGACGCCCGCCGCCACGTCCGGCAGGCTCACCAGTGCGCCTCGTCCAGCTTGGCCTCCATCGCGCGCACGTGGGCCCGCGTGCAGGACGGGCAGCAGACCGACCGTCCCTCGGGCCCGCGCGCGGTCGACCACGTCAGCGGCGCGGGGGCGGCCGCCGTCGCACCGCACACCCCGCAGGTCACCGTCGGCTCACCGCCGGCGCCGGGGCCGTCGCTCAGGGCTCGACCTCGGCCAGCGCCGCCCGGAGGAGCTGCAGCCCGTTGCGGGCCAGCGCGTCGGCGTCGGCGATCTCCGAGTCGAGCTCCATGGCAGCACCCACCGGCCCCTCGGCGTAGCCGTGCGCTGCCACGACCGCGGCCCGCTCGGGTGCCGGCAGCGCGGCCAGCGCGCGGTCGAGCCGGTCGAGCAGCTCGGGGTGCGACAGCTCGGGTCCGGCGGCCGCGACCGCCTCGACGACGTGGGCGGGCAGCGGACGGCAGCGGGGAGGTCGGTCGTCGGGCACGGGTCTCCTCTCGGCGGTGCACACACACGACAGCCGCTCCGGTCGCCCGGAGCGGCTGTCGCTGCCTTCCCGTCAGGTCGCCTCACGGCGGTGTGTCGCTCTCGGCGACTGTTTTGGGACCGGGGGCCATGTATCGGGTCGGCACCGGTAGTGAACCGCACTTCCGGTCATCGTGTTCCCCCGCCTGGGCGACACATCTGTGTGTCTAGGCGTCGGGAGCCGCTGTGGGCGGCACCGGGAGCTCGCTGCTGCGGTCCGAGGCGGCCGGCGGCCGGGCAGGGCCGCCGTCGGCTCCTGACGAGGCGCCGCTCTCGTCGTACGCCCCCTCGCGCACAGCCCCGGCAGCGGACGGCGCCGGGCTCGCCGCCGGGACGGGCCCGTCCGAGGTCGAGGCGCCAGGTGCAGCGGGTGCGGGTGCGGAGGGCTCAGGCGCTGAGGGCGCGGGTGCGAAGGGTGCGGGTGCGGACGGTGCCGGTGCGGAGACCTCAGACGCCGAGGGCGCGGGTGTCGAGGGCGCGGGTGTCGAGGGCGCGGGTGTCGAGGGTGCAGGTGCAGCCGGAGTGGCCATGGCGACGTCGTGCGCGCTCGAGAGGGTGGCCGCGGCAGTCGAGGCCTCACCGGGCGAGGACGGCCCGCCGGCAGCGGCCTGCGCGGCGTCCGGCGCGCCGCCCACCGCTCCAGCCCCGTCCGGCGCTCCAGGGCCGCTCGGGGCTCCGGAGGTCACCATCCCGTCCGTCACCGGTCCGGCCGCCTCGGGGATGTTGGCGGGCACGACGGGGGTCTCCCCCGACATCCCACCCGCCTCCCCGGCGGGCCCGGGTGCGGGAGTGACGGGCGCGGTCTCGACGCCGCCACCGACGCCACCGGGTGCGCCACCCCGGCGCTCGCGTCGCGCCTCGCTCCCGCCCGGCTGGCCCCCGCCCGACTGCCCCCCACCCGGCTGACCGGCACCCGAGGGCGATCCCGGCTGCTGCTGTCCGGGCTGCAGCGAGCCGCCCTCACCCCGGCCGCGGCCGCGGCGCGACTTGCGCCCGCGCTCCTCGCCCCCCAGCCCCGCGCCGGCGTGCTGCCCGCCGCGGTCGTGCCCGCCCTGGCCCGGAGCGTGCCCGGGACCGTGCGCCGGACCGCCGTGGTTCCCGCCGCCGCGCGCCTGCCGGTCCGGGCGGCGGGACGGGCCGCCCATGTCCATGGCGCCGGCCAGGCCGTACTCCTGGACGAGCAGCTCGAGCTTGACCTGCTCCGACGGCTCAGCGGTCTCGGCCTTGCCGGTGGCCAGGTCACGCAGGGCGTCCAGGCGCTGCCGGCGCCGTGCCGGGTCGTCGGTGCTGTGGGTCAGCAGGACGGCGTGGGCCATGCACGCCGCAGTGCCGGACACCGAGGTGACGGCCTCGCGCACGAGGGCCAGGTCGGCGATGCAGGGAGCGCAGTAGGAAGAGGTCACCGGAGAACGGTACGACCTGCGCGCACCCGACTTCCGGACACGCTCCTCGCGACGGGGATCATGCCGTCGCCGCCCACCCGTCGAGCGTGGGCAGGAGGCTCGACATCGCACGGCTGACGTGCGGTGCGCGGCGTACGGCGGCGCAGCAGACGCGCGTGTGAGGGTGCGGCCGGTCAGGCGCCGATCGCGTGGAAGCCACCGTCCACGTGGACGATGCTGCCGGTGGTCTTGGGGAACCAGTCCGACATCAGGGCGACGCAGGCGCGGGCCGTCGGCTCGGCGTCCTGCACGTCCCAGCCGAGCGGCGCCTTCTGCGACCAGACGTCCTCGAAGGTCGCGAAGCCGGGGATGCTCTTCGCCGCCATCGTCTTGATCGGCCCGGCGGCGACGAGGTTGCTGCGCACGCCGTGCTGGCCGAGGTCGCGCGCCAGGTAGCGGTTCGCGGACTCGAGCCCCGCCTTGGCCACACCCATCCAGTCGTACGCCGGCCAGGCCACCGAGGCGTCGAAGTCCAGCCCGACGTACGACGAGCCGGCCGGCATCATCGGCAGGCAGGCCCGGGCGAGCGCCGGGTAGGACCACGTCGACACCTGCAGAGCGGTCGCGACGTCCGGCCACGGGGTGCCCAGGACGCCCTCGCCGAGGCAGGAGGCCGGAGCGAACCCGATGGCGTGCAGCACGCCGTCCAGCACCTGGGCGTGCTCGCCCACCCGCTCCGGCAGCGCGGCGAGGTCGGCCTCGCTGGTGACGTCGAGCTCGATCACCGGCGGCTCGCCCGGCAGGCGCTTGGCGATGCGGCCGGTGAGGTTGCTCGTACGGCCGAAGCCGGTGAGCAGCACCTTCGCACCCTCCTCGGCGGCGAGACGGGCGACCGAGAACGCGATCGAGCGGTCGGTGAGCACACCGGTCACGAGCAGGGTCTTGCCCTTGAGCAGGTCGGTCACGGGAGCTCCAGGTGGTCGGCGAGGGCGGACTGCACGCGGACGGCGTCGGTCCAGAAGACCCCGCCCTCGGGCAGCTCGAGCAGCGAGGCGTTCGGCAGCAGCGAGCAGAGCTCCCGCGCGAGCGCGATGGGGTGGAGCGGGTCGGCCTCCTGGCCGACGACGAGCGTCGGCGCCGAGATGCGCGACAGGACCGAGCGGTCGGACAGCGGCCGGTCCTCCCCGCTCGGGACGGGCGCGGGCCGGGTGACGAGGTCGGCGGCGCGGCGGCGCAGCAGCAGCTCGACGCCGCGGCGCTCGCGCAGTGCCTCGGGGACCTCGGCCATGAGCAGCGCGGTGGCCTCGTCGGCGTCGCCCCGGTCGATGGCGTGCCCGAGCGAGCGCAGTCGCACGGTCGCACCGTCGGCCCGGGTCGAGTCGAGCGCGGCGGGCAGGACGAACGCGAGCCGCTCGAAGCGGTCGGGGTCGTCCCTCAGGACCCGCAGGAGCGCACCGCCGCCCAGCGACAGCCCGACGCACCGGGTGGCTCCGACCCGGTCGGCGACCGCCCGGATGTCCTCGGCGAGGACGTCGTAGTCCCAGCCGTCGACGAGGGCGTCACTGCCGCCGTGCCCCCGGAAGCTCAGGAGCACCCGGGTGCCACGGACCTTGCCGGCCAGCGGCCGGGTCTCCGACCTCCCGCCGCCCAGGCCGTGCGCGAACAGGGTGACGGGGCCGCCGGAGCCGAGGACGGTGTACTCCACGCCGTCGACCAGTCCGTCGGTCAGCGCCGCCGGCTGTCCCGTCACTTCGTGAGGACCAGCGAGACGTCGTGTCCGCCGAATCCGAAGGAGGTGCTGAGCGCGACGTCGTGGGCGTGCTCGCGGTTGACGGTGCGCACGGCGTCGACGTCGGCGTCGTCGTCCTGGTCCTCGAGGTTGCGGATCGCCGGGACGACGCCGCTCTTGAGCGCCAGCACCGCGGCGATGGCCTCGACCGCGCCGGCCGCGCCGAGCAGGTGCCCGGTGCAGGACTTCGGCGCCGTCACGGGCGGACGGTGGTCGCCGAGCGCGAGGTTGAGCGCGCGGGCCTCGGCGAGGTCGCCGAGCGGCGTCGAGGTGGCGTGCGCGTCGACGTGGCCGACGTCCGACGGGGAGACACCGGCGTCGCGCAGGGCGAGCTCGATCGAGCGCGCGGCGCCCGTACCGGCCGGGTCCGGCGCGGTGACGTGGTGGGCGTCGCTGGCCAGGCCGGCGCCGGCCAGGCGGCCGTGGATGCGCGCACCGCGAGCGGCGGCGTGCTCCTCTGTCTCCAGCACGAGCACGCCCGCGCCCTCGCCGAGGACGAAGCCGTCACGGCCCTTGTCGTACGGCCGGCTGGCCGCCGCGACGTCGTCGTGGCGGGTCGACAGCGCGCGCATCTGGGCGAAGCCGGCGAGCGGCAGCGGGTGCACGCACGCCTCGGCGCCACCGGCGACGATGACGTCGGCCCGGCCGTCGCGCAGCATCTCGAGCGCCAGCGCGAGGGCCTCGGCGCCGGACGCGCAGGCGCTCACCGGCGTGTGGACGCCGGCGCGGGCCCCGATCTCCAGCCCGACCGTGGCGGCGGGGCCGTTCGGCATGAGCATGGGGATGAGGTGGGGGCTGACGCGGCGCGGGCCCTTCTCGCGCAGGACGTCGTTCTGGCTGAGCAGCGTCAGCGCGCCGCCGATGCCGGACCCGATCACGACCGCGAGCCGGGTGGGCTCCACCTCGGGGGCGCCGGCGTCGGCCCACGCCTCGCGGGCGGCGACGAGCGCCACCTGCTGGACGCGGTCCAGGGTGCGCGCCTCCACGCGCTGCAGCCGGTCGGTCAGGTCGACGGTGGCGGCGATGCGCGCCGGCAGGTCGGCGAACTCGGGCTCCTCGAGCAGCCGGGCGCCGGAGCGCCCCGAGAGCAGGCCCTCCTCGAGCGCGGCGAGGTCCGGACCCAGGGGGGTGAGGGCCCCCATGCCGGAGATGACGACGGGCGCTCCCGCCGTGGCAGCCGTCACTGCCCAGCCTTGGCGATGTAGTCCACCGCGTCACCGACGGTGCGCAGGGACTCGAGGGCCTCGTCGGGGATGCGGACGCCGAAGCGCTCCTCGCAGGCCACGACGACCTCGACCATGGTCAGGCTGTCGACGTCGAGGTCCTTGTCGAAGGCGGCCTCGGGCTTGACGTTGTCGACCGGCGTGCCGGCGACCTCCTCGAGGACCTCGGCGAGGCCGGCGACGATCTCTTCACGACTGGCGGGGACGGTCACGGTTCTCCTAGAGGGAAGGGGTGGGGCGGTCAGGGACAGCGGACGACTTGCCCAGCCGCGGTCAGTCCGGCACCGAAGCCGAGCAGGAGGACCGGGTCGCCCCGGCGCACCTGCCCCTGCTCGACCAGCCGGCACAGCGCGAGCGGGACGGACGCGGCGCTCGTGTTGCCGCTGTCGACGACGTCGCGGGCGACGACGACCGACGGCGGGAGCTTCATGCTCCTCACGAGCGAGTCGGTGATGCGCAGGTTGGCCTGGTGGGGCACGAAGGCCGCGAGGTCCGACAGCTCGAGCCCGGCCGCCTCGACGGCGCGCCGCGCCATGTCGGGCACCGACGTGGTGGCCCAGCGGTAGACCGCCCGGCCCTCCATGCGCAGCACCGGCGGGTAGCTCTCGGTGCGCAGCACGTCTGCCTGGTCGCCGTCGCTGGACCACACGACCGGTCCGATGCCGTCCTGGTCGGACAGGCCGACGACGGCTGCCCCGGCTCCGTCGCCGAACAGGAACGCCGTGCCCCGGTCGTACGGGTCGAGGATGCTCGTGAAGCGCTCGGACCCGATGACCAGGACGTTGCTCGCGCTCCCGCCGCGGACGCTGTCGGCGGCGAGCCCGACGCCGTAGGTGAACCCGGCGCACGCGGCGACCAGGTCGAACGCGCCGGAGCCACCGGTGCCGAGGGCGGAGGCCACGGTCGCCGCGGCGCCGGGGACGGCGTGGGTGAGGGTGCAGGTCGCGACGACGACGAGGTCGACGTCCTCGGGCCCGATGCCGGCCGCGGCCAGTGCCTTGCCGCCGGCGGCGACGGCCATGTCGACGACGGACTCGTCGTCACCGGCGATGCCCCGCGTGACGATGCCGCTGCGCTCGCGGATCCACTGGTCGGAGGAGTCGGTGCGCTCGGCGATCAGCTCGTTGCCCTCGCGGTGGGCCGGGCGGTGGGCGCCCAGGCCGAGGACGGCCGCGCGCCTCACGCGTGCACCGGCAGGTCGGCGGGGGTCTTCAGGGCGGTCACCACGACCCCGGGCAGCGCCCGCTTGGCCATGCCGGCGAGCACCCCGGCGGGGGCCAGCTCGACCGCGTCGGAGGCACCGCTCAGCGCCTGCAGGCACAGGTCGAAGCGGACGGGCCGGGTGAGCTGGCCGACCAGGCGGCCCATCAGCTCGCGGCCGTCGCGCAGGACCGCACCGTCGGCGTTCGCGACGACGTCGCACAGGGCGTCGGAGGCGGGCGTCGCGTCGACCAGGGCGCGGAAGCCGTCGACCGCCGGAGCCATCGCCGAGGTGTGGAAGGCCCCCGCGACGTCGAGCGGCCGGACGCGGGCGCCGGTCGGTGGGGTCCAGGCCTGCAGGGCCTCGACCGGCCCCCCGACCACGACCTGGCCCGGCACGTTGACGGTCGCGACCTCCAGGCCGGCGGCGGTCAGGTCGGCCTCGTCGAGCGTGCCGCCGAGGACCGCGGCCATCGTCGTCGGGCGGGCGGCCGCGGCCTGGGCCATCAGGGCGCCGCGGCCGGCGGCGAGCGCGACGGCGTCGTCGTCGGTCAGCACGCCGGCGAGGGCCAGGGCGGACAGCTCGCCGACGCTGTGCCCGCAGACGACGTCGGGGAGGCCGCCGCCGAGCAGGGCACGGCCGGACAGCAGCGCGACGCAGGTCAGCAGCGGCTGCGCGACGTCGGTGCCGCGGACCTGCTCGGCCGAGGCGGAGGTGCCCAGCGCGAGCAGGTCGAGCCCGGTCCGCTCGGACCAGCGCTGGACGGTGTCGGAGGCGCCGGGCAGCTCGAGCCAGGGCTCGAGCATGCCGGCGGACTGGGAGCCCTGACCGGGCGAGAGGAGGAGTGCCACGTCTCCAGGGTGCCCGGCGAGGGTCCCGCACTCGCCGCGGCAGCGCACGGAGAACCGGGGCCGCTGTTGTGCGGGTCCCACAACTGCGCAACTCAGGGTGGGCTGGCCCGCCCGAGCAGCAGCGCGAGGCGCACCACCAGAGCCTCCCGGGGGGAGGTCAGGTCGTACCCGACGGCGTCGATGACCTTCTTCAGGCGGTAGCGCACGGTGTTCGGGTGCAGGAACAGCGCCCGGCCGGTCCCCTCCACCGAGCTGCCGCCCTCCAGGTAGGCCGCCGCGGTGCCCAGCAGGTCGCCGCCCGCGGCGGCCAGTGGCCTGTAGACCTCCTCCAGCAGCCGCCGCCGGGCCGCCGGCTCACCGAGCACCGCCCGCTCGGCCAGCAGCTCCTGCGCCGACACCGGCCGGGGGGCCCCTGGCCAGGCCGCGACCGCGGTCAGCCCGGCGAGCGCCTCCTGCACCGACGGTGCCGCTGTCGCCAGCTCGCCGACGACCGGACCCACGACCACCGGACCCGGCGGCAGCGCCTCGACCAGGTGGGCGACCGCCTCGGCGGTGTCGCCCGACCCGCCGAGCACGAGCACGAGCGCGGGCGCCGCCACGCCGGTGAGCAGGCTCAGGCCGCGGTAGCGCGCCGTCGCCCGCAGCGCGCCCGGGTCGAGGTCGGCGGCTGCCGGGGCGGCCAGGGCGACGACCCAGTCGACGCGGCTCCAGCCCAGCGAGCCGGCCCGCGACAGGGTCAGCTCGCCGGCGTGCCCGCGCACCAGCGCGTCGACGACGCCCGCCTCGACCCGCGCGTCCCAGGCGCCCCGGGCCTCGGCGGCGGCGGCGTACACGTCGGCCGCGGCGAAGGCGATCTCGCGCGAGTAGCGCAGCACCGCCTCTCGCAGGGCGGGCTCGTCCCCCGGCGCCGCAAGCCGGGGCACCGCCCGCTCGACGACCTCCACCGCGACGCGGACGAGCTGCACCGTCTGCTTGAGCGTGACGACGCGCGTGAGCTCCTTGGGGGCTGCGGAGAAGACCTCCGGCCCGACCGGCGGTGGCCGGTCCGGCTCGCGCAGCCACAGGGCGAAGGCGTCGAGCCCGGCGTGCAGGACCAGCCCGACGTACGAGCGCTCCTCGGCCGGCAGCGCGGCGAACCACGGGAGGTCCTCCATGGCGCGGACGGCGGAGGTGCTCAGGGGCGAGCTCGCCCGCTTCACCCGCTGCCAGGTCGCCTGCGCCACGAACGCACTCTCCCAGGCGACCCCGGCCCGGCACCGCGCGCGGTGGCGGCCGGGCCGTACGGGCGTCAGCCGAACAGCGACCGGGCCCGCAGCGCCACCTCCTGCGGCGCCTCCTCCGGGACGAAGTGGCCGACGCCCGGCAGCACCTCGACCTGCATGTCGGGGGCACAGCTCTGCCAGCCCTCGAGCAGCGCGGGGCTGGCGACGAGGTCGCCGTCACCGACGACCAGCCGGGTCGGCACGCTCAGCCGGGCGTCGCGGTAGCGCCCGAGCGCCACGGGCAGTCCCTCGCGCAGCACGAACTCCCGGTAGAGCCGCGAGCTTGCTCGCGCGCGCGCCGGCTCCTGCAGCACCTCGCCGTACGTCCGCGCGGCGCCGTCGGCGAAGGCCGACCGGCGGGTGCTGCCCGCGCGCACGAGGTGCTCGACGAGGTCCGGGGACGCCTGCAGCACCCGCTCGGCGAGCACCGGCGTCGCCAGGGCGACCTGGTAGGTCAGGCGCCAGGACTGCAGCGCCCGGCCGACGGTGGGCCGCTGGAACGGGTGGACGACGCCGAGGGCCAGGAAGGCGGAGAAGCGCTCGGGCGCCCGCAGCGCCGCCAGGAAACCGGTCCAGCCTCCCCAGTCGTGGCCGACGAGCCCGACGCGGGGGAGCTCCAGGACGTCGAGCAGCCCGAGCAGGTCGCTGGCGAGCTGCTCCTTGTCGTAGCCGCTCTCGGGCGCGTCCGTCCAGCCGTGACCGCGCAGGTCGGGGACCACGAGCCGGTAGGAGTCCTGCAGCAGGGGGATCACCCGCCGCCAGCACCACCAGTGCTGCGGCCAGCCGTGCAGCAGGACCAGCGGCTCGCCCTCCCCCACCTCGGCGACGTGGACGCTCAGCCCGTCGACGTCGACCGAGCGGTGGCGCACACCGGCGAGCTGGGGCATCGGGGAGCTGGTCACGACGGCGACCGTGCCCCCGGCGGCCCGCCCGACACCGCTCGCCGAGCGGGAGCGGCCCGCTCAGCCGCTGCCGTCGCGGGGTCCGGCACCGGGCGGGTCGAAGCGGAGGACGGCCAGCGGGAAGCCGACCCAGCGGTGCCTGCGCTGGGGGTCGTCCATCCGGTCGACGGCGGGCATGTCGGCGCCCTGCCCCGCGACCGGGCGCTGCCTGCCGTCAGTGCCGGACGGGCACGCGCGCGACCATGACGGCCGCGTCGTCGGCGGCCGCGCCTGCGCGCTCGGCGGCCGCGAGCACCGCCTCCACGACGGTCGTCGCGTCGTCCGGAGCGCCGGCCGGGAGCAGAGCCAGCGGGTCGGCGCCGCGCGCGCCCTGCCGGTCGACCAGCCCGTCGGTGTGCAGCAGCAGGAGCCCGCCGGGCGGCAGCTCGACCGGCACCTGCTCGCGCGGCTCACCGCTGTGCGTCTCGAGCGCGAGCGGCGGGCCGGACGAGATCGCGAGCACCTCGGCGCCGGACGACCGCAGCAGCAGCGGCGGCGGGTGGCCGGCCGACGAGACCGCCGTCCCGTGCCGCCCCAGGTGGACGACCAGCGCCGTCACGAAGGAGCCGGGAGCGACGTCGGGGCGCAGGCTGCGCTCGAGCTCGGCCAGCAGCGCGGCGGGACCGGCGCAGTACGGCGCCAGCGCGCGCACCGCCGTCGCGACCGAGCGCGCGACCACGGCGGCGGTCGGCCCGCTGCCGCAGACGTCGGCCGCCACGAGCCAGCTGCCTCCCCGGGCGTCGGGCAGGGCCAGCAGGACGTCGCCGCCGGCCACGCCGTCCAGCGGCAGCGAGCGCGCGACCACCGCCAGGGCCGGGTCGAGCGCCGGGTCGACCTGAGGTCCGGAGGCCGTGCTGGCCGTCAGGCGCGCCAGGTCGGCCAGCGCCAGCTCGGTGTCCTGGACCCGCAGCAGTGCGTCCCCGACGGCGCGCGCGAGCACCTCGACCGGAGCGACGTCCTCGGGCGGAGCACCGGTCAGGCTCAGCAGCAGCCCCCCGGCGCCCCTGCGGCGGAACGGTGCGGCCACCCACGACGGCCCGGTACCCCGGACCACGGTCCGGTCGGTGCGCACGGCCTCGGTCACCGGCAGTCCCGCGTCGAGCGGCAGGCGCTCCCCGGGGCCCATGCTCGCGCAGTCGTAGCCGGCGCAGCCCTGCACGACCAGGTCGCTGCCGGCCCGGGCCACCACAGCGGCCGCCCGTACGCCGGGCAGCTCGAGCAGCAACGGCAGCGCGGCCTCCGCGACACCCAGGCGCGTGCCGGCTGCCGCGACCGCCATGATCCCCTCGAGCAGGACGACGTCCGGGACCACGACAGCGGGCACCGTCGTGCGCTCCCCCGCCCTGCGCGCGTCCACAGCCGAAGGCTAGGCACCACGGGGGTCCCGCGCAGTGGCCTGACCGGATCATCTTCAACTCGTCACACGTGCGGGTGCCCGGGCATCAACGGTGCGCCCGCAGCCGGGGCGACACTGGACGGGTGCTGCTGCTCGTCGACGCCGCCAACGTGGTCGGGTCGCGCCCGGACGGCTGGTGGCGCGACCGGCCGGCGGCGGCCGCGCGGCTGGTCGCCCGCCTGGCGCAGGTGCCGGGACAGCACGTCGACGGGGCCGTGGTCGACCGGGTCGTGGTCGTCCTGGAGGGGCAGGCACGGGCCGGCGCGGAGCCGACCGGCCCGGGGCCGGTGCAGGTGCTGCACGCCGACGGCAGCGGCGACGACGCGCTCGTGGCTCTGTGCGCGGCCGGGGCGCTGCTCGTCACGGCCGATCGGGCGCTGCGGGCCCGGGCGGAGGCGGCCGGGGCCCGCACCACCTCGCCCGGGCGCCTGCTGCAGGTCCTCGGCCCGTGAGTCCGACGCCCCGGCACGAGACGTCCGGCCCTGCGCCGCACGACGTGCCACCGCCGTGGACGTGCCGCCTGAGCGCCGTCGTTAGGCCCGCCGTGCGGCGAGGTCCGGACGGCCGGCGCCTGACCGCCCTGGCCGTCGTGGCCTACGCCGAGACGCCGGTCGGCCCGTACGCCGAGGCGCTGCTGGCCGAGCTGCGGGCGCCGCTGCGGCTGCACGTGCCGTGGATCGTCGTGGACAGCGCCGCGTCGGCGCGCGCCGGACGCGAGCACTGGGCGCTGCCCAAGCAGCTCGCCTCGCTCGCCCTCGACCTGCCCCGGTCCGGCCGGCTCGTGGCGCCGCCTCCGGTGGGCGAGGTGGGGCTCACCGCGCGTCCGCTCGGCCCGTGGCTCCCGCTGGCCGCTCGCGCCCTGCTCGACCAGCCGGGACGTCCGCCGGCCAGGCTGCGCTTCCGCGGTCGGGTGCGCCCGGCGGTGGTGCGGGTGAGCGGCGGGCCGGCTCCCGGTCGCGGCCCGGGTCTGGAGCTCGACGGCGTCCTGCGACTGGCCGCCCCCGTACGGCAGGACGGACACCGGCTGGGGTAGTGCACGCCGCACCGCTCGGCGGGCGCGGTCACCGTCGGCCCGCCGCACGAACACCGGCCGCACCGGCGGGCCGGGCCTGCCGCTCGTCATCTCAGCCCGGGGAGCCGATCGTCGTGGCGTCCACCACGAAGCGGTAGCGGACGTCACCCCGGACCACCCGGTCGTACGCCTCGGTCAGCCGGCCGGCGGGGATCGTCTCGACCTCGGCGCCCAGCCCGTGCTCGGCGCAGAAGTCGAGCACCTCCTGCGTCTCCCGGATCCCCCCGATGTTGGAGCCGGACAGCCTGCGGCGGACGCCGACCAGGCTGAACGGACGGAACGACTGGGGGTGCTCCGGCAGCCCGACGAAGACGAGCTCGCCGTCCAGCGCCAGCAGCGCGAGGTGGCCGTCGACGTCGAGGTCGGCCGAGACGGTGTTGAGCAGCAGGTCGAAGCTCCCCGCGAGCCGGTCGAGGGCACCCGGCTCGTCGGTGGCGACGTACCGGTGGGCGCCCAGGCGCAGGCCGTCGTCCCGCTTGGCGAGGGTGCGGCTGAGCACCGTCACCTCGGCGCCCAGCGCCGCGGCGATCCTGACGCCCAGGTGGCCGAGCCCGCCCATCCCGACGACGCACACGCGCGTGCCGGGGCCGACGCCCGCCCGGCGCAGCGGGGAGTAGACCGTGATCCCGGCGCACAGCAGCGGCGCCGCCTCGTCGAGCGCCAGGCCGGCCGGGATGCGCAGGACGTAGTGCTCGTCCACGACGATCGACCGGCTGTACCCGCCGTACGTCGGCTCGCCGGAGTAGTCGGTGCTGTCGTAGGTCTCGACGTATCCCCGCAGGCAGTACTGCTCCTCGCCCGCCCGGCAGCTCCGGCAGGTCCGGCAGGAGTCGACGATGCAGCCGACCCCGACCCGGTCGCCGACGGCGTGCCGCGTCACGGCGCCGCCGACCGCCGAGACCACGCCGGCGATCTCGTGCCCCGGCACCATGGGGAACCGGCCCTGCCCCCACTCCCCGCGGACCTCGTGGACGTCGGAGTGGCAGACCCCGACGTACGCGATGGCGATCTCGACGTCGTGCTCGCCGACCTCGCGCCGGACGACCGTCGACAGCTCGAAGGGGGCGCCGACCGACGGTGCCACCAGGGCCGGGACGGTGCGGGACATGGTGGCCTCTCAGCACGTGACGGGGGGCGCGGCGGGAGGCGCAGGACGCGCCATCGTGCCAGCAGCCGCGGCGCAGGAGCCGCGGGAGGTGCCGGCTGCGTGGACCTCCACCCGCCGGACGGCGTCAGCCCCGGTTCACCTGGGCGAGGAAGCGGGCGGGCGCCACACGTGCACCCACGCGGAGGGCGTGGGCCAGACCGACGGTGACCTCCTCGCGACCGGCGTCCAGACCCCTCATGGCGGCAGCGACGAAGGCGTCGAGCTCCATCGCCATCGGTGGTGGCTCGGACAGGTGGCGGTGCAGGTCGGTGCGCACCACGGGTGGGACGAGCTCGACCACCTGCACGGACGAGCCGGCCAGCTGCCGCCGCAAGGAGACGGTGAAGGAGCGGACGGCTGCCTTCGTCGCCGAGCAGACCGGCGCCCTCGCCAGCGGCACGAAGGCGAGCCCGGAGCTGACGTCGACGAGGCCTCCCCTGCGGTGAGCGGCAGCCGCCGACCCGTCGGCGAGACTCGTGCAGCACAGCCTGTGGCCACCCACTCGACGAGGAGCTCTCCGTGCAGCAGGGGACCGTCCGCTGGTTCGACCCCGAGCGCGGCTTCGGCTTCCTCGCGCCCGAGGACGGCAGCGCCGACCTGTTCGTCCACGCGTCCGAGATCGTCGTCGACGGCGGCCCAAGGCTGCTCCGCGAGGGCCAGGCCGTCGAGTTCGAGCGCGGCGAGGGCGAGCGGGGTCCGCAGGCGCGACGCGTCCGGGTCACCGGCGAGGTGGCGCCCGACGCCCGGCTGGGCGTGCTGGGCACCGTCGCGTGGTTCGAGCCGGGCAAGGGCTACGGCTTCGCCACTCCGGACGGCGGCGGCCCCGAGGTCTTCGTGCACAGCTCCGTCGTGGTGGGCGGCGGCGTCGTCAGCGCGGGGCAGCGGGTGGCCTTCCTCGTCACCCAGGGCGAGCGGGGTCTGCACGCCGAGCACCTGCTGCCGCTCGCCGCCGGTGAAGGCCGGCCCCCTGCCGCCGACGGCGCCGACGGCACCGTGTCCTGGTACGACGAGGGCAAGGGCTTCGGGTTCGTCACCCCGGACTCCGGTGGTGAGGACGTCTTCGTCCACGTCCGGGCACTGGCCGAGGGGCTCACCTGGCTGACCGAGGGCGACCGCGTCAGCTACGAGGTCGTCCACGGAGACAAGGGACCGCAGGCCCGCGACCTGCACCTCGTGCACGGCGCCGCACCTACCGACCCGCCGCCGCCGTCGGCACCCGGCCGGCCGGCTCACCCGAGCGCGAGCCAGGTCACGGCTCGCCCCGGCGAGGGAGTCGTGGCGCGCTACGACGAGGGACGCGGCTTCGGCTTCATCACCCCGGACGCGGGGGGCGCCGACCTGTTCGTGCACGTGTCGGTGGTGGGCGGCGCAGCGCCGCTCGTGGAGGGCGAGCGCGTGCGGTACACGGTGCGCCAGAGCGACCGGGGGCCGCAGGCCGACCGTGTCGAGCGTGTCTGAGCGCGAGGGCGGCCCCGACGGCCGTCGCCCGGTCATCGCGGGACCCGCAGGTCGGCGTCGGCGCCCTCCCGCTCGTCCCGGCGGCCGCGGCGCGGCCACAGCGGCTCGAGCTCGGCCATCTGCTCGGGCGTGGCTGTCCGGAACAGCGCCGCCGAGGGCGCCGCGGGCGCCCGCCGCTGCTGCCCCCGGGTCGCGCGCAGGCTCGCCACGACCGAGACCGTGAGGATGGTCGTGATGACGGCGAGGGACACGGTCGTGGGCACGTGGACGACGTCGACCTTGAGCAGCATCTTCAGGCCCACCCACATGAGGACGAGGGCGAGCCCCGTCTTGAGGTGGACGAAGCGGTGGATCAGGTCCGCGAGCAGGAAGTACATGGCGCGCAGGCCGAGCAGCGCGAAGGCGTTGGCGGTGAAGACGAGGAACGGCTCGTCGGTCACGGCGAAGATGGCGGGGATCGAGTGGGGCCCTGCAGGCCGGTCGCCGGCGCGACGTGCGGCACCCTGCCCGGCATGAGCCCCCGACCTCTGGCCGCTCGTGCGGGGCCGCTGCTGCCTGGCCGGCGTGGGCCGCTGGCCGAGGCCGGTGTGACTGGTGAGTCTGGGTGGTCAGACGTGACCGGACGGGCTACGGTGCCCCCCGCGACCGGACCAGGTGAAAACGATCACATCTGACTACCCGGCGCAACCTCCCGCGAAACCGACGAAGGACATCGATGAGACTTGCACCTCGACGCACGCTGGCGATCGCTGCCGGTGCTGCCGCCACTGCCCTGCTCGTGCCGGTTGCGCCGGCCGTCGCCGGCAACCCGACCTCCGAGCAGGACACGTCCGCGCAGTTCCGCGAGGACATCACCGTGGACGGCATCCTGGAGCACCTGCGGGCGCTCCAGGCGATCGCCGACCGCAACGACGACACGCGGGCGGCCGGCAGCCCCGGCTACGTGAGCAGCACCGACTACATCGTCGACCGCCTCAAGGCGGCGGGGTACAAGGTCACGCTCGACCCGTTCCAGTTCGTCTACAACGCCGACGCCGCCCCGCCGGTCCTGAACGTCGGGAGCGTCGACTACAGCGAGAGCGCCATCTCGATGACCTTCAGCCCCAACGGCGACGCCACGGGTCCGCTCCGCCCGGTCGCCACCACCGGCGACACGACGCCCGGCTGCGAGGCGGACGACTTCGCCGGCTTCCCCGCCGGCTCGGTGGCACTCATCCCGCGGGGCTCCTGCGCCTTCGCCCTGAAGGCGCAGAACGCCGCCGCCAAGGGCGCCGTCGCCACGGTCATCTACAACAACACGACAGGCCCGGTCAACGGCACTCTCGGCGGCGTGCAGACCCACGGCACCCCGGTGGTCGGCATCCCGCGCGACCTGGGCCTGTCGCTGGTCGGCAGCGCCGGCCAGCCGACC
>CADCUB010000125.1 GCA_902805775.1 uncultured Frankineae bacterium | reverse complement strand
GGGTCGCGCGGGCGGGCAGGTCGCCGCGGACGGCCCGGACGTGCAGCCGACGACGGCGTGCGGTGTGATCAGCACGTGCGGAGCAGCCTTGGCCCGGCGTCGATCGTTCGAGGGCGGCCGTGAGCCGAGTCCTCGTGACCGGCGGCGCCGGCTTCGTCGGGGCGGCCGTGGTCGCCGCGCTGCTCGAGGACGGGCATGAGGTGCGCGTCCTCGACAGCCTGGCGCCCGACCTGCACCCGCACGGGTGGCCCGCGCACCTCGACGAGCGCGCCGAGCGGGTCGTCGGGGACGTGCGGCACCTGCCGGCGGGGGTCCTCGACGGCGTGGACGTCGTCAGCCACCAGGCCGCCGTGGTCGGGCTCGGCGTCGACCTGCAGGACCTGCCGCACTACGTCTCCACCAACAGCCTCGGCACCGCCGAGCTGCTCGCCGCCATGGGGCGGGCCGGGATCGGCCGCCTGGTCCTCGCCAGCTCGATGGTCGTCTACGGCGAGGGCCGCTACGCGTGCCCGGACCACGGCCTCGTCGCTCCTGGGCCGCGGGCCGAGCGCGCCCTGGAGGCCGGCGACTTCGAGCCGCCGTGCCCGGTGTGCGGGCAGCCCCTCGCCTGGGCGCTGGTGCCGGAGGACGCCCCGCTGGACCCGCGCAGCACCTACGCGGCGACCAAGGTGGCGCAGGAGCACCTGGCGGCGTCGTGGGCACGGCTGTCCGGCGGCACCGCGGTGGCGCTGCGCTACCACAACGTCTACGGCCCCTGGATGCCGAAGGACACGCCCTACGCCGGGGTCGCCTCGCTGTGGCGCTCGGCGCTCGCGCGCGGCGAGCGGCCGCGGGTCTTCGAGGACGGCGGACAGCAGCGCGACTTCGTGCACGTCGACGACGTCGCACGGGCCAACGCACTGGCGGTGGACGCCGGCGAAGCCGGTGCGCTCGACGCCGTCAACGTCGCGAGCGGCCGTCCGGTGACGGTGCTCGACGTCGCCACCGCACTGAGCGCCGGCAGCGGGCTCGAGCCGGTGGTCACCGGCGAGTACCGGCTCGGGGACGTCCGGCACGTCGTCGCCTCGCCCGAACGCGCACGCGAGGTCCTCGGCTTCACCGCCGCAGTGCTGCCCTCCGAGGGCCTGGCCGCCTTCGGCCGGGCCCCGCTGCGGGGGGACGCCCGCCCGGGCTGACCGTCGCGGGCGGACGGCTCAGGGCAGGACCAGCTCGTGGTCGATGCCGTCGAGGGCGTGGCCGCACGGGCAGTCCCGGCCCAGCGGCAGCGTGCCGGCGACCCCGAGCAGCAGCGAGCGCAGCCGCGCGGTGCTCTCCCCGAACACCCGGAAGACCTCCGCCTGCGTCACTGGCGTCCCGCCCTCCAGCCCGGCGTCGAGGTCGGTGACGAGCGCGACCGCCGTGTAGCAGAGCGCCAGCTCGCGGCACAGCACCGCCTCGGGGTGGCCGGTCATGTTGACCACCGACCAGCCCTGCGCGGCGAACCACTGCGACTCCGCGCGGGTCGAGAAGCGCGGTCCCTCGACGACGACCATCGTGCCCCCGTCGACCACCGGCCATCGGGCGTCCCGCGCGGCGTCGAGGACCGTCCGGCGGCCGACCGGGCAGTAGGGGTCGGCGAACGGGACGTGCACCGCGCCGGTGTCGTGGAACGTCTGCGCGCGGCCGGAGGTGCGGTCGACGAGCTGGTCGCAGACGACCAGCGTGCCGGGTCCGAGCGCGGGGGACAGGCTGCCGACGGCGCACGGTGCCAGCACCTGCCGCACGCCCAGGCTCGCCAGCGCCCAGACGTTCGCCCGGTACGGGATGCGGTGCGGCGGGAAGCGGTGGTCGGCGCCGTGGCGCGGCAGGAACGCCACCCGTCGGCCGGCGACCGTGCCCAGCACGACCTCCGCGCTCGGCGGGCCGTAGGGCGTCTCGACCTGGACCGGGTCCGGGTCGTCGAGCAGGGCGTAGAGCCCGGAGCCTCCGATGACGCCGATCTCTGCACGCTCGGCCATGTGCGCTCCTCCGTCGAGCAGGCACCGTAGCCCCACGGTGCCCGCGGGCGACCGACCGGCGCCGCGACGCGTGCGGTGCCATCCTCCCAGGCATGGGACAGCGCGGTGGACACGGCGTCTGCTCGTCCGGGCAGGCGCGAGCATGACCGGCACCCCCACCGGCCACGGTGCTCCGCCGGAGGACGGCACGCCGCAGTCGGGCGCTCGCCGCCGGGGGGCTGTGCTGGTCGTGGGCGGCCTGCTGCTCCTGCTGCTCGTGCGGCCGATCGGCCCGGTGGCAGTTCAGTGGATCCCGCTGCTGGTGGGTCTGGCCTTCGTGGCCGCGGCCGCCGCGACGGGTCCGCGCAGTCCGCTGTGGGGACCCGGTCTGGTCGTCAGCGCCTACGGCACGGCGGAGGTCGTGAACCTGTACACCGACGTGCCGGGGTCCGGTGCGTGGACGCTCGTCTCGATCGGGCTGGGCGGGCTGCTCGCCGCCGCCCTCGGGAACCGGGGATGGGCGATGAGCGCTGCGAGCGTCGCCGCGCCGGTGGTCTTCCTCGGCATCGGCCAGTGGATCGCCGGCCAGGCCCCGGCCGGCACGATCACGTGGTTCAGCGGCGGGGTCACCGTGCTGTACGGCGTCGCGGAGCTCGTCGTGCACCGGTCCACCGGCGCGTTGAGCCGGCCGCCGAGGCGGGTCAGCCGCGGGCGACCAGCCGCCGGACGGGGACGGTGACGCGCCGGCCCACCCAGCTGCGGACCACCCGCCGGCCGGCCGACAGGCGGGAGCGCGGCACGTCCGGCAGGTAGAGCCCGTCCAGCAGCCGGTCGGCGGCGTCCGGCGCCACCACGTCGACGCGGAAGCCGCGGACCTCGTCCGACAGCAGCTCGAGGCCGGACGCGGACAGGTGCCCATGTGCTGAGGTCCGCGCCTGGTCGTTCGGAGAGGACAGGCCGGTCGAGCGCAGTGCGACGAGCAGGCGCCCCCAGCGGGCAGCGTCGCGCAGCGGCATCGGCCGGCTCGTCGGAACCGTCGCGGCCAAGATGCCACCCGGCCGCAGGACGCGTCGCACCTCCGCCAGCGCCGGCTCGAGCG
>CADCUB010000124.1 GCA_902805775.1 uncultured Frankineae bacterium | reverse complement strand
GGCTAACAGCGCGGGCATCCTGTTCATCGCCGCAGCCGGCAACAGCGGGACGGACAACGACACGACCGCGTCCTACCCGTCGAACTACGACGTGCCGAACGTCATCGCCGTCGCGGCCATCGACAAGACCGGCGGCCTGGCCTCCTTCAGCCAGTACGGCGTCCAGACGGTCGACATCGGCGCGCCGGGCGTCGACGTCTGGTCGACGACGGCCTTCAACACCTACTCGACCTACAACGGCACGTCGATGGCGACACCGCACGTCACCGGGGCCGCCGCGCTCTACGCCGCCTCGCACCCCGGCGCCACGGCCGCGGCGATCAAGAGCGCGATCCTGAGCAGCGCCGTGCCGACGGCCTCGCTGGGCGGCAAGACCGTGACCGGCGGCCGGCTGAACGCCTCCGGCTTCTAGCCCTACGCCGACCACGGCGGTCCTGCCGACCGCCGTGGTCGGCGGGCGGCCTCTTGCGGCCGTCGGTCGACGATCCTGTCGCGCTGCCGGCGCTCAGCCGCGTCGTGCTGCGGCGCTCAGCCGGACCGTGCTGCGGCGCTCAGCCGGCGACCTCGAACCACACCCGGGTGCCGCCGGGGACCGGCAGCGCTCCCCAGCGGCTCGCCAGCTCCTCCACCAGCAGCAGCCCGCGGCCCGACTCGGCCGCCGGACCGGGAGCGGCCGTCGGCGCCGGCAGGTGCCGCTCGCCGGCGTCGTCGAGCTCCACCCGCAGCGCGTCGGCGCCGCAGGCCCGGACGCGCAGGACGAGGTCACCGGCGGCCACCGCCGCGTGCCGGACCGCGTTGCCGACCAGCTCGGAGACGAGCAGCTCGGCGAGCTCGCCGTCCACCCCGTGCACCCGCGCGACGCCGGCCACGCCGCGGCGGGCCACGCGCGCGGACTGCGGCACCCGCGGCAGGCGCAGCTCGAGGACACCCGGGCCGGACAGGTGCAGCGCGAGCACCGCCGTGTCGTCGTCGGCCCCGTCGTCCCGGCCCAGCGCCCGCAGCACCTGCGCGCACGCCTGCTCGGCCGACGTCACCGGCGCGTCCAGCGCCGAGACCAGCCGCCGCAGCCCGTCGTCGAGCGGCAGGCCACGCTCCTCCACGAGGCCGTCGGTGTAGAGCATCAGCACCGAGCCGGGCGCGAGGTCGAAGGACTGGTCGGCGAAGTGGCCACCGCCGACCCCCAGCGGCAGTCCGGGGTCGAGGTCGAGCAGGTGCGCTCCACCGCCGGCGCGCGCGACCACCGGAGGCGGATGACCGGCCGTGCTCACGACGAGCCGCCCGCTGCCCGGCTCCAGACGAGCCACCAGGCAGGTGGTGAAGTGCAGGTCGGGCACGGTCTGCGCGACCCGGTCGAGCCGGGTGAGGACCTCGGCCGGCGAGTGCCCGTCGAGCGCGTACGCCCGTACGGTCGCCTGCAGCTGACCCATCACCGCGGCGGCCTGCACACCCCGTCCCACCACGTCGCCGACGACGAGCACGAGGGCCTCGCCCACCTCGACCACGTCGTACCAGTCACCCCCGACCTGCGTGCCCCGGGCACCGGCGAGGTAGCGGGCAGCGGCCAGGAAGCCCGGGCCCATCGGGAGCTCGCGCGGCAGCAGGCTGCGCTGCAGGGTGCCGGCGAGGTCACGCTCGAAGGCGTACTGCGACGCGTTGTCGAGCGCCAGGGCAGCGCGACGGGCGAGGTCGAGGGCCTGGTCGAGGTCGGGACCGGCGTAGGGCCGGTCACGGGACAGCGCGAGCAGGCCGACCGTACGGCCGCGAGCGGTCATCGGCAGGCAGACGCTGTGCTCGCGCAGCACCGCGCGCAGCTCCCGGAGCTGGCCGGTGTCGTCCGCGGCCGCCCGGATCCGCTCGCCGGACAGGCCGGGCAGAAGCTGCGCCTGTCCGGTGTCGAGCGCGCGGCCTTGGGCGCTGTCGGGCGACAGGTCGACGGGCAGCGTCGAGAAGAACTGCTCGACCGACGCGCGGTCGGCCGCGCCGCTGGTCTGCAGCGCCCCGAGGGAGGCCTGGCCCTCGGCGTCGACGAGGTGCACCATCGCGAAGTCGGCCAGCCGGGGCACGAGCAGGTCGACCAGCGCCGAGGCGATGCCGCACGCGTCGAAGCTCTCCGCGAAGATCGCGGAGGCCTCGGACAGGATCTGCAGGGCCCCGGCTGCCTGCTCGGCCTGCTCGCGGGCGGAGCGCTCCCGCTGGTAGGCCTCCATCCGCTGGAGGGTGCTGCTGGCCGTCTGCGCCAGCTGCACCAGCACGGCCTCGTCCTCGGCGGTGAACGGCGCGTCGTCGGTGCGGTGGCTGAGCTGGATCAGACCGAGGTTGGTGCCGTCGCGGCCGACCAGCGGCGCGGCGAGGTAGTCGGGCATCGGCGGGTGGCCCGGCGCGTCGCGCAGCCCGCGCCACTCGGGGTGCTGCGCGAGCTGCTCGCCGGTGAGCCGCAGCGGTGTGTTGGTCCGCGTCACCGCGTTGAGCACGCCGAGGCCCTGCGGCACGACGTCGTAGGTGCGCCACTGCGCGTAGGACTCCGACAGCGAGACGAAGGTCGTCGCGTCGGCCCAGCCGGTCGGCAGCCGGGTCGCGACGCCCTGGTGGCAGCCGATGACGTCGCGGGCGGCCTCGGTGAGCACGCGCAGCAGGTCGTCGAGCGACTCGGCAGCCGACAGCGCCAGCGTCGCGTCGGCCAGAGCGCGCAGCTGACCGGCCCGGCGGCGCTCCAGCGCGGCCAGCGAGCGGGCCTGCTCGTGCAGCCGGGCGCGCTCGACGATCTCCGCGGCCTGCCGGGCGTAGAGCGCGACGAGCTCGACGTCGCTGGACCGGGGCGTGGAGCGCCGGCGGTAGTAGGCGGACAGGGCCCCCATGGGCTCGCCGCCGAGCGTCAGCATCGGCACCGACAGCACCGCCCGGACGCCGTGCTGCACCGCGGCTTCGCGGAAGGCGGCGTACGACGCCGAGGTCTCGACGTCCTCGAGGAGCACGGTGCGCCGCTCGGCGACGGCCCGACCGGCGGAGCCGGCGCCGTAGGGCACCCGCACCGCGCTGATGTAGTCGTCGGGGAAGCCGACCCAGGCGCTGGGCAGCAGGGCGTCCTCACCGGGCACGGTCGTCCACACCGCGGCGAGGTCGGTGCGGAGCAGGCGCGCGACGGCCGCGGCGAGCTGCTGCAGCAGCGGCAGGACGCGGGTCAGGTCACCGCCCGTCGGCTCGAGCTCGGCCAGGGGGGTGGCGTCGGCGGCGGCCGCCGCGAGCTCCACCCGGACACGGGCGACCTCGTCAGCGGCGGAGTCGCGCTCGCCCATGTCGCTCGCCCGTCTGCCCTCCATGCGCTACAGCGCCAGCACGCCGGCCAGCTCCCGAGCCGCCTGACCGCCGTCCTCGACGGCGATGTCCCAGGCGGTGGAGACGTCGAGGTCGTCGACGAGGGCGGTCAGGACCGCCGCGGGGGCGCTGTCGCTGCCGTGCGGCCGGCCGGCCGCGGTCCGCAGGGCGTCCAGCCGCTGCCCGGCCCGCTCCAGCTCGGTCTCGGTGTAGTCCCAGGCCTGGGCGTACGGCCGGTCGAGCAGCAGGGCGCGCACGACCGACCCCTCGGTGCGGGCGAGCAGGTCACGCACGAAGACCAGGTTGCCGGTGGACTTGGCCATCTTCTCACCATCGAGTCGCACGGTGCCGATGTGGAGCCACGACCGGGCGAACGGCGTGACACCGGTGGCGGCCTCCGCCTGCGCCGACTCGAAGGCGTGGTGCGGGAAGCGCAGGTCGGCCCCGCCGGCGTGCAGGTCGAGCGAGGAGCCGTAGGTCGACAGCGCCATGGCCGTGCACTCGGCGTGCCAGCCCGGCCGGCCCGGACCCCAGGGCGAGGGCCACGCCGGCTCGTCCGGACCGCTGGTCTGCCAGACCGCCTGGTCGACCGGGTCGTCCTTGGCCGGGTCGTCCGGCCGGCCGCCGTTGGCCGCCAGCTGGTCGTGCACCTGCTCCGGCGACAAGCCGGCCGCGAGGCACACCTGCGACCCGCGGAAGTAGACGCTGCCCGCGCTCTCGTAGGCGGCGCCGACCTCGAGCAGCGCCTCCGCCAGCTCGACGACCTGCGGCACGAACGAGTGCGCCCGCGGCTCGTGCGTCGGCCGGCGGACGCCGAGCGAGGCCATGTCGCGCTCGAAGTGGAACTGCTGCACGGCGGCGAAGCGGTCCGGCTGGGCGCCTCGGCGCGCGGCGGCGTCGTGCAGCACGTCGTCGACGTCCGTGACGTTGCGGCACACCTCCGTGCGCACGCCGAGCCGGCGCAGCACCCGGTCCGCGACGTCCACCCAGACGAAGGTCGCCGCGTGCCCGAGGTGCGTCACGTCGTACGGCGTCACGCCGCAGACGTAGATCCGCGCGCGTCCGACGACCGACATCGGCCGGCCGCCGAGACGAAGGCGGGGCGGGACGGGCAGGTCGGGCACGGGTGCTCCTTCGAGCGGCGGGGACAGACGTGGTCAGCCTGCCACCGACGCTCAGGCAGCGGCGCGCGCCACGGCCGAGCAGTAGCGGTCGTGGTCCTCGCGGGCCCGCGCCAGCGGGGTGAGCACCTCGTCGGAGGTGACCTGCTCGACGGCGGCGCGCAGGCGCCGTTCGGCCCGTCGTCGTCGACGGCGGGCGCTCGCGCGGACGAGCGGTCGTACGAGCAGCGCGAGCAGCAGGCCGGCGAGCAGCCCGCCGACGAGCAGCAGCGTCGGCAGGGGGATGCCCTCGACGCGGGGCAGCGGCAGGACGTCGTCGAGCTGCAGGTAGGCCAGGGCGACCAGGCCGAGCAGCCACAGGGCGCCGACCAGGGCCGTCAGGACGAGCAGCCACTGCAGGCCCCCCACGAGCCGCTGCCAGACGGGCGTGCGGTCGGGGCCGAGGTCGGTGCCGGCGACGGCGCGGTCGAGGCGGTCGCCGAGCCGCTCCTGCGAGAGCTCGACGGTGCGGCGCAGGTCGTCGCGCCAGGCCTGCGGCAGGCCGTGGCCAGCGCTGTCGCGCGCGCGGCGCAGCGCGCTCGACACCGCGGCCTGCTGCGCCGGACTCGCCGGGGGGAGGCTGGTGCGGCTCGCGGCGTCGCCGACGTGCAGCCGCCGCAGCGGGTCGGGCCGCAGCTTGCCGGTCCACCGCAGCAGGGGCCAGCCGGTGTGGGCGACCCCGTCGCGGCGGGCGGAGCGCTCGACGGCCCGCGCGACCGCGGGCACTCCCGCGGCGTCCGACAGCGCGGACGTCAGGGCCTGGCGCTCGCCCCTGGCGAGCTCGGCGCCGCTGTCGCCGCAGTGCTCCTGCAACCCGGATGCGGCCGCGCGCACGTCGGCGGTCAGCCGCTCGGTCGCGGCCTTGCGGGCGCTGACCCTCCGGGCCAGCTCGGCGTGCAGGGCAGGCAGGCCCTGACCGGTGCGCGCCGACACCGGCACCAGCGGGGTGCCGGCCAGCCCCTCGCTGTCGAGCAGGCGGCGCAGGTCGGCGCAGACGGAGTCGGCCGTCGTCGGCTCGAGCCGGTCGACCTGGTTGAGCACCACGAGCAGCACACCGGCGTGACCGGCGTGGGGGGCGAGGTAGCGGTCGTGCACGGCGGCGTCGGCGTACTTCTGGGGGTCGAGCACCCACACCAGGACGTCGACGAGCTCGACGAGCCGGTCGACCTCCAGCCGGTTCTCCAGCCGCGTGCTGTCGTGGTCGGGCAGGTCGAGCAGCACCAGCCCCTCGAGCGCCGGGTCGGGGTCGGTCTGGACGTGGCGGCGCGGGACCTCCAGCCAGTCGAGCAGCCGGTCGGCGGAGGCTCCGTCGCGCCGGGGCCAGACGGTGGCGTGCGCGACGCCGGTGGTGGGGCGGCGCACGCCGGGCGAGCTGATGTCGCTGCCGGACAGGGCGTTGAACAGCGTCGACTTGCCGCTGCCCGTCGCTCCGGCCAGCGCGACGACGGTGGCGTCGCCGAGCGCCTCACGCGCGCCCGCCTTGGCGAGCAGAGTGCGGGCGCGGCCGGTCTCGGGGACCTCCAGCCGTCCGTCCGCGACCTCGAGCGCCTCCCGCAGGGCAGCGAGCCGGTCGGTCAGCGGCACCTCCTTCGTGCCGGTCACCCGCGTCATCAGGCTCACCGGCGGGCCTCGACGAGCGCGCGGGTCGCGGCGCGCAGCGCCTCGGCACTGCCCGGCTCGGGGGCTGCCGCGACGACCAGGGCGTCGAAGCGCTCCTGCTCCCCGCTCAGCAGCCGGTCGGCGCGCACCCCGAGGTCGGCCCGTGCCTTGGCCGCGAGCGCGCGTACGGCCGCATCGCCGAACACCGCCTCGAGCAGGCGCTGCCCCAGCGCGGTCGTCCCACCGGCGACCGCCACCTCACCGCCGGTCAGTCCGCCGGTGCTCGCGAAGACCGCGACCATCACCACCAGGCCGGCGCCGTTGACGCCGTAGCTGAGCAGCCGCGCGGTCGAGCGCTTGTCGGAGCCCTCGCTGCGGACCAGGTCGAGCACGTACCCCTGCCAGTCGCGGACCTCGTCACCGGCCGCCTCGACGAAGTCGGGCGAGACGTGCTCCATCTCGCGGTCGCGCCCGCCGAGCAGCTCGGGTCCGGCCGGCAGCGCGCGCCAGGCGGTGACGGTGCGCTCGGCGGCGCTGTCGGCCTCGGTCCGCAGGAGCTGCTCGACGCTGGACTCGAGCGCGACCTGCAGGTCCTCGGCGGGGGTGGGGCGGCCGGACAGCGCCGCGGTCAGGCGGTCGCGCAGGCGGCCGACGGAGGCCTGCAGGCTGCGCATCCACTCGCCGGTGCCGACGAACTCCTGCCAGCGGGCGAGCACCTCGCCGCGCAGGAGGCTGCCGTTCTGCACCCCCTCGTCGACCCCGTCGCGGGCCCGGTCGTACGACGCGTCGGCGACGTCGCGCAGCTGCTGCCCCGCGGTGTCCTGGGCCTCGACGGCGGCCACGAGCGCGTCCACGCGGGTGGTGAGGCTCTGCAGCGCCCCGGACAGCGTCTGGCGCACGACGGCGGCGCGCTCCTCCTGGTCGGCGGCCAGTCCGTGCAGGAACGCGCGCAGCGGCGCGACCTGGTCCTCGGGCAGGCGACCGTCGACGAGCGGGCGCTCCTCGACCACGAACAGCCGTGCGGTGTCGAGCCGGGCCCGCTGCAGCATCCCGGCGAGGTCGTCGGCGACCTCGGCGGCCGCCTCGGGCGGAACGCGGTCGAGCACGACGGCCAGGGCCGTGCCGCGCTCGGCAGCGGTGCGGAGCAGGTCCCACGGGACGGCGTCGGCGTAGCGGGCGGCCGTGGTCACGAAGACCCACAGGTCGGCGGCCGCGAGCAGCTGCGCAGCCAGGTCGCGGTTGCTCTCGACCACCGAGTCGACGTCGGGAGCGTCGAGCAGCGCGAGCCCGGCCGGGACGTCGTCGCGCACCTCCAGGCGCAGCCCGCCGGGGCCGGCGTCGGCGCCGGTGGTGCGGGCCAGGCCGGGCAGCACGCGCTCGTCGGCGAAGTAGGACCGGTCGGCGCTCGAGCAGACCAGCACCGGTGCCCGCGTCGTGGGCCGCAGGACGCCCGGGGTGGTGACCGTGGCCCCGACGACGCTGTTGACGAGGGTCGACTTGCCGGCGCCGGTCGAGCCGCCGACGACCGTCAGCAGCGGGGCGTCGAGGTCGCGCAGCCGCGGCAGCAGGTAGTCGTCGACCTGGTCGACGACGGCCTTGGCGTCGCGCCGGGCGGTGTCACGCTCGGGTGTGGCCAGGGCGAGCGGCGTACGGGCGACCTCGTCGCGCAGCGTCTGCAGGGCGTCCGGCAGGCGGGTCGTGGCCGGCTCGGTCGGGGCGGTCATGAGCCCGTCCTGCCCGTGCACTACGCGACCTACCCCGGCGCGTGCGGGTGCGGCGCTGGGGGCGCTCGGGCTCAGGGCTGCGGGCTCAGGGCTGGGGCCTGGGGCTGCGGGCTGGGAGTCGGGCTCGGGGCTCGGCGCTGGCGGGACTCCGGGCTCATCCGAACAGCTCGGCGATCTCCCCCGCCAGCCCCTCGGCGTCCCCGCCGCCGTCGGCGCTGGTCTGGGCGAGCAGCACGCACGCCGCCAGCAGCTGCTCGGACGGCGGGATGCCGTCGAGGACGAGCGACGACGGGTCCGCCGCCGGGTCGCCGAGCGCAGCGGCGGCGGCCAGGTGCGCGACGACCGTCAGGTGCTCGCGGCTGACGTCCGGCGTGAGGGCGGCGCGTCGCTGCTCCGCGCGCTCCGCCAGCAGGTCGGCGTAGGCGTGGAGCAGGTCGGCCTCGTCCTCGTCG
>CADCUB010000123.1 GCA_902805775.1 uncultured Frankineae bacterium | reverse complement strand
TCGTCACGGCCTCGTGGCTCAGCAGGAGGTCGACCGCGCCGCCGAGGTCGCGGGCCGCCTGGTCCACGGGCAGCTCGCTCATGAGCTGCCCGGCCTCGTCCGCGTCGTGGGTGGTGCGCCCGCCGAACAGGTCCGGGGCCAGCGCCACGAAGCCCTCGGCCGCCAGCCGGTCAGCCACGTCGGCGATGTGGTCGGTGAGCCCCCACCACTCCTGGATCACGACGACGCCAGGGCCGCTGCCCGACGCCGGCAGGGCGAGGTAGCCGTGCGCCTGCCCTCCTCCGCTCGGGAAGGTCGTGTTCTGCCGGGACTGGTGCTCGGTCATGGGTGCCTCTCGGACGCGCGGATGGTCGCCCCTCTCTACACGGGCTCCCCGGCGGGCACGACCTCAGGGCTCGGCTCGAGCGGCGGCGGCGGGAGCAGGTCGGGCTCCTGCAGCGGGCCCGGGTCGTCGGGCACGGGGGTCTGCGGGTCGAGCGGCGGCGCCGTGCCGGGCGGCGGGGTGGGTGCGGGCTCGAGAGGTCGGGCGTCGAGGTCCATGACTGCCCCCTTCCCCGCGGCGGCCGGACCTCCCTGCCTGGGTGTGCGGGTCTTCAGCGCGGCGGCCGGTGCGCTGCGAGCGGGGTGCGCAGGACGACCTCGGCGAAGGCCTCCGTGTCCTCCACCGCCAGCATCCCGTTCACCTCGAGCGAGGCCAGGCCGTGGGCGGTCACCCAGCAGGTGCGCGCCAGCTCGGTGGCGTCGGCGCCGACCAGCGTGCCGGCGTCGAGGCACGCCTGCGCGGCGTCGACGACCCGGCCGAGGGTCAGCGCTCGGCCCGTCGCGCGGGTCGCCCGTGCCGGGGTGAAGCCCGCGATGGCCCGGCCGAACATCACGGAGAAGAACGCCGGCTCCGCGCGCGCGAACACGCGGTAGGCCCGGCCCAGCGCCAGCAGCTGCTCGGGATCACCCGGCGGCGCGGCGTCGAGGGCGGCGGCCATCGCCGCGCCCAGGCGGCGGAACCCCTCGGCGTACAGCGCGTCCGCCAGGCCGGGCTTGCCGCCGAACAGCGTGTAGACGATCTGGGTCGAGCCGCCCGACTCGGCCGCGACGCGCCGCAGGGACAGCCCGTGGGGTCCTTCCTCGGCCAGCAGGCGGGCCGCCGCCTCGACGACCGCTCCACGTCGGTCGTCGACACCGGTCGGTGAGCTCATCTGGTCGATCGTCGTGGACAACGGCGTCATAACGCTGTTATACACGAAGGCGTGCCACCGACCTCGACGCTGCCCCCCTTGTCCTCCGTCCTGTCCGCCGACGACCCCGTCGTCGTCGACCGCAGCTGGTGGTCGTGGGCCGGCCCGCACGGCGGGCTGCTCGCCGCCGTCGCCCTGCGCGCCGGGCAGTCGCTCGCTGGCGCCGGGCGCACGCCCCGCACGCTGAGCGCCCAGTTCCTGCGCGCGGTCGACGACGGCGTGCTCCGGCCGGAGGCGCGGCTCGTCCGCGAGGGCGGCGCGTCCAGCACGGTGTCGAGCGTCCTGCGCGGCTCGGACGGCGGGCGCGTCCTGCAGGCCGTGCTCACCAGCGGCCGGGCGCGCGGCGGCGGCCGGCCGTACGCCGTCGTCGACATGCCGGACGTCCCCGCCCCGCAGGAGTGCGAGCCGCTCGCGCTGCCGGTCGAGCTGGTGCCGTACGGCCAGCACTTCGAGCACCGGCCGGCCGGGGGCTCGCTGCCCTTCGCCGGTGGTGAGCGGGCGGAGCTGGTGGCGTGGGCCCGCCTGCGTGCCGACGACCCGCTCGACGCCGCCGCCGTGACCGTGCTGGTCGACGCGATGCCGCCGGCGCTCTACGGCGTGGTGCGCGAGCCGGTCGTCGTGCCCACGGTCGACCTCACCGTGTCGTACGCCTCCGGGCTGGACGAGTCGCCCCGCCGCGGCTGGGTGCTCGTCCGCATCGCCACGCGGACGGCCGCCGACGGCTGGTGCGTCGACGACAGCGAGGTGTGGGCCCCGGACGGCACCCTGCTCGCGCAGGCCCGCCAGACGCGGCGGGTGCTCGGGGAGCTCGGCCGATGACCGCGGTGGAGGCAGGACCGGACGAGGTCGTCGTCGACCGGCGCGCCTGGCAGGTCCTCGGCGTGTCCGCGGCCGGGGTCTTCGTCGTCTTCCTCGATGCGACCGTCGTCAACATCGCGTTCCCGGCGATGAGCGCCGACTTCGCCGGGACCACCCGCGCCGAGCTGTCGTGGGTGCTCAACGCGTACGCGGTGGTGTTCGGCGCGCTGCTCGTCACCGCCGGGCGCTTGGCGGACGCCCGCGGTCGCAAGCGGCTGTTCCTGGCCGGCCTCGCGGTCTTCGCCGTCGCGTCGGCGCTGTGCGGGCTCGCCCCCACCGTCCCGCTGCTCGTCGCCGCCCGCGCGCTGCAGGCGGTGGGTGCGGCGCTGCTCGTCCCGGCGTCGCTGGGCCTGCTGCTGCCGGAGTTCCCCGCCGCCCGGCGCGCCACCGCCGTCGGCATCTGGGGCGCCGCCGGAGCGGTCGCCGCCGCGGCCGGCCCGACGCTGGGTGCGCTGCTCGTCGAGGGACCCGGCTGGCGCTGGGTGTTCTGGATCAACCTGCCGTTCTGCGTGCTGGCGGTGCTCGTCGGTCGGCGCGTCCTGCGCGAGTCGGCGGGCACGCCCGCTGCCGGGCGCCCGGACGTCGTCGGCGTCCTGCTCGTGACGGCGGTCTTCGGGCTGCTCTCGCTCGGGCTGGTGCAGGGCGAGGAGTGGGGCTGGTCCTCGCTGCGCGTCGTCGGGTCCTTCGCCCTGGCCGCCGTGCTGACCCCGGTGCTGGTCCTGCGGGCGCTGCGCCACCCGAGCCCGGTGCTGCCGGTGCGCCTGTTCGCCGTACGGACGTTCTCCGTCGCCACGGCGGGCACGCTGCTGTTCGGCGCCGCCTTCTTCGCGATGATCCTCGCGAACGTCCTGTTCCTCACCTCCGTCTGGGACTACTCCGTCCTGCGGACCGCGGTCGCCGTGCTGCCGAGCCCTCTGCTGGCGGCGGTCAGCGCTCCGCTCGCCGGGCGGCTGGCCGACCGCCACGGCTTCCGCGTGGTGGTCGTCCCGGGCGCGCTGTCGATGGTCGCGGCGCAGGCGTGGTTCGCGACCCGCACGACCGGCGACCCGTCGTACGTCGCCGACTTCCTGCCCGGGTCGGTCCTCGCCGGCCTGGCGATCGGGTTCGCCTTCTCCGCGCTCGGCGCGGCCGGCGCACAAGCCCTGCCGCCGGCGTCGTTCGCGGTCGGCGCCGCGGTCGGGGCGACCGCCCGCCAGCTCGGCGCGGTGCTGGGGGTGGCCGTGCTCGTGGCGGTGCTGGGCGAGCCGGCGCCCGCCGACGCGCTGGACGCCTTCCACCGGTCCTGGACCGCGATCGGGATCGCCGCGGTCGCCTGCGCGGTGGTCTGCCTGGCTCTCGGCCGACCCCGCGTCCCGACCGCCTGACCCGAGGGCAGCGCGGCTGGCCGGGAACGCGACGCGGCCGCCACCCTCGGGTGAGGGTGACGGCCGCGGACGACGGTCGGGACTACGCGACGTACTCGCGCAGGGCGTCGGCGCGCCCACCGGCGCGGATCTCGGCGAGGGTGTCGCGCTCGATCTGACGGATCCGCTCGCGGGTCAGACCCAGGTGGCGGCCGACCTCGTCGAGGGTGCGCGGACGGCCGTCCTCGAGGCCGAAGCGCATGCGCATGACGATCGCGGAGCGCTCCGGCAGCGAGTCGAGCACCTCGGAGAGCTGGCCGTGGAGCATCTGCGTCTCGACGGCGGCCTGCGGGTCGATCGAGTCGACGTCGGTGATGAAGTCACCGAGCACGGCCTCGTCGTCGCCGACCGGCGCCTGCAGCGACAGGGTGTCGCGGCCGTGGCGCAGGATCTCCTCGACCTTCTCCGCGGTCATCGACAGCGGCTCGCCGATCTCCTCGGAGGAGGGCTCGCGGCCCAGCGACTGGGTGAGGTCGCGACGGGTGCGGGTCACCTTCGTGATCAGCTCGGCCATGTGGACGGGCACGCGGATGGTGCGGCCCTGGTCTGCCAGCGCGCGCTGCAGCGCCTGGCGGATCCACCAGGTGGCGTAGGTGGAGAACTTGTAGCCCTTGGCGTAGTCGAACTTCTCCACCGCGCGCACCAGGCCGAGGTTGCCCTCCTGCACCAGGTCGAGCAGGTCGAGGCCGCGGCCCTGGTAGCGCTTCGCCAGCGAGACGACCAGGCGCAGGTTGGCCTCGAGCAGGTGCCGCTTGGCCACCTCGCCGTCGCGCTCGATCTCGACCAGGTCGCGGCGCATCGCGGCCGCGACCTTGCTCTCGCCGGCGGCGTGCTGGCGCAGCTTCTCGGTCGCGAACAGGCCGGCCTCGATGCGCTTGGCCAGGTCGACCTCCATCTCGGCGGTCAGCAGCGCGACGCGGCCGATCTCACGCAGGTAGGCCTTGACCAGGTCGATGCCGGGCGGCGGCTCGTCGAGCGCGAGGGGCTTGTCCTCCTCGGGGACCGCCACCGGCGCGGCGGCGGGCTCGGCGAACACGGTGTCGCCGTCGGGCTGCGCCGCCTCGAGCACGGCGGCCTCGGCCTCGGCCTTGGTCTGCTTGGCGGGGACCGCCTTGGCAGCGGCGGCCTTCGCGGCAGCCGTCCCCGCAGCCGGAGCAGCGGCAGCCCTGGTCGGGGCGACCGGAGCGACCGCGGCGCCGGCGGGCGCCGTCGTCACGACGAGGTCGGGGGTCTGCACGGGCGTCTGGACAGACAAGCTGGGCTCCTCCACGAGCGGCTCGACGGCGGGGCCGTCCGCCACGGTGCGTCCGGCGGGACGCTTCTCCTGCGGGCCGGCGGCCCGCTTCGCCGGCCGAGCGGCCGACGGCTTGCTCACGGGCGACGTGCCGGCCGTCCGACGCGTGCGCGCCGGCTTGGCGGCCGCGAGGTCGTCGGAGACGACGACGGCGCCCTGCTCGGAGAGCTCGCGGAGCACGGCTCGGCCCTCGGTCGGGCCGATGCCGGCGGCGTCGAAGACCGTGCGCAGCTGGTCGAGGGACAGGCGTCCCTCCGACCGCGCACGCTCGACCAGCGCCTCGACGACGTCGGCGGGACGGGCGGGGGCGGACACTAGCGACTCCAGGATGGGGGTGGGCCCGACGTGTCGGGCCGCGAAGTCAGGACGGGCATTGCCACTGTCGGTCGGCCCACACCCGCGCTGCGGTGCCTGTGTGCACCGTGCGGAGACGGTGTGGCGTCCCGATCGCAGGCACTCCGGTGACGAGTGCCTTCGCAGTTCGCAACGATCCTCTCACGTCCGCTGTTCCGGTAGAACAGCGGCCGGTGAGGTCAGTCACAGACAGGCACAGGGTGTCACGGACAGTCCCTGCCTGTCACCTTCAGTCCCAGCCGAGCTCGTGCAAGCGGTCGTCGTCGATGCCCATGTGGTGGGCGAACTCGTGCACGACCGTCACGGCGATCTCCTCGAGCAGGTGGTCCAGGTCCTCCGCGAGCAGGCACAGCGGGATCCGGTAGAGGCTGATCCGGTCGGGGAGCACTCCCGCGTACTCCGTCCGCGAGGGCAGCGCCACCCCTTCGTACAGCCCGAGCAGGTCGGGGTCCTGGGCGTTCTCGTCCTCGACGACGACCACGACGTTGTCGAAGCGGGCCGCGAGCTCGGGCGGCAGGTCGTCGAGCGCGTCGGCGACGTAGCCCTCGAACTCCGCGGGGGAGACCGGTTGCACTAGTCCAGGTAGTCGCGCAGCTTCTGCGACCGGCTGGGATGGCGCAGCTTGGACAGCGTCTTGCTCTCGATCTGGCGGATCCGCTCGCGGGTCAGCCCGAACTCTCGGCCGATCTCGTCGAGGGTCCGGGGCTGGCCGTCGACCAGGCCGAAGCGCATCTTGACCACGGCGGCCTCGCGGTCGGTGAGGGTGCGCAGGACCTCGCCGAGCTGCTCCTGCATGAGGCCGTACGACACGACCTCCGCGGCGATCGGCGCGTCGGCGTCCTCGATGAAGTCGCCCAGGCTCGAGTCCTGGTCGTCGCCGATCGTGGTCTCGAGGCTCACCGGCTCGCGTGCGTAGCCCTGGATCTCGACGACCTTCTCGGGCGTCATGTCGAGCTCCTTGGCGAGCTCCTCCGGCGTGGGCTCGCGACCGAGCTCCTGCAGCATCTCGCGCTGGACGCGGGTGAGCTTGTTGATCTGCTCGACCATGTGGACCGGGATGCGGATGGTGCGGGCCTGGTCGGCCATCGCCCGGGTGATGGCCTGGCGGATCCACCAGGTGGCGTAGGTCGAGAACTTGTAGCCCTTGGTGTAGTCGAACTTCTCCACCGCGCGGATCAGGCCGAGGTTGCCCTCCTGGATCAGGTCGAGGAACAGCATCCCGCGCCCGAGGTAGCGCTTGGCGATGCTGACGACCAGACGCAGGTTGGCCTCGAGCAGGTGGCGCTTGGCCTTGCCGCCGTCCTGCACCAGCCAGTCGAGGTCGCGGCGCAGGGCCGCGGACAGCTTGGGGGCCTCGCCGGCCTCGGCCTGGCGGACCTTCTCGGCGGCGAACAGCCCGGCCTCGATGCGCTGGGCCAGCTCGACCTCGAGCTCGGCGGTCAGCAGCGGGACCTTGCCGATCTCCTTGAGGTAGGCCCGCACGAGGTCGGTCGAGATGCCGACCTCGCCCTCGGCGGCGATCGGCTTGTCGTCCTCGTCCTCGTCGTCGGACGGGGGCTTGGGCGCCTCGTCCTCGTCGTCGTCCTCGTCGTCCTCCACGGCGGGGGCGGTCACGGCCGCGGCCATCGCGGGGTCGGCGGCGGCGACGACGGACGAGTCGAGCACGGCCCCCTCGTCACCCGTGGGCTCGGCGGCCAGCTCGGCCTCCAGCGCGCCCGGGTCGAGGTCGTCGAGGTCCTCGAGGTCGGGCTCGCCGGCCTCGGCCGGGGCAGCACCCGCCGGTGCGCCGGCGGCCAGGCCCGCGCTCGCCGTGGCGGCGGTCTTGGTGGCGCTCTTCGTCGTCGCCCTGGCGGGAGCCTTCGTGGGCTTGGTGGCCGGCCTGCCTGCAGCCCGGCCGCCGGCCGTGCCCCCCGATCCGCCGGCGGCCGCGACGGCCGGCTCGGCAGCAGTGGGGGCCGTCGGGCGCGACGGAGGAACGGCGTCGACGGCGGTCTCGTCGGTCGCGCGGGCGGTGCGAGGCGGGGTCACTGGAGGTCCTTCGTCAGCAGGGACGTGCCGGTGTGCGCCGGGCCGTCTCGAGCTCGGCGGTGCCGCCCCCGCTCGTGAGGACGCTCCCGTGGCTGAAGGCCCCCGACAGGGGCGGGCACGGGCGCGACCGCTCCCGCGAGCAGACCGGCACGTGACCAGTATCGCTGTTGCTCGGCCCGGCTGGGCCCGACCGGCCCGTTCTCACCCGGACCCGGCGTGTTGTGCGCACGGGTCGTCCACGTGTCACTGGGCGGCGCGTGCACGGTCGGTGACGGCGGCCGGGGCGCACGTCGCGCCCCGGCCCACCCGCGCGACTAGAGCAGCGACCGCAGCACGAACGGCATGATCCCGCCGTGCGCGTAGTAGCTCTGCTCGCCAGGCGTGTCGATCCGGACGGTGACCGTGAAGGTCGTGTCGTCGGCTCGCACGGTGAGCTCGCGCGGCACCGACCCGCCGCCGGCGATGCCCTCGATCGTGAACGTCTCGGCCCCGGTCAGGCCCAGCGACTCGGCGCTCTCACCGGGGGAGTACTGCAGCGGCAGCACACCCATCCCGATCAGGTTCGAGCGGTGGATGCGCTCGTACGACTCGGCGATGACGGCCCGCACGCCCAGCAGCGCGGTGCCCTTCGCGGCCCAGTCGCGCGAGGAGCCCGAGCCGTACTCCTTGCCGGCCAGGATCACGAGCGGCGTCCCCTCGGCCTGGTAGGCCTGCGACGCCTCGTAGATCGTCGTCTGCTCGCCGTCCTTGACGGTGAACCCGCCCTCGGTGCCGGGCGCCAGCTGGTTGCGCAGGCGGATGTTGGCGAACGTCCCGCGGATCATGACCTCGTGGTTGCCGCGGCGGGAGCCGTAGCTGTTGAAGTCCTTGGGCTCCACCCCGTGCTCCTGCAGGTAGGCGCCCGCGGGGGAGTCCTTGCGGATGCTGCCGGCCGGGCTGATGTGGTCGGTGGTGACCGAGTCGCCGAGCTTGGCCAGGACCTTGGCGCCGGTGATGTCGGTCAGCGGCGCCGGCTCGCGGGACATGCCGTCGAAGTACGGCGGCTTGCGGACGTAGGTCGACTCCGGGTCCCACGCGAACGCGTCGCCACCCGGCACCTCGATCGCCTGCCAGCGCTCGGTGCCGGCGAAGACGTCGGCGTACGACGCGGCGTACATCTCGCTGGTGATCGCCTCGCCGACGACGGCCGCGACCTCCTGCGGGGAGGGCCAGATGTCGGCGAGCATCACGGGCTCGCCCGCGGCGTCGGTGCCGAGCGGCTCGCGGGTGATGTCGACGTCCATCGAGCCGGCCAGCGCGTAGGCCACGACCAGCGGCGGCGACGCCAGGTAGTTCATCTTGATGTCGGGGTTGATGCGGCCCTCGAAGTTGCGGTTGCCGGACAGCACCGACACGACCGCGAGGTCGCCCTCGGCGACGGCGGCGCTGACCTCCTCGGGCAGCGGCCCGCTGTTGCCGATGCAGGTCGTGCAGCCGTAGCCGACGGTCTGGAAGCCCAGCTTGTCGAGGTAGGGCTGCAGCCCGGCCCGCTCGTAGTAGTCGGTGACGACCTTGGAGCCGGGGGCGAGCGTCGTCTTGACCCACGGCTTGGTCGTCAGGCCCTTCTCCACCGCGTTCCTGGCCAGCAGGCCCGCGCCGACCATGACGTAGGGGTTGGAGGTGTTGGTGCACGAGGTGATCGCGGCGATCGCCACGTGGCCGTGGTCGATCGTCACCTGCTCACCGCCGGCCAGCGTGGCCGGGACCGGGTTGGACGGCCGGTCGGAGGTCTCCGCGACGGTCACCTCGGCGGGCGCGTCCGCCTCGTCGGACGTCCCCGGGGCGACCGGGTCGGACGCGGGGAACGACTCGGCGCTCGCCTCGTCGATCCCGGTGCCGGCCACGGCCGCGGACGCCGCCGGCGGGACGCCCGGCTGGCGGTCCTGCTCGACCGGGGTCGTCGAGGCGTAGTCGGCGAGCGCGGTGCGGAACATCGCCCGGGCGGCGTCGAGCGGCACGCGGTCCTGCGGGCGCTTCGGGCCGGCCAGCGACGGCACGACGGTCGACAGGTCGAGCTCGACGCGCTCGGAGTAGCGCGGCTCGGCGTCGGGGTCGTGCCACAGCCCCTGCTCCTTGGCGTAGGCCTCCACGAGGGCGACCTGCTCGTCGGCCCGGCCGGTCAGGCGCAGGTAGGACAGGGTCTCGTCGTCGATCGGGAAGATCGCGCAGGTCGAGCCGTACTCCGGGCTCATGTTGCCGATGGTGGCGCGGTCGGCGAGCGGGACGTTGGCCACGCTGGGGCCGTAGAACTCGACGAACTTGCCGACGACGCCCTGCCGGCGCAGCAGCTCGGTGACGGTGAGGACGAGGTCGGTCGCGGTCGCGCCCGCGGGCAGCTCGCCGGTGAGCTTGAAGCCGACGACCTTCGGGATGAGCATCGAGACGGGCTGGCCGAGCATCGCGGCCTCGGCCTCGATGCCGCCGACGCCCCAGCCGAGGACGCCCAGGCCGTTGATCATCGTGGTGTGGGAGTCGGTGCCGACGAGGGTGTCGGGGTAGGCGGTCGTTCCCTCAGCGCCGTCGCGGGTGAAGACCACGCGCGCGAGCCGCTCGAGGTTGACCTGGTGCACGATGCCGGTCTCCGGCGGGACGACCTTGAAGTCCTCGAAGGCCGTCTGGCCCCACTTGAGGAACTCGTAGCGCTCGCGGTTGCGGGAGTACTCCAGCGCGCTGTTCAGGCCGAGCGCGTCCTTGCTGCCGAAGTGGTCGGCGATGACCGAGTGGTCGATGACGAGCTCCGCGGGGGCCAGCGGGTTGATCCGCGTCGGGTCGCCGCCGAGGTCGGCCATCGCCTCGCGCATCGTCGCGAGGTCGACCACGCAGGGCACGCCGGTGAAGTCCTGCATGAGCACGCGCGCCGGGGTGAACTGGATCTCCCGGTCGGGCTCGGCCGACGGGTCCCACTCCGCGACCGCGCGGATCGAGTCGGCCGTGGTGTTGGCGCCGTCCTCGGTGCGGAGCAGGTTCTCGAGCAGCACCTTCAGGCTGTAGGGCAGGTCGGTCGCGCCCTCGACCGCGTCGAGCCGGAAGATCTCGTACGAGGCGTCGCCCACCTCCAGCCGACCGCGTGCGCCGAAGCTGTCCGAACTGGTGGCCATGGGTGCTCCTCGTGCTCGTCGCGTCTGCTCGACGCTAGTGGTGGGACTGCTCGGATCGGTCGGGCGGGAGGCGGGTCGGGGCGGGGCGGGCCGTCGCACCGCGTCCTCGACCAGGTCGAGGACGCCGTCGAGGTGGTCGGGAGGCATGCCGGCGGCCATGCGGCTCACCAGGCCGTCGAGGACCAGGCGCAGGAAGTCGACGAGCAGGGGGACGGGCACGTCGTCCCTCACGACCCCGGCGGCCCGCTGGCGCTCGAGCCGGGCGGTCGTGGCGCGCGTGATGGCCTCCTGGCGCGCGGCCCAGGACCGCGCGAAGGCCGGATCGGTGCGCAGCCGGCGGCGCACCTCCAGCTGGACGCCCAGCCAGCCGGCGTCCCGGTCGCGCAGGTCGCGCATGACCTGCACGAGGCCGGCCCGCTCGACGACGTCGGCCGTGCGTGAGGCGTCCTGCTCCGCCAGGGCGAGGAACAGCGCTTCCTTGTCGCGGAAGTGGTGGAAGATCGTGCCCCGCGACAGGCCGGTCTCGGCCTCGAGGACCCGGACGGTCGCGGCCTCGTAGCCGTACCGCGCGAAGGCCCTGCGTGCGCCCGAGAGGATCTCGTCGCGCCGGGCGACGAGCCTGTCCTCGGGGACCTTCGGCACGAGCGGAGGCTATCAGCAAACCGTACGTACGTCTTGTTGCGCGAGCCGGCGCGGAGGTCCACGCTCCGCCGGGGGGTGGTCGGTCGTGGGGCTGTGGCTGGAGCAGGTCGTCCCGAGGGTGGGCGACCGGGCGATGGACGACCCCGCGCTGCGGGTCGTGCGGGAGCGCACGTGCGCGGGGCTGTCCGGCGAGGTGCTCGAGATCGGCTTCGGCAGCGGGCTCAACGTGCCCCACTACCCGCCGGCGGTGCGGAGCGTCGCAGCGGTCGAGCCGTCCGACGTCGGCTGGCGCCTGGCCGGCGTGCGCCTGGCCGCTGCTCGGGTGCCGGTGCAGCGGGCCGGGCTCGACGGCCAGTCGCTGCCCTTCGCCGACGACAGCGTCGACGCGGCGCTGTCGACCTTCTCGCTGTGCACGATCCCGGACGCCGCCGCGGCGCTGCGCGAGGTGCGGCGGGTCCTGCGCCCGGGCGGCGCGCTGCACTTCGCCGAGCACGGCCTCGCGCCCGACGAGGGCGTGCGCCGCTGGCAGCTGCGGCTCGACCCGCTGAACAGCTTGGTGCAGGGCGGGTGCCACATCACCCGGCCGATCGACGAGCTCGTCGCAGGTGCGGGCCTGGTCGTGGAGCGGCTCGACCGCTACTACCTGCCGAAGGCCCCGCGGCCCTTCGCCCACGTGTACGAGGGCGTGGCCCGGGCCTGACTCAGCCGCCGGTCCCGTCCTCCGGGTCGTGCAGTCCGTGCCGCGTGCCCTCGGTGCCCTCGGTCGCGCCCTGGCTGGCGGCGAGCAGCGGGTCGCCGTGCACCTGTGCCGGTGCGCCGTCGGTCGCGGCGGCGGGGGTGTCCTGGTCGAGGGGACGGGGGTGGTCGGGCTCGGTCACGGTGGCCTCCGGGGGCGTCGTCGTCCCCGCCGCCCTACCCGCCCCTGGCAGCACGACGCCGCCGCCCCCAGCGGGGACGGCGGCGTGCGAGCGCGGCAGGTCAGTAGACGCGGCGACGGGTGCCGCCGATCTGCACCAGGTTGAGCACCAGCCCGATGACGATCAGGACGATGCCGATCGTCGTGAGGACGGACGGTCCGATGCCGAGCAGGCCGAGCAGCAGGAGGATCACTCCGAGGACGATCATGTCGCGCTCCTTGGGTCGGGACGACGGGGCAGGTGATCCTTTCCCGGCGCAAGGACCTCGTACGCCCGTCAGAAGGGTGGTCCCCTCAGCCGTGCCGCAGGTCGGCCAGGTCGTTCAGCTGCACCGTCAGCCAGCGCCGGACGTCGTTGCGGTGGACGACCTGCGCTGCGTGCTCGCGCCGGTCCCGCCGCAGGACGGGCGACATGGTGAGCGCCGCGTGCAGCGCGTCGGCCTGCTGCGCCACGTCGAACGGGTGCAGCGTCACGGCGAAGCTGCCGAGCTCGTCGTGGGCACCGGTGGCCTCCGACAGGGCCAGCACCATGTCGCGCTCGTTGACGATCACGGCCTCCTTCGCGACGAGGTTCATGCCGTCGGCGACGGCGTTGACGACGAGCACGTCGCAGCGCCGGTAGGCAGCCGTGGCGAGGTCCATGTCGGAGGCCAGGCGCAGGTCGACCGGCTGCCAGTCGCCGGTGCCGTGCCTGGCGTTGACCGAGGCGGCGGCCGCGCCGATGTCGGCGAGGTACTGCGCGTACTCCGGCACGTCCTGGCGGCTGGGCTGCAGCAGGGCCAGGAACAGCACCCGCCCGTGCAGCTCGGGGTGCTCGGTGAGCAGCAGGTCGTACGCCGTGAAGCCGCGCACGATGTTCTTGCTCGGGTCGGTGCGGTCGACGCGCAGCACGAGCTGGCCGCCCGCGAGCCGCTCGTCGAGGTCGGCCAGGTGCTCGTCGGAGGCGTCCGTGGACGCCTGCTGCTCGAGCGCGGCGACGTCGATGCTGATCGGGTAGGCGCGCACGTGCACCGTGCGGCCGCCGGTGGTCACCGTCATGGCCGACAGGTCGACGGGCAGGTCGAGCAGCTCCTGCGCGCACAGGACGAAGGCCCGGGCGTCGGCCCGGGTGTGGAAGGCGACGACGTCGCAGCCGAGCAGCCCGAGCAGGAGCCGCTCGCGCATGTCGGGGGGCAGCACCTGCCAGGCCTCGGGACCGGGCCAGGGGATGTGCACGAAGTGGTTGATCACGGCGTCGGGGCAGCGCTCCCGGACCAGCCGACCGACGAGGTAGAAGTGGTAGTCGTGCAGCAGCACGATCGCCTTGCCCCCGGCGCGCTCCACCTGGGCGACGACGGCGTCGGCTGCCAGGGTGTTGGCGACGACGTAGCCGTCCTCGAACGCCGCCCGCTCCTCGCGCCCGATCGAGGGGCTGGTCTTGAGGTCGTGCAGGCGGTGCTGCACGAACCACAGCAGCGGGTTGGCGATGACGCCGTAGAACGGCTCGTGCACCTCGGCCGGCACGTCGACGAGCCGGACCGCCACCTCGCGGTCGGCGACGTCGCCCTCGCCGAGGATCCGCGGGTCGCCGTCGAGCGCGAGCCGCAGGGGGGCGTCACCGGCCTCGGCGGAGACCTCGCCGTCCGCCTGCCCGGCGGCCACGCACACCCACACCGCCCGCTCGAGGTGGCCGGCCAGGCCGGACAGCGCGGTGACGAGCCCGCCCGCGCCGCGGCTGGCGGTGCGCTCACCGGAGACGGGGTCGCGGCCGAACGAGACCGGTCCGCGGTGGGAGAGCAGGACCACCGGGAGGTCGAGGGACGGGACGAGGGGGAGGGAGGGGGCCACCGCGCGGTCCTTCCCGGTGCGGGCAGGTCTGCACGGGGAAGGACGGACGCGTCCTGCCTCGCGACCCCCTTCGGAGTTGATCCCCGTGTCCGGTGAGATCGTCCAGCCCTCGCCCGAGCCCGACGCCGCCGCCGCCACCGGCACCAGCGGCGACAAGGGCGCCGCACCGCCGCCCCCGCCGAGCGAGTCCGCCGGCACCGGCGGGATCGGCGCCGCGGACGAGCAGCAGGGCAGCGGCGCACCGCCGTCCGGGGACGCGGCCTACGAGCTGACCGACGACGGGCCGCAGGACCCGGAGCAGCCGCCGCAGTCGCCGTCGGGGACGTAGGGCGCCCGCCCGGACTCAGGCGGCGACGAGCGCCGTCAGCTCGGCCAGCTCGTCGGCCAGGTAGCCGGCCATCCGGTCGACGTCCGGGACGAGCTCGCGGTCGGCGATCAGCCCGAAGTGCATGCCGTCGTCGTACGACATGACGGTGATGTTGAGCCCCTGCCCGTCGGCGATGGCCGACAGCGGGTAGTAGGCGATCAGCCGCGCGCCGCCGTAGAACAGCGGGACGCTCGGGCCGGGGACGTTCGAGACGAACAGGTTGAACGGGCTGAGCCACTCGACCAGGCGCAGCCGGGCGGCCAGCCGGGCCGCCTGGCCGGCCAGGGCCGGCGCGGCGAACTGGGTCACGTCGCTGAGCAGGTCGGCGGGCAGCGCGCCGTGGGTCTCCTTGGCCGCCCGCATGGCCTCGGAGGCGTAGCGCAGGCGCTCGGCCGGGTCGGCCAGGTGGGTGCCCATCGGCGCGATCATCGTCGACACGCGGTTGCCGCCGGTGCCGCGCTGCTGCTCGGTGCGCACCGAGACGGGCACCGCTGCCAGCAGCGGACTGCCCGGCAGCGCGTCGTGGTCGATCAGCCACCGCCGCAGGGCGCCGGCGGTGAGGGCCATGACGACGTCGTTGACCGTGCAGCCGGCCGCCCGCTTCACGGCCTTGACGTCGGCGAGCGGCACCGTGCGGAACGCCCACCGCCGGTGCGGTGACACCGGCCGGTTGAAGGGAGTGCGCGGGGCCCGCAGCCCGGACTGCTGCAGCACCGCGCCGGCGTTGCGGCGCGGCAGCAGGCGGTCGACGACGGGCAGGGCGGGACGGGGCGCGCTCAGTGCCAGCCCGGGCAGGGACTGCGCGAGCGAGACGGTCAGTCGGGCCGCCCGCAGCGGTTGGCCGGCCAGCGACAGCATGCTGCGGGCGAGCAGCTCGACCGGGCTGGGGACCTCGTCGCACTCCCACGGCGGGACCTCGCCGAGCTCGCGCCCCTCGGGGGACAGGTCGAGCACGGCAGCGAGGATGTCGTTGCCGGAGACGCCGTCGATGGCGGCGTGGTGGACCTTGGTGTAGACCGCGAGCCGGCCGCCGGACAGGCCGGAGATGAGGTAGAGCTCCCACAGCGGACGGCGCCGGTCGAGGGGGCGGGCGTGCAGCCGCGCGGCCTGCTCGGCCAGCTGCCGGTCGTCACCGGGCGCGGGCAGCGCCAGCTCGCGCACGTGGAACTCGACGTCGAAGTCCGGGTCCTCGATCCAGTACGGCTGGTCGAACCCGAAGGGCACCTCCGCCAGACGCCGACGGAACGGCGGGACGAGGTGCAGCCGGGAGGAGACCAGCTCCTGCAGGCGCTCGAGCGTGAGGGGCTCGGGCGCCGTGGAGGGGTCGAGGACGCAGACGCTGCCGACGTGGCCGTAGACGGCCGAGGTCTCCATGGCGAGGAACGCCGCGTCGAGTCCGGTGAGCTGGTGCACGCAGGTCCTCCAGGCGGTCGTACGACGGCGCCCGGTCCGCATCACCGCGCCGAGCGGCGGTCGGGCGTACCCGCATCCTGGCACCACACCCCTGCGCAGCGGTCCGGCGGGCGCGGCTCCCGGCCGGCGGGCCGGCGCGCTGGTCCGGCGAGCAGGTGACGGCGGTCGGACCCGGCGGCGCTAGGGCCGCGAGCGCAGCAGGGCGGCCACCTGGCGGGTCACCTCGTCGGCGCTGTCGGCCTGGACGGGCAGGTGCGGCAGGACCTGGAGCACCTCCTCGGGCTCGAGCCCCTCGCCCAGCAGCGCCGTGAGCAGCCGGCCCGCGTCCGGAGGTGCGACGGGGACCGCGAGCCCGGCGTCCGCCAGGGCGACCTGCGCGAGGAACAGCGCTCCGGCCAGCTCCTCCTCGGCGGGGCCGCCGGACGCCGGCGAGGACGAGAGCTCGGCAGCCCTGCGCGTCTCGGCCTCGGCGGCGCGGACGAGCGACAGCGGCAGGCCCTCGGCCTCGACCTCGACGAGCGGTGCGTGCCCCAGCGCCGCCAGCACGAGCAGCTCGGCCTCGGTGCGCAGCGGCGCGTCCCACTCGGCGGCGCGGACCACCGCGGGCAGGTCGTCGTCGTCCTCGCCGAGCTCGTCGAGCAGCTCGGCCCAGGCCTGCGGGTCGTCCACCGCCGCACGCCGGGCGGCGAGCACGCAGGTCTCCAGCACGAACGGGACGAGCACCTGCGCGTCGAAGCGGTCGGCCTGCAGCGACCCGTCGGCCGTCAGGGCGCTCAGGGCGTCGGCGAAGGTGCCGGGAACGGCGTCCCCGAGCTCGAGCCGCACGTCCTCGTCGACCCCGAGCTGCTGGCCGGCCGCAGCCCGCATGCCGAGGGTCGACCCGGTCGCGACGACCCGGCCGTGCCGGCGGACGTGGTGGGGGCTGTCGGACAGCCCCACGCTCCAGGCGCACGCCTCGGCGACCAGGGCGGCGGTGCGCTCGCGGAGCACCTCGCGGGTGCGCAGCCCCACGGCGTCGACGTCCACGGGCGGAGGCTTCCCCCGCCGCGCGACTGCCCTACCGCCCCGGTGATCGGTGCGGATGCGGTGCAAGACCGCCCCACGGGGTAGCGACCGAGCGGACGGGCGTCGCACGGGCGCCAGGAGGAGGCTGTCGTGGGTGCAGGGGGCAAGCTGTTGGGGATCTTCGGCCGGCGCAAGGACCGCGGCGCGACGGCAGACCCGTACCCGCGTCGGGACGGCGGCGAGCAGCGGCGTCCGCAGCCCGACCGCGGCGCCGACGTGCCTGGCCGGGACGCCGAGTCGCCCGCTCAGATCCCGGCCCAGGGGTGGAAGCAGGTGCTGCTGCGCACCAAGCAGCAGATCAAGGAGGACAACATCCCCCTGCTCGCCGCCGGGGTGGCGTTCTACGCGTTCCTGGCGCTGTTCCCGGCGCTGATCGCGGCCGTCACCGTCTACGGGCTGGTGGCCGACCCGGCGCAGGTCGAGGAGCAGATCGCCACGATCAGCGAGACCCTGCCGCAGGACGCCGCCTCGCTGATCGGCACGCAGCTGCGCGACATCGCCACCAGCAGCTCGGGCGCCCTCGGGTGGGGTCTGCTGGCCAGCCTGGCGGGTGCGCTGTTCAGCGCGAGCGGCGGCGTCCAGAACCTCATCAAGGCCGTGAACATCGCCTACGACGAGGAGGAGACCCGCGGCTTCCTCAAGCTGCGCGGGCTGGCCCTGCTGCTGACCCTGGGCGCGGTCGTCTTCGTCGTGGTCGCCGTCGGGCTCATCGCCGTGCTGCCGGTCGTCCTCGAGTCGGCGGGGCTCGGCGGCGTGGCGACGTTCGGCGTCCAGGCGGTCCGGTGGCTCGGTCTGGTCGCCTTCGTCCTGCTGGCGCTCGCGATCGTCTACCGCTACGCGCCCGACCGCGACAACCCCAAGTTCCGCTGGGTCGGCCTCGGCAGCTTCGTGGCCACCGCCCTGTGGGTGCTCGGGTCGCTCGCGTTCTCGCTCTACGTCAGCAACTTCGGCAGCTACGGCAAGACGTACGGCGCGCTGGCCGGCGTCGTCGTGCTCCTGCTCTGGATGTGGCTCACGTCCCTGATCGTCCTGGTCGGGGCCGAGATCAACAGCGAGACCGAGATGCAGACGGCCAAGGACACGACGGAGGGTCCGGAGAAGCCGATGGGCGAGCGCGACGCGGTCAAGGCCGACAGCGTCGCCAGCGCCTAGCAAGGGCCCGCCCGGGGACCGACCGCCCGGCGACCGACCGCCCGGGGGCGGTCCGCCCGGCGACGGCCGCCGGGGGACGGTCAGTGGCTGGTCGTCCCCGCCCTGCTCTGCAGGACCGGGGCGATCGTCCGGTCGGTGAGCAGCCCGGTGACCACGGTGTAGACCGTCTTGTGCAGGACGTCGACGACCTGCTCGCGGACCGGCCAGGTGGGGGGCGGCGCACCGATGCCGGTGGCGTTCTCGACCGTCTGGTCGAACGCGAGGCGCACCACCGTGGCTGCCACGTGGGCGTGCGGCCCTTGCAGGCCCAGCACCGACCAGACCCCGCGCAGTGCGCCGAACACCGCGCCGGTGCCGTAGTGCATGGCCAGGTTCCAGCCCGGCGGCTGCGTGCGGTCGGGCGGGCGGCGCCCGGCCAGGGTCATGAGCGTCCGGCCGGGGACGTAGGAGTCCGGACGTCCCGTCACGGCCTGCTCGGCCTTCTCACCGGCCGTCATGACGGCGGCGCCGGCGATCCCGAGCAGGGCGCCCTGCCCGGCCGCGGCCAGCAGGGCGCGGCGGCGGGGTCCGCCGACAGGTGGCGTCGTGCCGATCATGCGGACCTCCGCGTCGGGTGGGGCTGTCGTGTGCGGCTGCCCGCCCCGGCTCCGGTCAACCGCGCCCGCTCGGCCGCGGCACGCCCGACCGGAGCACTCCTGCCTGCGGCACGATGACGCGCATGGCCGACCTGCACCTGTCCCAGGACCCCGACGCCGACGCGCTGCTCAGCCGTGACCCGCTGGCGCTGCTCCTGGGGATGCTGCTCGACCAGCAGATCCCCATGGAGAAGGCGTTCCGCGGCCCGGCGGTGCTCCTCGAGCGGCTCGGTCACCTCGACGCCGCCCGCATCGCCGACGCCGATCCCGAGTCGTTCACGCAGGTCATGGCGACGCCTCCTGCCGTGCACCGCTTCCCCGGCTCGATGGCCCGGCGGGTCCAGGACCTGTGCCGGGTGCTGGCCGAGCAGCACGGTGGGCGGGCCGAGGCCGTCTGGGAGGGCGTCGACGACGGCGCGGAGGTGCTGCGCAGGCTGCAGGCGCTGCCCGGGTTCGGTCGGCAGAAGGCGCAGATCTTCCTGGCGCTGCTCGGCAAGCAGCGCGGTGTGACCCCGAGCGGCTGGCGGGAGGCGGCGGGGGCGTACGGCGAGGAGGGCGCGCTGCGCAGCGTCGCCGACGTGGTGTCGCCGCAGACGCTGCTCGAGGTGCGGGCGTACAAGTCGTCGGTCAAGCAGGCGGCCAAGGCCAAGGCCGCCGGGGCCGCCGGGGCCGCCGGGTGAGCACGGAGGTCGTGGGCAGCGGCGCGGGTGGCCGCCGGGTGCTCGTCACCGGCGGCTCGCGGGGGATCGGCCGGGCGGTGTGCGAGGCGTTCGCCGCCGCCGGTGACCGCGTCGCCGTCGCGTCCACCGGTCCGGCGGGCGCCGACCTGGCGCGGGCCCTGCCCGGCGGCCCCCACGTCGCGGTCAGCGGTGACGTCGCCGACCCCGCCGCCGTGCAGCGCCTGGTGGCCGACGCGGTCGCCGCCCTCGGCGGGCTCGACGTGGTCGTCAACAACGCGGGCGTCTACGACGAGCTCGACCCGCTGGCGGCGTCGTACGAGCAGTGGCAGGAGCACTGGCGGCGCACGCTCGACATCGACCTGCTCGGGCCCGCCTGGGTGGTCTTCTGCGCGCTGCCGCACCTGCTCGCCTCGCCCGCGGGACGGGTGGTCAACGTCGGCTCGCGCGGGGCCTCGCGCGGTGAGCCCGGTGCCGTGGCCTACGCCGCAGCCAAGGCGGGCCTCACCGCGATGGGGCAGTCGCTGGCGCAGGCGCTCGCGCCGCACGGCGTAGCGGTCGGCAGCGTCCTGCCGGGTTTCGTCGAGACCGAGATGGCCCGGCACGTGCTCGACGGGGAGCGGGGTGACGCCGTCCGCGCGCAGAGCCCGGCCGGCCGGGTCGCGCGGCCGGAGGAGGTCGCCGCGGCGGTGCTGTTCCTGGCCGGCGAGCAGGCCTTCTGGTCCACCGGCGCGGTCCTCGACGTCAACGGCGCGTCGTACCTGCGGACCTGACCGCTGCCGCCGCGCCCCCTGGCCGGCGCGTCCTGCCTAGTCCTGGTCGATGACCCGTCCGGGCTCGATCGCGATCCGCACCGGCTCGACCGGGGTCGGCCGCGCCACCATCGCCGTCTCCCGCGCCCGGCCGACGGTCGGGCCGGCGTTGGCCATGACGACGCCGAACCACGGCAGTGCGATGGCGCCGACGAACAGCACGCCCTTCCACGCCAGCGGCACCGGCAGGGCCGCCGCCAGCACGACGCACAGGACGCGCAGGCTCTGCATGATGACGTACCGGCGCTGGCGCAGGCTGATGTCCTCGGAGTGGCTGCGACCCGCGGAGGTGACGACGGTGACCTTGCCGCGCGAGCGGTCCTGCCGCACGTGATCTCCCGACCGGGACGCACACTCGGCGCCCTTCCGTACAACAGTCTGCGCCCTGCTGCCCTTCCCCGCCCCTCGGGCGGGCATGCTCGGCGCATGACGGTGGACACCCCTGCCCTGCAGGCACTCCGGGACTCCGGACTGGCCCACGAGGTGCTCCGGCACGGGCCGGTGGGGAGCCTGCGCGAGGCCGCGCAGGCGCGCGGCGTCGAACCGGCCGACGTCGTCAAGACCCTGGTGGTCCGCCGCGGCGAGGACGACCACCTGTTCGTCCTCGTGCCGGGCCTGCGGACCCTGTCCTGGCCGCGGCTGCGGTCCGTGCTGGGGGTCTCGCGCCTGTCCCTGCCGGACGCGACGACCGCCCGGCAGGTGACCGGCTACGAGCGGGGCACCATCACACCGTTCGGAGCCGTCCGCGCCTGGCCGGTCGTCGGCGACGTCCGGCTGCAGGGCCGCCGCATCACCCTCGGCGCAGGCGCTGCCGGGGTCGCGGTCGCCCTCGACGCCGACGCCGCCCTCGAGGCGCTGGACGCGACCGTCGCCGACGTCACCGACCCCGAGGCCTGAGGGGCACACTGGACGCGTGGCCGATCGCAGCCGACCGCGGGTCGCCTGGCAGGGCTCGCTGTTCGACGAGCTTGCGGAGGGCGGGTCCTCGCCGGACCGCCTGTCGTTCGCCCACCTGCGCCGGGACGCCCTCGACGCGCGGTCCTGGCTGGACGTCGCGCCCGGGTGGGTGCCCGACCACGCGGCGCTGTTCGACCGGCTGCTCGACATCGCGCCCTGGCAGCAGCGCACGCGCACGATGTGGGACGACCAGGTGCTGGAGCCGCGCCTGGTCGCGCACTGGCCCACCGGCGCCGCGCTGCCGCCGGAGGTGCTGGAGCTGACGGCGCCGCTGTCGCAGCGCTACGGCGTCGAGCTCGACAGCTGCCTGGTCAACCTCTACCGCGACGGCGCGGACGCGGTGGCCTGGCACGCCGACACCGTCCGCAAGGTCCTGCGCGACCCGCTGGTCGCGACGGTCTCGCTCGGTGCCCGCCGCGCGTTCCTGCTGCGACCGGCGGCGGGCGGACCGGTCGCCCGCCGCTACGCGCCCGGCGAGGGCGACCTGATCGTCATGGGCGGGGCGTGCCAGCACGAGTGGCACCACACCGTGCCGAGGGAGAAGTCGGCTTCGGGTGCCCGGATGAGCATCACGCTGCGACACTCACGTCCGGGGAGCGGCCGGCCCGAGCGGCCCCGACCCGGCTGACCCGGGCCCCGCAGCGCAGGAGGACGACATGGCGACCCGCTCCGCCCTGGACCGGCCCACCGTCGACCGGCCCCTGCGCTGGCTGACCGCCGTGGCGCTGGCCGTCTCGGCGTACCTGCACTGGGACCTCGCCGCCTCGCCCTACTACGCGGACGGTCAGGTGACGCTGAGCGGGCTGTTCCTCGCCCAGGCGGTCGTCGCCGTCGTCGTCGCGGTCTGGGTGGCGGTGCGCGCCGAGACGCTCGCCGTGCTCGCGGCGCTGGCCGTCGCGGCGGCCTCGCTGCTCGCGCTGGTGCTCAGCGTCTACGTGCGGCTGCCGTCGTTCGGTCCGTTCCCGGTGCTGTACGAGCCGGTCTGGTACGGCGAGAAGGTCGCCGCGGCCGTCGCCGCGGCCGTCGCCACGGTCACGGCGACGGCCGCGCTGGCCGCTCGGCGGACGATCAGGTCACGGTGAAGCTCGTGACCATGTTCGGGTGAGGGTCGCAGATCGCCTCGTACTCGCCCGCGGCGAGCGTGACCTCGAAGCTCTGCTCGCCGACCTCGGGGACGGTGGTCGTCTCGTCGACCTCACCGCCCTTGAGGTGGAAGTTGTGGATCTCCGACAGGTCGTTGACGTTGATCGTGTAGTCGCCCGCCGGCAGCGTCTCGACCGGTGCGCCCGAGCTGTCGGTCAGCGTGATCTCGAAGGCGTCGGGGTCCTCCTCGGTGCCGACGGTGCCGATCAGGACGTTCTCCTCGCCACCCCCTGCCGCAGCCGACGGTGCGGCGGACTCCGACGGCTCGGACGAGGACTCCGCGGGAGCCGCGGTGTCGGTCTCGGCGTCACCGCCGTCGCTGCACCCGGAGGCAGCCAGGGTCAGGGTGAGGACGACGGCGACGGTCAGCTTCTTCATGCCGGAGCTCCTTCTCGCGCCCGAGGGCGCACGTTGCGTGACCGAGCCCCGATCGTGCCTCAGTGAGGGCGCCCTCACCACCCGGATGGCGCAGTGTCCGGGTCACGTCTCGAGAACGCCACAGCGGGATCGGGCAGGGTCCGGTGGCCCTCACAGGCCCTTCGGCTCGGGGAGCAGGTCGGGGAAGACCGGGGGCCGCTTCTCGGCCTTGGCCGTGAAGGCCTCGACCATGTCGGCCGGCTGGAACATGCCGGCCTGCCAGGTCGCGATCTGCTCCAGGGCGTCGTCGACGGGGTGGTCGCGCGCGTAGTTCATCGCCACCTTCGTGCCCCAGACCGCCAGCGGCGAGTGCGCCGCGATCTCGCGGGCCGTGTCGAGCACGCCGGCGACCAGTGCCTCGTGGTCGGCGTAGACCTCCTGCACCAGCCCCACCTCGCACGCCCGTCGCGCGCCCACCCGACGCCCGGTGAAGGCCATCTCCCGGGCGAACCCCTCGGGAACGATCTTGCCGAGTCGCTGCAGGGTGCCGACGTCCGCGGTCATCCCGATGTTGATCTCCTGCACGCAGAAGAAGGCGTCCGCGCTGGCGTAGCGCAGGTCGCAGGCCGTGACGAGGTCGACGGCCCCCCCGATCACCCCGCCCTGGACGGCGGCGAGCACCGGCACGCGGGCCTTCTCCAGCGCGGTGAACGACCACTGCAGCGCGCGGGCGGAGGACCGGGTACGCGCGTGCCGCCGCCCCGGCTCGCCGTCCTGCCCGCCCATGCCGCCGAAGACCGACAGGTCCATGCCCGCGCTGAAGTGCCGGCCGGTGCTGCTGATCACGACGACCCGGGCACTGCCCTCGTCGCTGATCCCCGTGACGATCTCGGGCAGCTCGCGCCAGAAGGCCGGGGTCATCGTGTTGAGCTCGTCCGGACGGGACAGGCGCAGGTGGGCGACCTTGTCGCGGATCTCGACGTCGAAGCAGGTGGGGGCCATGAGGTCCACTGTGCCAGCGGCGGGTCGCGGCCGGACGCCCGCACTGCGACGGGCTACGGTCCTCGCGATGTCCTCGCCCGAGCGCCCGACCGTGCCCCCGACGCAGACGTCCGCGCAGGCCCCCGCGCAGGCCCCGACCGTCGCCGACGACGGGGCCGCGACGCCGGTCCTGCAGCTGTCCGGGGTGGGGGTCGACCGTGACGGCGCCACCCTCCTGGACGAGGTCGACTGGACCGTGCGCGACGGCGAGCGCTGGGTGGTCCTCGGCCCGAACGGCGCCGGCAAGACCACGCTGCTGCAGGTCGCGGCGGCCGCGCTGTTCCCGACACGCGGCAGGGTGCACCTGCTCGGGGAGCGCTTCGGCGCGGCCGACCTCGGCGAGCTGCGCACCCGCGTCGGGCTGTCCAGTGCGGCGCTGGCCGACCGCGTCCCGGGCCGGGAGAAGGCGCTCGACGTCGTCGTGACGGCGGCGTACGGCGTCGTGGGCCGCTGGTCGGAGCGCTACGACGACAGCGACGTCGCCCGTGCCTCGGACCTGCTGGGCCGGGTGGGCCTGCGGGCCTTCGCCGGGCGGCGCTTCGGCACGCTGTCGGAGGGGGAGCGCAAGCGCGTCCTGCTGGCCCGCGCGCTGATGACCGACCCGGAGCTGATGCTGCTCGACGAGCCGGCCGCCGGGCTCGACCTGGGGGCCCGTGAGGCGCTGCTGCGGCTGCTCACCCGCCTGGCGGCCGACGTCACCGGACCGCCCAGCGTGCTGGTCACCCACCACGTCGAGGAGGTCCCGGTCGGGACCACCCACGCGCTGCTGCTGGCCCGCGGCCGGAGCCTGGCCGCGGGGCCGGTGCGGGAGGTGCTCACGGCACCGCTGCTGTCGCGGGCCTTCGGGCTGCCGCTCGAGGTCGAGGAGCGCGCCGGGCGCTTCGCCGCGCGGGCCCGCGGGCTCTGAGCCGGCCCTCAGTCCTCGGGCAGCACCGCCAGGTCGGCCACGACCGTGCGGTGGTCGCTGCCCGGCAGCACCACCTCGCGGACGTCGCGCACCACCAGCCGGCCGCCCTCGCCGTCCCGGACCAGCACGTGGTCGAGGTGCAGCAGCGGAGCCGCCCTCGGCCAGGTGCGGGCGAGCCCCCGGCCGCGCTCGTCGTGGGCGTCGCGCAGTCCGGTGTCGAGCAGCCGTCGGAAGGGTGCGTGGTCGCGGTCGGCGTTGAAGTCGCCGAGCACCACCACCGGCACGTCGGTGGCCCGCGCCTCGCGCGCGAGGTCGGACAGGGAGCGCCGCCACAGCACCTCCAGCACCGAGACGGGAGGCAGCGGGTGGGCGGCCAGCAGGCGCACCGGCGTCCCGCCCACGTCGACCGTCGCCCGCGGCAGCTCGCGGCCGCCGGAGGAGCGGGTCGCCCGGTCGGCCAGCGGCAGCCGGCTGAGCAGCCCCACCGTCTCCTGCCGGGTGCCGAGCTCGGCGACCACGTGCGGCAGGTCCTGCAGCAGGCCGGAGCGCTCCAGCCCCCGCAGGCCGCGGGCGTCCAGCTCCGGCACCACCACGACGTCGGGCTCGAGGTCCCGCAGCGCCCGGCCCGCGGCCGCCGGGTCGGGGTTGAGGACGTAGAGGTTCGCCACGACCACGCGCAGGGACGGTGCGGCCCGGGCGCCGGCGGGCACCGGCGTGGCGCCCAGCGCGGGGGCGACGACGAGCAGGTGCGCGCCCACCAGGGCTGCCGACACGGCGGCGAGCAGCCACCGGCGCCAGGCCGCGGCCAGGACGAGCAGGGCGTACGCCGGCAGCAGCGTGAGCGGCAGCGCCCCGATGCCCAGGGCGAGCGCGGTGCCGCGCTCGGCGCCGAGGGCCCGCACACCGACGAGGACGAGCAGGCCGGTGGCCAGCGTCCACACCAGCACAAGCAGGACCCGGCCGCCGCCGCGGCGCAGCAGGACCGCGGCCGGGTCCGGGTCGGGGAACGCGGACGGCCGCCGTTCCCCCTCGCCGGGGGACGGCGGCCGTCGGACGAGCCGCAGGACTAGCTCTGCAGGGAGGAGGTCTCGTCGACCCAGTCGACGGCCGTCGCCTTGAGCTTGTCCTCGTAGGCCTTGGCGTGGTGAGCGCAGAACAGCAGGTCGCCCGAGGAGAGCACGACTCGGACGAACGCCTGTGCGCGGCACCGGTCGCAGCGGTCGGCAGCGGTGAGAGTGGGGGCGGACGGGGTCGCAGTGGCGTTCACAGCGACCACAACACCACATCGCAGGCCGACCTTCCCGTCGAGAACCGCCCGGCGGGCGTGTCGACCTCGGATCGAGACCTGACCGCGACCTGCCCGCCGGGAGTGTCCGCCCAGCGCTCGCGTCGAGCAGGGACGGCGGGGCGGCGTCAGCGCAGCGCCTGCAGGCGCTCGGCGAGGTCGGGCCGCGCCCGCAGCCGCTCGCGCGTCGAGGCGCCGGCACGGTCGATGACCTGCTCGGCCACGATGCCCTTCATCGGGTTCAGGCCCATCACCGGCAGGTCCTCCGGGCTGGGCTGCAGCACGACCACGTGGGCCCCGCCGCGGCGCAGCCGCCGCACCTCCAGGGCGAGGAACTGGCGCAGCGCCAGGCGCAGGGCGGCGTCGGCGCTGGGACGCCGCAGGCCGCCGTGCCGCACGGTCATCGGCGAGCTGATGACCACGAGGTCGGGCCGGTCCGCGAGCACCACGTCGGCGTTGCTGGGGGAGTGCACGCCGCCGTCGACGTAGGCCTCCCCGTCGACGACCACCGGCGCGAAGTACGACGGGATGGCGCAGGAGGCGGCGACCGCCGTGCCGACGTCGACCTGCGGGGCGCCCGGGGTGCCGAAGACGACGCGGTGCGAGTCGCGGGCGCGCACGGCCGTGATCCGCAGGTCCCGGTCGGGCCAGGCCGACCCGTGCAGGTGCTGCACGGACCGCGCGATCAGGTCGGTGCCGACCTGCCCCGGTGGCAGCAGGCTGGAGGCGAGCGCGCCCGGTCGCACCGCCCACGGCCGTCGCACGGCGTGCAGCAGGGCGCCCGCGGCGAGCGGCCGCCGCGTCGGCAGCGCCTCCTGCGCCGGCATGCGGGGCATCGCTCGGCGCGTCCCGCGGATCCGCCGGCCTTCCGCGGACAGGGGCTCGCCGATCATCTCCGCGCGCAGGTCGGCCACCGACAGGCCGCCGGCCAGCCCGGCCGCGACCATCGAGCCGGCCGAGCTCCCGACGAGCACGTCCGCCCGGCGGGCGTCGAAGCCCGTCGCCTCGACCAGGCAGCCGAGCACGCCGAGGTGGAACGCCTGCCCGACGATCCCTCCCGCCGCCAGCACCACGGCCGTCGTCACGGGGCTGCACCGTCCCGGCCGCTGTCCCAGGGGACGGTGGCCTGCAGGACGGCCTCCTCGAGGGCGAGCGTGCGCAGCGAGGTCCCCTCCCCGTACGCCGGGTCGCGCACCATGTCGCTGAACGCCTGCCGGCTGGGGTAGCGCACCAGGAGCACCGCGTCCCAGGACTGGCCGGGCTCGGCCACCAGCGCGGTGCTCCCGTCGCCGAGGTAGAGGACCTCGGCGCCGTACGGGGCCGACGTGCGCCGGAAGTGCTCGACGTACTCGGCGTAGCGCGCCCGTCCGCCGTCCGGGTCGAAGCGCAGCAGGTTCAGCATGACGACCGGACCGCCGGGGTCCTCGGCGAGGTAGCGCTTGAGATCGGCCCCTCGCGGGTCGACGGCCACGTCGGCTCCTTGCGGTAGGAACGGCGGATGACTTCCGGGCCGTTCGCGGACTTCCAGAACGAGGTCTACCTCAAGGGGCTGCTCGGCGAGCTGCCGACCCTGCCCTTCGGCTGGCGCGAGGTCGAGGCCGCCGCCTGCGCGGCGATGTCGCCCGGTGCCCGGGGCTACGTCGCGGGCGGGGCCGGTGCCGAGGACACGATGGCGGCCAACCGCGCGGCGTTCGACCGCTGGCGGCTGGTGCCGCGGATGCTGCGCGGCGTCCCGGCGCAGCGCGACCACACCACGACGGTGCTCGGCACGACCATGCCCGCGCCGGTGCTGCTGGCCCCCGTCGGGGTGCTGTCGATCGTGCACGAGCAGGCCGAGCGTGCGGCGGCCCGCGCGGCGGCGGCGCTCGGCCTGACGATGGTCGTCTCGACGGCCGGCTCGGTGGCGCTGGAGGAGGTCGCCGCGGCGGCGCCCGGTGCGCCCCGCTGGTTCCAGCTGTACTGGCCGGCGGACCGCGAGCTCGCCGCCTCGTTCGTCGCGCGGGCCGAGGCCGCGGGCTACGAGGCGCTGGTCGTCACGCTCGACACCTGGCAGCTCGGCTGGCGGCCGCGCGACCTGACGCAGGCGTACCTGCCGTTCCTGCGCTCCGAGGGCATCGCCAACTACCTGTCCGACCCGGTGTTCCTGCGCGACCTGCCGGAGGGCGACGCGGGGGCCGCGGTCATGAAGTTCGTGCGGCTGTTCAACGACCCGACGCTGACCTGGGACGACCTGGCCTGGCTGCGGCAGCAGACGTCGCTGCCGATCGTGCTCAAGGGCGTGCAGCACCCCGACGACGTGCTCCGGGCGGTCGAGGCCGGCGCACAGGCGGTGGTCTGCAGCAACCACGGCGGACGGCAGGTCGACGGTGCGGTCGCCTCGCTCGACGCCCTGCCGGGGCTGGTCGAGGTGGCCGGCGAGCTTCCGGTGCTGTTCGACAGCGGCATCCGGTCGGGCGCCGACGCGGCCAAGGCGCTCGCGCTCGGCGCGGCCGCCGTCCTGCTCGGCCGGCCGTGGGTCCACGGCCTGGCGCTGGCCGGTGAGGCGGGGGTGCACCACGTGCTGCGGTGCCTGCTGGCCGACCTCGACCTGCAGGTGGGGCTGTCGGGGCACGCGTCGGCGTCCGCGCTGTCCCGCGACTCGCTGGTGCGGGTCGGCTAGACCTCGGGGTCGAGCATGCCGACCACCATCGTCACCGTCGAGCCGGTACGGGCGACGAGCTCGGCCGCGTCCTGACCGGTGCGCCGGCCCACGTCGGTGGTCAGTCCGGCGTTCATCGCCTCGGCGTCCGAGAAGTACAGCTCGGCGATGCGGTAGTAGGGGACGGGACTGCCGTCCGGCGTCGCCACGCAGACCGAGGTCTCGGCCCGGACCAGGCCGGGGATCTGCCGGGCGAGCGGCATGTGCACCGACAGGTAGTGCTCGTCGAAGGCCGCCACGTCGCGCGGCGGGGTGTAGAGGACGGTCAGCTTCAGCATCGGGGCACCGTACGGGAGGTGGTCGGACGCGTCAGGACGCAGGCGGCGGTTCGGCCATGCCGGTCGGGACACCGGTCGGGTCGACCGGTGCGGCCTTCTCCCCGTCGGCGCCCAGCGGCCCGGGGATGCCGCGGAACCGGTAGAGCATGACGTCGCGCCCGGCCTGCAGCAGCCACGCCTGGCCGGTCTCGGAGGAGTCGAACGCCTGCAGGACCGCCTCCCCGGCGGCCTCGACCGGGATGATCGGGACACCGCTGCCGACCAGCGTCGACTTGATGTCCGAGATGATCTTCGTCTCGGCGAACCCCGGGCAGAAGGCGTTGATCCGGATCCCCTGCGGCTGCAGTGCCGGCCCGAGCGCCCGCACGAGCCCCACGACGGCGTGCTTGTTGGCGCCGTACACCGGGTCGAACGGCGTGCCGGTCAGACCGGCCATCGACGCCGTCGCCACGATCGACCCGCCGCCCCGCCGGCGCAGCGCGGGGAGCGCCGCGTGGACGCCGAAGACGACGCCGTCGAGGTTGATCCCCATCGCCCGCCGGTACTTCGCGAGGTCGAAGTCCTCGGCGATCCCGCAGCCGGTCGACACCCCCGCGTTGAGGAACACCAGGTCGAGCCCGCCGTGCACCTGCTCGGCCGCCTCGGTGGTCGCCACGACCTGGTCGACGTCCGAGACGTCGCAGCGCAGGAAGGTCGCCCCGAGCTCGTCGGCCACGCGCTGCCCGCCGACCTCGTCGACGTCGCACAGGACGACCTGGTCGCCGCGCCGGACGAGCTGGCGGGAGACCTCCTCGCCGAAGCCGGAGGCTCCGCCGGTCACCAGGGCGACGCTCACGACGCGGCCGCCCCCGCAGCTGCGCCCCCGGCGCTGCCCGCAGCTGCGCCCCCGGCGCTGCCCGCAGCTGCGCCCCCGGCGCTGCCCGCAGCGACGCCGGTGCCCTGCACCCCCGCCGATCCGCCCGGCGTCACCCCCGACACGTGCTCGCCGCGGCTGCCCGCGTCGATGACCAGCCGGGCGATCCGCTCGCGGTGCTGAGCGGCGTCGCCGTACGCCCCCTCCAGGCGCTTGCTGCGCTTGAAGTAGAAGTGGGTGTCGTGCTCCCACGTGTAGCCGATGCCGCCGTGGTACTGGATCATCGCGCTCGTCGCGGCGTCGGCCGCCTCGGCGGCCTTGGCCTTGGCGATTGAGGCGGCGAGGCGCTTGTCGTCGGCGTCGACGTCGGCCGCAT
>CADCUB010000122.1 GCA_902805775.1 uncultured Frankineae bacterium | reverse complement strand
TTGGTGGTGTTGCCGACGGCGTCGAGGCTGGTGAGGACGAGCGCGCCCTCCTCGGTGACCTCGCCGGACATCTCGGCGATGCCCTGCGCGTTGTCGCTGATCGGGCCGAAGGTGTCCATGGCGACGATCACGCCGACGGTGGTCAGCAGGCCGGTGCCGGCGAGGGCGACCGCGAACAGCGCGACGATGGTCGACCCGCCGCCGAGCAGGAACGCCGCGTAGACGGCGCCGCCGATGAGCAGCGCGGAGTAGACGGCCGACTCGAGGCCGACGGAGATGCCGGCGAGGATGACGGTGGCCGGACCGGTCAGCGAGCTCTTGCCGATCTCCTGCACCGGCTTGCGGTTGGTCTCGGTGAAGTAGCCGGTCAGGAGCTGGATCAGCGCGGCCAGCACGATGCCGATGATCACGGCGCCGATCGCGACCAGGCGCGGGTCGCTGGCCGACTCGGTGCCGCCGTCGAGCTCGGCGAAGTCGCCCGGCAGGTAGAGGAAGGCGGCGATCGCGACCAGGACGGCCGAGACGACGGCGGAGAGGAAGAAGCCGCGGTTGATCGCGTTCATGCCGTTGCGGTCGCCGTCGCGGGGCGAGGTGCCGTAGATGCCGACGAGCGCGGTGATGACGCCGATGGCCGGGACGATCAGGGGGAAGACCAGGCCCTGCGAGCCGAAGGCCACCTGGCCGAGGATCAGCGCGGCGACGAGCGTCACGGCGTAGGACTCGAACAGGTCGGCGGCCATGCCGGCGCAGTCACCCACGTTGTCACCGACGTTGTCGGCGATGGTCGCGGCGTTGCGCGGGTCGTCCTCCGGGATGCCCTGCTCGACCTTGCCGACCAGGTCGGCGCCGACGTCGGCCGCCTTGGTGAAGATGCCGCCGCCGACACGCATGAACATCGCGAGCAGCGCACCGCCGAAGGCGAAGCCCTCGAGCACCCGGGGGGCGTTGTTGCCGTAGAGCAGCAGCACGATGGTGGCACCGAGCAGGCCCAGGCCGACCGTGAACATGCCGACGACGCCCCCGGCGCGGAACGCCAGGCGCAGCGCCTTCTTGGTGCCCGACTGGTTGGCGGCGTTCGCGACGCGCAGGTTGGTGCGGGTCGCGAGCGTCATGCCGATGAAGCCGACGAGCGCCGAGAACAGCGCGCCCACCAGGAAGAACACCGGACGCCCGACGCGGACGGCGGCGCTGTCGGCGGGGAGCAGGAACAGCAGCAGGAAGACCAGCGCGGCGAAGACCGCCAGCGTCTTGAACTGCCGCGACAGGTACGCCGCAGCGCCCTCCTGCACCGCCTTGGCGATCTCGATCATCTTCGGCGTGCCCTGGCCGGCGGCCAGGACCTCGCGGGCGAACAGCGCGGCGAAGCCGAGCGCCACGAGCGAGGTCAGCAGGATCAGGTAGACGATCAGGTTGTCGCCCGCGTTGACGGAGGCGAGCTGCTCGCCGTCGACGGCGAGGTCGATCGCTGGGGTGGTCAAGGCGGAACGTCCTCCGAGTGCAGTGCGGAACCCCGGTAGGGGCGCGGGCCCGTGCCCGACGGCGCGGACGCCCGGCGCGTGGTGGGCCTCCGCAACGACACGTCCCGCCGGCGAGGCCGGCGGGGCGCGAGGTGCCCGGCACACCGGACGGGCGGAAGCATACCGACCAGTAGCGTCGGCCTCGCCCCCGAACGGGTGTGGCGGGCTCGTCCGGTGCACCGTCCCGGCGTGCCCGGAGGTGCTCCCGGGACGTCGGACGGAGGCGCTCGAGGCCTGGACGGGGCGGTGCGAGCGGGGGCCGTGGAGGGCGGGTCGCTCAGCTCTGCGCAGCGGCCGTGGTGCCGGGGCCGGAGCTGCCCGGCGGCAGCGGCCAGCGCATGGTGACGGTCGTACCGGCGGTCCCCAGCTCGACGTCGACCTCGTCGACCAGGCCGCTGAGCACGGCCAGGGCGATGTCGGGGTCGGCGTCGTCGTCGCCGTCGGAGTCGGCCAGCAGCCCCGCGGACAGGTCACGGGGCGCCGGTCCGGCCGCGGGCCCCGCGTCCGTCACGGCCAGCGTCAGGCCGGTCGGGTCGTCGGTCACGCGGATCCTCACGGGGACCTCCGCCGCGTGCCGCGCGTTGAGCGCCACCGCGCGCGACGTCGCCTCGCTGACGGCCAGGCGGATCTCGTCGACGAGCCCGTCGTCGAGCCCCGCGCGCCGGGCCGCGGCGAGCACGACGAGGCGGGCGGTGCGGACGTGGGAGGGCAGGGGGCTCAGCAGCAGCTCGACGAGGGCCATGTGGGGAGAGGCGGACTAGTCCGTCGCGGCCACGGCCTCGTCGACGGAGGTGTGGATCGGGAAGACCTTCGTCAGGCCGGTGATCCGGAAGATCTTCAGGATGCGCTCCTGGGTGCAGACCAGGCGCAGGGACCCCTCGTGGGCGCGCACGCGCTTGAGGCCGCCGACCAGGACGCCGAGACCGGTGGAGTCGAGGAACTCGACGCCCTCCATGTCGACGACGAGGTGGTACTGGCCGCTGCTCACCAGGTCGATGAGCTGCTCGCGGAGCTTCGGCGCCGTGTAGACGTCGATCTCGCCCCCCACGACGACCACGGTGCGGTCACCCGCCGGGCCGTTCTCGGTGCGGGTCGAAAGGGACAGGTCCACAGGTCTCTCCTCGGTCGTGCGGGTCGTCGGTCGTGCGGGTCGTCGGTCGCCGGGCGTGCCGGCGCCGGCCCTGAGCAGGGCCCTCGACGCGCCGTACCCGAGGTCGTGTTGATCTAACCGCAACGCGAGACGCGCTCGGCGTCCCGCCCGGACGACGGGTGGGCGACACTGGACGGGCCGTGAGCAGCCGCCCCGAGAGCCTCCTCGCGCGCCTGCTGCTCGACTCCTCGCGCAGCGAGCGCGTGACCCACGTCGAGCACGTGCCGGCCCGGTCCGGCCGCCGGGCCGACTGGCCTGCCTGGGCCGACCCGCTGCTGGTCGAGCGGCTGCGCGGCACGGGGATCGAGCGCCCGTGGGAGCACCAGGTGCAGGCGGCCGAGCTGGCGCACGGCGGCTCCTCGGTGGTGCTGGCGACCGGGACGGCCAGCGGTAAGTCGCTGGCCTATCTGCTGCCCGTCCTGACCGCGCTGCTGGCCGACGACCGCGCCGGCGCGCTCTACCTGTCGCCGACCAAGGCGCTCGCGACCGACCAGCTGCGGGCCGTCCGCGCCCTGAACCTCATGGCGGTGCGCGCGGCGACCTACGACGGCGACACCCCGTGGGACGAGCGCGACTGGGTGCGCCGGCACGGCCGGCTCGTGCTCACCAACCCCGACATGCTGCACCGCGGCATCCTGCCGAGGCACGGCGACTGGGCCTCCTTCCTGCGCCAGCTCAGGTACGTCGTGGTGGACGAGTGCCACACCTACCGCGGCGTGTTCGGCTCGCACGTCGCGCTCGTGCTGCGCCGGCTGCGGCGGGTGTGCGCGAGGTACGGCGCACATCCGGTCTTCGTGCTGGCCAGCGCCACCGCCCGGGACCCCGAGGTCGCCGCCTCGCGCCTGACCGGCCTGCCGGTCGTGCCGGTCACCGACGACGCCTCGCCGCGGGGGTCGACGGAGTTCGCGCTGTGGGAGCCGCCGCTGCAGCTCGGTGGTGCGCCGTCTCGCGCTGCGGGTGGGGTCGCGGGACGGGGCGCGGTCGGGGACCCGGGCGGGGTGGCGAGTGCCGGCGGTGGTCCGGGCGGGAGCGGTGAGCACGGTGCCCCGGTCCGGCGGTCGGCGACGGCGGAGACCGCGGACCTGCTCGCCGACCTCGTCGTCGAGGGTGCCCGCACGATCGCCTTCGTCCGCTCACGACGGGGCGCGGAGTCGGTGGCGCTGTCGGCCCGGCGGGCGCTGCACGAGGCCGCGCCCCCGCTGGTGGAGCGGGTGGCCGCCTACCGCGCCGGCTACCTGCCGGAGGAGCGTCGGCTGCTCGAGAAGCGCCTGCAGTCCGGGGACCTGCTCGGGGTGGCGGCGACGAACGCGCTCGAGCTCGGCCTGGACGTCTCGGGCCTGGACGCTGTCGTGCTGACCGGCTGGCCCGGCACCGTCGCGTCGGTGTGGCAGCAGGCGGGCCGCGCCGGACGGGCCGGCCAGGGCGCGCTGGCGGTCTTCGTGGCGCGCGACGACCCGCTCGACACCTACCTCGTCCACCACCCGCAGGCGCTGTTCGGCCGGCCGGTGGAGGCGACGGTCCTCGACCCCGGCAACCCCTACGTCCTGGGCCCGCAGCTGTGCTGCGCCGCGGTGGAGCTGCCGCTGACCGAGGCCGACCTGCCGCTGTTCGGCGACCCCGAGGCGGTGCGCCTGCTGCTGGGCGACCTCGTGCGGCGCGGGACGCTGCGGGCCCGCCCCAAGGGCTGGTTCTGGACCTCGGGCGACCGGCCCGAGGTCGACATCCGCGGTACGGGCGGCCCGCCCGTGCGCCTCGTCGAAGCCGGCACCGGCCGGCTGCTCGGGACCGTCGACGCCGCCGCCTCGCACACGCAGGCGCACACGGGCGCCGTCTACCTGCACCAGGGCGAGTCGTGGGTGGTGGACCACCTCGACCTCGAGGAGTCGGTCGCGCTGGTGCACGCCGAGGAGCCCGAGCACACGACGTCGGCCCGCGAGGTCACCGACATCGCCATCGTCGAGAGCCTGCGGACCGCGGCGTACGACCAGGTCGAGCTCGTGTTCGGGACCGTCGACGTGACGCACCAGGTGGTGTCGTACCTGAAGAAGCGGGTCGGCAGCGGGGAGGTGCTCGGCGAGGAGCCGCTCGACCTGCCGCCGCGCCAGCTGCGGACGCGGGCGGTCTGGTACACCGTCGACCTGGCTCGGCTCGAGGCCGCCGGGATCGGCTGGGCCGACGTGCCGGGAGCGGCCCACGCCGCCGAGCACGCGGCCATCGGGCTGCTGCCGCTGTTCGCGACGTGCGACCGCTGGGACATCGGCGGTGTCTCGACGGCCCTGCACCCCGACACCGGGACGTGCACGGTCTTCGTCTACGACGGCCATCCCGGCGGCGCCGGCTTCGCCGAGCAGGGCTGGGTGCGGGGCGCGGACTGGCTGCGCGCCACCCGCGAGGCGATCGCGGCCTGCGAGTGCCCCTCGGGCTGCCCGTCGTGCGTGCAGTCGCCCAAGTGCGGCAACGGCAACGAGCCGCTCGACAAGGCGCGCGCCGTCACCTTCCTGGACGTCGTCCTCGCCAGCGGTCTGGCGGAGGTGGCGCGGGGGTAAGGGAAGGCTTGACACGTCCCTCTCCCGCTTGGAGCTCGCTGTGGTGCTTCTCGGCGCGATCCTGCTGGTCCTGTGCCTGGTGCTCGGCGCGGGCATGTACTTCTCCAACACCGACCCGGTCTCGGCGGAGGCGTTCGGCGTCTCGCTGTCGAACGTCTCGGTCGGCGGCATCTTCCTGTTCGGGCTCGCCGTCGGCGCCCTCGCCGTGCTGGCGCTCGGGATGATGACGGGCGGCGCCGCCCGCAAGCGCCGCAAGCAGAGCGCGCTCAAGCGCGAGGTGCGCAGTGCCCGCGGTGAGCAGGAGAGCCTGACCGAGCGCAACGCCCGGCTCGAGGCCGAGCTCGAGCGCGAGCGCTCGGCGGCCCTCCCGCACACCGGTGAGACGCTCAGGGACGACCAGGGGCGCGCCCGGCACTGACGTCGGCGGCGCCCTGCCCGGCTCAGCCGACCGGACCGGCGCGCGCCCTCGCCGAGGCGGTGCCCATGCGCCCGAGCGGGCCCGGCGGGCGCACCTCGGCGACGAGCTGCACGACGTCACCCTCGACCGTGCACGACGACACCCGTGCCCCGGCTCGTGCGGCCAGGCGGCGGGCGCGCTCGCAGGCGACGTCGGGGCCCTCGAGGGTCACCGCCGCGGCCGCGAGGGCGGACAGGTCGGCGGCGGAGGCGGCCCGCTGACGGGCGACGGCGACGGCTGCCAGGGTGGCCGCGACGGCCCCGAGGAGCACCAGGACCGCGGCCAGGGACAGCACCAGGACGGTCGCCACGCCGCCGTCGCCGCAGCACCGGACTCCGGCCACCCGCCCGCCGCCGGGGGGCGTCACGGCGACCCTGGTTCGACGGCGGCCACAGCGCGCCCGCGCACCGCGACTGCCGGGAGCCGCAGCCCGCGTCCGAACGGTCGCACCCGCGCCGACACCACGACCTCCACGGTGCCGTCGTCACGTCGGACCGAGACGGCGGCGTGGGCCGGGGCCAGGCGCTCCCCGGCCCGGCGGACCTCCGCGGCACCGTCACCACGGGCGGCCACCCTCGCAGCGGCGCGGGCGGCGTCGACGCAGCTCAGCTGAGCCGCGACGCACGCCAGGACGCCGACCGCCGCAGCCAGCACGACCAGCAGCACCGGCAGCAGGACGGCCGTCTCGGCCGTGACCATGCCGCCGTCCGGCAGGGCGCCTCGGCGGTCCCCGCCCCCCGGCCCGGAGCCTCCCGGGCACCCGGGCCGGCGACGTGCGCCGGCCCGGGTCCGCAGCCGCAGGTTCAGAACGCCAGCTTGAAGGCGCGCGAGATCACCGAGGTGACCAGCTCGAGCACCGGGCCGCTGGTGATGACCTTGTACAGGACGCCACCGAAGCCGCACGCGGCGACGGTGCCGACCGCGTACTCGGCGGTGGTCATGCCGGCCTCGCGCTCCGCCTGCAGGGTCTGCAGGCGGACGGCGGCGCGGACGGGGGCGTTGCGGACGACGGACAGAGCACGCATGAGGACCTCCTGGAGAGCACCGGCCCGACGGCCGGCGCGGGCTGCCGGGCGGTCGCCCGGCGAGGTCGACGGTGCGGGACCGCGGGCCTGCAGCACAGACCCGCACGCGCTTCTGTGGACAGGGTTTGCGACCGTGGTCAGGCGCTCAGCCGGCCCGGCGGAGCGCTCAGCCCGGCGAGGTCAGCCCGGGGCGATCTGCAGCAGCCGCACGAGCACGAGGAAGGCCTGCGCGTAGGGGCTGTCACCGACCTGCTCCTGCAGCCGGTCCCAGTCGACCTGCTCGCGCAGGGCCCGCGCGGACGGCAGGACCTTCCCGAAGTCGCAGTAGTGGTCGGACAGCGCGAGCAGCTTCCCGGCCAGCAGGTCGGTCGCGGCGAGCACGGGCATCCGCACCGACAGGACTTCCGTCTGCACCGCGCGCTCCAGCAGCTCGCGCTCGACGGGGTCACCCCCGATGCGGTGCAGGACGTCGACCATGGCGCCGTCGAGGAACACCTTGAACAGCCAGTCCTCCGGCGGGCGCTCGACCTCCAGGCCGGCCGCCTGCAGCACGCGCGCCGCCTGCTCGCGGTCGGTGTCGGCCACGACGAAGTCGACGTCGTGCTCGGGCTCCGGCCCGCCGAGAGCCCACGCCGCGTACCCGCCCCCGAGCGCGAACGGGACGTCGCCGTGCTTGAGCTCCACCGCCGTGCGCTTGAGCGCCTCGCGCAGCGCCGTGCGTTCGTCCGTCACGGTGCACACGCCTACCCCCGACGCCGTCGCGCACGCGGAGCCCGGCCGCCGGCAGTGACTACCGCGCGGGCGGCGTCGGCGGTCGGGCCGAGGGGCGGGCGGCGTCGGGGTAGGGGTGGTCGGAGGGGCTGGCGGGACGGGCCGGAGGGGCGGACGGGCGGGCCCAGGCCCAGCAGCACCGGGTGCGGGCACGGTCCGTGCGCGGGTAGGGCCACCCCGTGCGCCTGGCCACCTTCAACGTCCTGCACGGCCGGTCGCTCGTCGACGACCGGGTCGAGCTGTCCCGCTTCAGCGCCGCTGTGGCGACCTTGGACGCCGACGTCCTCGCGCTGCAGGAGGTCGATCGGGCACAGCCGCGCTCCGGCTCGGCCGACCTCACCGAGCTGGCAGCGCAGGCCGGGAGCTACCGCGAGGCCCGCTTCGTCCCCGCGCTCACCGGGCTGCCGGGCACCTGGCGACCCGCCCGTGACGGCGCCTCCGCCGACGAGCCGGCGTACGGCGTGGCGCTGCTGAGCCGCCTGCCCGTCCGGTCCTGGCGCACGGTGCACCTGCCGGCGCTGCGCCTGCCCGTGCCCGTGGTCTTCTCCGGCAGGCGCACGCCGCAGGTCGTGCGCGACGAGCCGCGGGTCGCGGCCGTCGCCGAGCTGGAGGGTGCGGACGGCCCGCTCACCGTCGTGTCGACGCACCTGAGCTTCGTCGAGGGCTGGAACGTCGTGCAGCTGCGTCGCCTGGCGCGGACCCTGGCGGACGCGCCCCGCCTGCTGCTGGCCGGCGATCTGAACATGCCGCCGCACCGCGCACGCCGCTCCTCCGGGCTGACGCCGATGGCGCCCGGGCTGACCTTCCCCGCCGCAGCGCCGACCCGGCAGCTGGACCACGTGCTGGGCCGCGGCGTCACGACGGCGGGCGACCCGCGGGTCTGGGACCTGCCGCTGTCGGACCACCGGGCGCTGAGCCTGGAGGTGCATGCCTGACCGCCGGCCCACGACGGCAGCAGAGCGCGCGCAGGACCG